>JBBRGA010000136.1:0-9325 GCA_038241115.1 Burkholderiales bacterium | reverse complement strand
TTTTCATGTTGTCTTGCATCGCTTGGGCTTGTTTCATCAAGCCGGCGAGTTGGCCCTTCATCATGGATTTTTCTCCTAAGGATTATTCAAAAAATTGAGCGGCTCGGGCTGACCGAGTCGAAGGATTCAATGCGGCTTGATGGAGCCTGGCACGATGCGCGCAGTTTTGAACTGTGCCATCAAGGCCAGCACCAACGGATCGTTGTGGATGATCTGCTCGGCGTCGTGCTGACGCCGGTCGCGCTCGGCAGTGGCGCGCTGTGCTGGTGAGTCTTCAGACTCACCAGCGACGAGTTCCAAGCTCACTGCGCGGCCCAAATGTTCGGCCAACGCCGCTTGCAATTTGTCGCGGTGTACGGGTGCCCGCAGGCTTTCACGGTCCAAACGCAACCGCCACAACTCTGGGTGCGCTTCGGCCTCTACCGCAATGCACTGCGACTGCATCGCGAGCTCACGCACCATGGCACCGATGCTGCCGCTGTGCGTCATCGCAGTCACCGCTTCTGCCCAACGGTCACCGAGTTCGGTGGGCTGAAAAGCTCGAACTGGCAAAGCGGGCGCTTTCACTCGCGGTAGGGATTGCGGCGCGGGCGCTTTGGGCCTTTGCACAGAAGGCCTGGGATCGGCAACTTGCCCAGCTTCAGACGCTGGAATAGTCGGCATCTGCGCACCCATGTCCACCTGGCTTTCAACTGCCCAGGGCGGTGGCCCTTCAGTGCGTGTTGTTGCGCTGGAACCCAGTGGGGCCGGCAAGACGACGACTGCCATCTCGACAAACGGCACTGCGGGTGTCGCGCGCACCGCGGAGCCGACACGTGATGGCGTGGCGTTTACGACAGGGGCAACGGCCACCGCGGCAGTGGCCGCCCTCGGAATCACCGCCAAAGCCGCCTCGGTGCGCAGCGAGACGCCGGCGGTCGCCGAAGTTGCAACCGCGCTTGAACCTGAACCTGAACCAGCCACTGAGGCCGCAAGTGCGGTGATGGGTATCGGCTGCCTGAATGCCAGCATGCGCAGCAGCACCATCACCAAGCCGCTGTACTCATCGGGCGCCAGACCCAATTCAGCGCGGCCGTGCAGGGCCATGCTGTAAAAAAGCTGCGTCTCGTCTGCGGCCAGCAGCGGAGCCAGCCGCAATACGGCGGCGCTGTCGGGGTCGGCCAAGTCAACGGCCGACGGCACCGCTGCGGCCACCGCCATTTGTTGCAGCAGCGCGGCCATTTCTTCCAGGGTGCCTGAGCCCGACAAACCCAAGGTGCGCACGGCGTCAGCCGCGTGCACCAAAGCCTTGCCGTCACCCGACACAAGGCTTTCAATCAAACGCACGGCATGGCTGCGGTCAACGGCGCCAAGCATCTGGCGCACACCGTCTTCCAGCAAGGTGCCGCCACCGAATGCGATGGCTTGATCGGCCAACGACAAGGCGTCGCGCATCGAGCCACGCGCGGCGCGCGACAGCAATCGAAGTGCGCCGGCTTCCGCTTCGATTTTTTCGTCTGCCAGGACGTTGACCAAATGCGCCTGCACCGTTTGCGGCGCCATCGGCCGCAAATTGAATTGCAGACATCGCGACAGCACCGTGGGCGGCACCTTTTGAGGATCGGTGGTGGCCAGGACGAACTTCAGGTAATCGGGCGGCTCTTCCAGCGTCTTCAACATGGCGTTGAAGGCATGGTTGGTGAGCATGTGAACCTCGTCGATCATGTAGACCTTGAAGCGTCCCATCACCGGCTTGTAGACGGCCTGATCGAGCAGTTGCGATATTTCGTCCACGCCTCGATTGGAAGCGGCGTCCAACTCGACGTAATCGACGAAGCGGCCGCTGTCGATGTCACGGCATGCGTTGCACACGCCGCAAGGCTTGGCGGTGATGCCGCCCTGTCCGTCGACGCCCACGCAGTTCAATGATTTGGCCAGGATGCGCGACACCGTGGTTTTGCCCACGCCGCGAGTTCCAGTGAACAGGTAAGCATGGTGCAAACGGCCTTGCGTCAACGCATTGGTCAGCGCTTGCACCACGTGCTCTTGACCCACCAAAGTATCGAAACTGCGAGGGCGGTATTTGCGGGCCAAAACGAGGTAACTCATGCTTGCGATTCTACGGGGCAAGGCCGCGCAGACCGGTGCCGGATAATCCATCCACCCTGCTCTCTCGCGCTCTCAGAATGAACACGCCTTCCATCGCTGCCGACCCTGAATTTCTGCCTGGAGCGACGTTGAATTCCACGCTGAGTTACGAGCAGTCAGGCGTCAACTACAGCTTGATCGATCCGCTCAAAGTGGCTGCGCAGCGGGCTGCCGCCGCCACCGGCGCGCACCTTTTGCAACACGGCTTCCGCGAAGTGTTGGCCTCGCGCGGCGAGTCGGCTTATGTGGTGGATGTGGGCCCGTTTTATTTGGCCAGCATTGTTGAATGTCTGGGCTCTAAAACCTTGGTGGCCGACGAGATGTTTCGCCTCACCGGCAAGGTGTACTACGACAGCATCGCGCAAGACACCATCGCCATGGCCATCAACGACCTGATCACCGTGGGCGCGACGCCGCTGGTGGTGCAGGCCTATTGGGCGGCCGGTGGTTCAGACTGGTTCAGCGACGCTGAACGATCACAGGCTTTGGTGGCCGGCTGGAAGCGCGCTTGCGACGTTTGCGGTGTGGCTTGGGGCGGCGGTGAAACTCCCGCGCTCGCGGGCATCGTAACCAACGGCCGCATAGACCTGGCCGCGTCTTGCACGGGCCTGATCAATCCCAAAGAGCGTTTGTCAGTGGGCGATAAATTGGCTCCTGGCGACGCGATCGTCATGCTGGCTTCGAGCGGCATCCATGCCAACGGCCTGAGCCTGGCGCGCAAGTTGGTGGAGCGCCTGCCTCTGGGCTACCTCACCCAAGTGCAGCCCGGCTTGAATGCTGGTTTGAGCGCGGGTTTGACCGCGGGTTTGACCGCGGGTTTGACTTACGGCGATGCGCTGCTGGCGCCCACCGTGCTGTACTCGCCGGTGACTGAAGCGCTTTACAAAGCTGGCATCACGCCGCGCTACTGCGCCAACATCACCGGCCACGGCTGGCGCAAACTGCTGCGCCATCCGGCTTTGCACACCTACCGAATCCACAGCGTGCCTGAAGTCCCACCGGTGTTGAAGTTCATTCAACAGCACGCGAATCAAGACAACCGCGAGGCTTACAGCACGCTCAACATGGGCGCAGGGTTTGCGCTTTTTGTGAGAGCCGAAGATGCCGTGCGGACAGTCGAGGTGGCCCAAGCGCAGGGCGTGCGAGCGTTGATCGCAGGGCACGTGGAGGCCGGTCCCAAGCGCTTGCTGATCGAGCCGCTGGACATTGAATTTGGAGACGACGCTCTGCAGTTGCGCTGAAGCGTCAGCGGCGCAGGATTCTGCAAGGCGCAAGGCGCAAGGCGCAGTTTCAACGCACGCTGCGACGGAAGGCCTCGCTTAGAATCCACAGTGACGGGCCTCCCCGCATGGGAAAGCGGCCAACCGGGTCAGGTGGGGAACCAAGCAGCCCTAACTGTGGACTCAGTGCCGGGGGTAAGGCTCGTCACCCATCACCCGCAAATCAGCGCGCCTCCAAGGCTCCGGGCGCCGATTGAATGTCTGGACCTTTCGCATCGGCGTCATCTTGATGCTGCGAGTTGCCACCTCTGACGTCCATCACCCGGCCGCCTCTCGACAACACCTGTTTGCCGCTCTCCAAGGCGTCTTGAAACGCACCCAAATTGGCATTCAGCACTTTGGCGTAGCGCTGCGAAATCGCCGTCAGCGCCGGTACGAGTTGAGGCGGTTTCAAACTTTGAGCGGCGTCCACCGCCTCATTCGCCGCACTGGCGGTGGCGCGCAGCAGTTCGTTGTCGTTGTCAGGGCCGCGCACCGGTGCTACTTTGGAAAGCGGCCTGACCATGTGCAGCACCTCGTCGCCCATGCCCCAATGACGGGCCACGGCAGCACCCATTTCTTCAATGGTCACGCCCAGCACCGACATGGCCGCAACCTCTTCACTGAGACCACGCAAATCGGGCTCGCCAGGTGCCGCGTAGAGCGCACGCATCGGCAAAGTGAGTTGGCGAATTTGGTCTGCCTCATCGGAAAAGTGATAGCGCACCAGCAAGCGGCCCAGGTTCTGCAAAACAGCCACCAAGTAAACAACCTCGGCGTCATAGCCAGCCGGTCGCAAAGCCTGCGCCACATGACCTGCCCAGCGGGCTTGATCCATGCACTTCTTCAGCGCCGCAGCACTGACTTCAGACAAAGGCCCAGGCCATGCACGCAGCGCGCTAGCCGCATGACGAACGCCGTCTAAACCCATCAAAGCGATGCAGCGCCGGATGGTCAGCACCGGCCCATTGCCTGGCACTTGCGTACCCTGCACCTGGGCAGAGTTGACCAGGCGCAGCAACTCGAAACTCAGCGCCATGTCCTGCAGAATTTCTTCGGCAATCTCATAGCTGTGCTGACCTTCGCGTCGCGACAACTTTGCCACGCGCTCGCTCACGCCGGGCTTGGCGGGAAGGTGACCTACCGTATTCAAACGGCCTATCAGCAGCGCCAAGGGACCTGCGGCATCTTGCAGTTGATCGTTCAGCCAACCGCTGAGCGCCTGCAACAGCGTGCGCGCACTGAGGTAGCGCTGCCGCGGTTGATGGGCCAGGCATCGGTTGGCGATGGCACGCAGGCCTTCAGAGATCAGGTGCGGCGTGTTCCACGGCAAGCGCGCAATTTCGCGACCCTCGGGCGCAATTCGCAGCATCACCTTGCTGGTGTCGGCTTCGTCCAGCACGAATTGACCCGCCAGCAAACTGTGCAGCAACACCCCACACGCCAAGACATCGCGGACTGCAGCGTCACGCTGTGGTTTCAAGCCTTGTGCAGTTGATCCGACCGCATGCGCCCCAGCAGCGACGTCAGCGTACAAGCCAAATTCAGCCGGCGCGACCAGTTCAGCCGCATGCGGCACCACCCCCAAGCCCGCCACGCAAACCCGCCCTTGCTCGTTGATCAATACGCTGTGCAGTTGCACGTCGCGGTGCGCATGACCCGCGTCGTGCGCAAAGGCCAAGCCCTCGAGCACTTGGCACATGCATTTCACCGCTTCGGGTGGCAAGGCCGTGCCGTGCAAGGCGGTGCCAGGCACTTTTGCGGCGATCCATTCGCCCAGCGTGATGCCCAACGCGCGGTCGACCGCCACATATGGCCATGGACCTTCAATGCCCGCTTCAAGCGCCGGCGCCAGACACGGGTGCTTGAGACGAATTGCCAGTTGCGCGTCGGCGAGCCAGCTTTGCGCGCTTGCGGCGTCGGGCGGCGGCGTGCGCGGCACTGTGAGCATGACCTCCTCATTGCTGCGCGGATCGAGCGCCAACCACGCCATGCTCGCCAGGCTCTTGCCGAGCAGCTTGCGCAATTGGAAGCGGCCAAACAGGCGCGGCGAGGTTGCCGTGGGTTGAGCGGCCGCGGCGCGCCGCAGGGCAGGAGGAAGGTCGGAGGAGTCCATCAATAAAGCGTGGTCAGAGCCACTATTGGACGTCTGCGCAGTGCCCTTTGAAGCTTGAATCAGACGGCGGTTCGAGCTCTTTCTTTGGTCCGCACCGCCACCGACGCCGCGTTGACGGTCAGATCACCTCGCGCACTTCGCCCGCGCCGCTGATGAATGCGCAACGAACTGAAGCAGTTCCTTGCAAGCGCTGAACCGATTCTCTGTAGCTCAAAAGTTGTTCTCGCAGTTCGGAAACGGTGTGTGGCGCGCCGTGCAGCTTGTAGTCGAGCACCCACCACACCACGGCGTCAGTGTTCTTCGATTCATCGGCATCGCTGGTCTTTTTTTCCGTCGACCGCAACGCCACCAATCTGTCAACGCGCAACAAACGCTCGCCTGCATCTGACACCGCGCACAGCGCCACTTCATTGCCCGCCCAAACAATGCCTGCGCCGCTGAAAAAAGGCCGCGCGTCAGGCGAGTTCAGCACCCGCATCACCACGTTGACCACTTCTTGTGTCGCCGCCGCATCGAGCTGAAACTCGCGGGCCGCCGCCGCGCACCAAGCTTGCAGTTGCGCGGCCGGCTCCACCACATTGCGCGCGGTGGCCCACTCCATCGCGCGGTGAAACGCCTGACCCATGCGGCTGATGGCGCTGACAGGCTCGGTCGGCACGGGCTGCGAATTCAAAGCGCGTTGTCGCCCTTGCCAAACCGGCAGCGTTGGCAACATAACGAGGTCTGAAGCCCCGCTGCCGGGTGAAGCATTGAGTGAAGCTGCAGCCAGCGGCTGGGGCAACCACGCTGTGCTGAGCGGCTGAACGCGTTGCCACCAGGGCAGCCCTGTCGCGGTGCCGTACGGCTGGGTGGCACTGAACACCAGGCACTTGCGAGCACGCGTCATCGACACATAAAGCCCGTTCAGTTCTTCGCGCTCGCGCGCCGCCGTTTCCACCGCCAACACATCGCGCAGCGAAGGCGGACAACGCGCGGCTGACTCTGAATACACAAAGGCACAGCGCGTGGGCGAAGCAGCGTCCATAGGCCAATCGACGAGGATGGCGGCGGTATCGGCACGCTGGGGTTCGGGGTCGGCGTCCATCACAAACACCACATCAGCTTCCAGCCCTTTGGCACCGTGAACGGTGAGCAATTGCACCGCATCAGCTTGCAGGGGCAGCGGCAGTTTCAGAGCGCCGCGTTTCAAGGCGCGCACGAAGTTGTAGGGCGTGGCGTAGCGCGCGCCGTTCAAGGTGAGTGACAAACCCAACAGCGCATCGACGGCGTGCAGGGCCGCGCCTCGGCGCTCGCTGGACACCGAAGCCGCGCTGCGTTCACGGAACTCGCCCTCGGCCACGATGCGGTCAAGCAGGTCGTGCGGCGGCAATTTCCGCGCTGCCTCGCTCCAGCTTTGCAGCAAACCTTGGGCGCGCAGCAAGGGCGCGCTGGCGCTTTCCAATGACATCAACGCGAGCCACCAACTGTCAACGCCGGCCGACGCATTCACGGCCTTGGCGATCTGCAACAAGTCGACGTTGCTGGCACCAAACAAGGGACTGCGAAGCGATTGAGCCAAGGCCAAATCCTGAGTCGGCGAGGCCAACGCGTCCATCACCGCCACCAGATCGCGAACCGGCGGCGAGTCCATCAACTGCGTGGCCTCGGCCGCTGCGCGTGGCAGGTGCAAGGCGGCCAATTCTTGCGCCACCCAGCGCAGCGCGGCACGCTTTCGGCTCAGGACAAAGATCTGTCCGGGCGCCACGCCTTGTTTCAGTACCAACTCCTGGACGGCCAGCGCCACGTGACGTGCCTCGTGTTGGCGCAGTGCCTCTTCGGGCTGGCTGCGCGGCGTCGTCAGGCTGTTGCGCCAAATCTGCGCATCGTGCAGATCGTCGACCCGCGCGCCCTTGGCAAGACGCTCGGTGCGCGGCAGGCTGAATACGCCGGCGGCCAGGACCGGCTTGGCTTCGGCTTCGGCTTCGGCTTCAGTTTCAGTTTCAGTTTCAGTTTCAGTTTCGGCTTTGGCCGCATTCGCATCGCCGCCTGAATCCGCACCGGTCGTGTGAGTGCGAAAACCTTGGAATTCGTCGTTGTTTTGCGCTTGCTCAAAAACCGCATTCACGGCCGCCAACACAACCGGCAAATTACGCCTTGTGTGATCGCACTCGAGAACATGGCCTTGCAATCCGCCCAGCACGAATTCGCGTGCCGCTTCAAACACTCGCGGCTCGGCACGCCTGAAACGGTAGATGCTTTGTTTGGGGTCACCGACGATAAACACACCCGGCGGGCGCTGACCGCTGCCGCCGCCGCCCGCACCGGCGTAGCCCGACAGCCAGGCGTGCAAGGCTTGCCATTGCAACGGACTGGTGTCTTGAAACTCGTCCACCATGACATGACTGATGCGTGAATCAAGCCGTTCTTGCAGCCAGCCGGACAAGTTGCTGTCGCGCAGCAAGGCCAAGGCACAGCGCTCCAGGTCGGGCATGTCGGCCAGGCCGCGCGAACGTTTGAAGGCCGCAAATTGCGCCAGCAGCACGCGTGCCAAACGCGTCATGCGCAGGTGTTCTTCGTGAGCTTCTTGTTGATCGCAAGCTTCTTGAATTTGCAGCAAGCAGGCGGCAGCTTCGTCAAGCAGCGGCACCTCCAGCTTTTTGCGAAGCTCGCCTTTCTGCGTGAACAGCGCGGCCCATGCGCCGTCAAATGCCGCAGACGCTTCGCCTTCATTCACGGCTTGCTCTAAAAGGCCTCCTTGCTTGCGCGGCACCGCGCCGGTCTGCGCACCCAGGCTCTTTGCCAGCGCCGACATCAGGCTTCGAATCTCAGGCGCCTGCACGCGGTGACGAGGCTGGGCGAGCCCAGCAAATTCCGGCCAATTCGACGCTGCATCGGGCACGCTGCTTTCCAGCTGACCCGCGTCATCGGTCAGTTCGATCTCGATGCGTTTTTGCAAAACCGTGTCCAGCCACTTGCGCAACTGCGAACGGCCGCGCAGCAACACCTGCGCATCGAAATCGGCGCGCAGCGATTCGTCGTTCAGCACGGCGGCGTGAAAGCGCCGGTAGACAGCGCCCAAGTGTTCATCCAGGTCTTCTATCAGCGCCATGTCGGCTTGCAAGCCCAGCTCGGCCAGCATGTCGAGCGGCGCAGCGCGCAGCAGTTGCGAGAACCATGCATGAAAAGTGCGTATTTCCACAGGCCGACCACCGCCGAGCACGCGCTCTTGCAAGGCCCCCAGCGCGGGCTCGAATTCAAGTGCTTGCGCTTCGCTCATGCCGCGCTGAGTCAGGGCCGCGATGCGCTTCTCGACGCTGCAAGAAGGTGCGGCAAATTCGGCCAGCCAGTCGTTCAATCGCGCACGCATTTCACCGGCCGCTTTGCGGGTGAAAGTGATGGCCAGGATGTCGTGGGGCTGCGCACCATCCAACAAAGCACGCAGCATTCGCGAAACAAGCATCCAGGTTTTTCCCGCACCTGCACACGCCTCCACGACGATGCTGCGGCGCGGGTCACAGGCCAGCGCATAAAACGCCTCTGGCCCGAGG
Source organism: Burkholderiales bacterium (assembly GCA_038241115.1). Taxonomy (GTDB): domain Bacteria; phylum Pseudomonadota; class Gammaproteobacteria; order Burkholderiales; family Burkholderiaceae_C; genus JANYJJ01. The sequence goes on along the minus strand of JBBRGA010000136.1, from coordinate 296 downwards.
CTGCGGCCATTTGCCTGGTAGGCCGCCTGGTGGGTCGCTTGGTGGGCCGCCCGCTGAGCTGCGGTCACAAACGACACGCTCATGCGCCCTCTTCCGCCATCAGGACTTCGGCGGCCCAATCGTCTTTGCGACACAGACCGCGCGCCTCGCAAAAATCGCAGGTTCGACCCTCACCCAAGGCAGGCAACGGGACGCCTTCGCGGATGGATTGCAGCTCGCTGCCCATACCGTTCACCAAGACTTGAGCGCTGGCCTGAACGTCGGGCAAGCTCAATTCGATGATGCGTTCGCTTTCG
>JBBRGA010000135.1:0-9348 GCA_038241115.1 Burkholderiales bacterium | reverse complement strand
GCGCGTTACGTGTGCCGCTTGCTGAAGTACATGGACCGCCACGGCGTGACGGTGTGCACGCCGGTGCCAGACGCCTCGGTGCAGCCCGAGCCCATGCTCAGCTTCACCAGCGGCTATGTGCAGCGCGGCTTGGCGGTGCTGCCCAAGCAGGGCAACCGCAAGCCGTGGCGCCTGGACCAGAACTACATCCTGGACGTGATCACGCTGCGCTTCAAGGCCATCGACGACGGCGTGCTGGCTTTCGGACGGGCGCGGGCCCTTGCGCAGAAGGACGAAAACGCAGTGGGGCGTGGCGCGGTCTGAGGGCCACTTCGGTGACCAGCAATCAGGGCAGCGCTGATTGCTGCACGAGCCCATTGGCAGTCGCACAAATCGACCAAGCGCATGGCAGACGCACTGCGCGCAGCAGCGCATCAGATCAAACCGGCCGATCTGGGCCAGTGGCTACATGCTCAGCAATCGGCGCTCGAACAAGGTCTTCAAGTCGCGGCGTCCGTCCGCAATCAGCAACACCGCCGCTTGGTCGCCGTCCACGCGGTAAACGACACGGTAGGGTTTGAAGAACACCTGCCGGTAGCGCCGAATGCCAAGGGCGATCAGTTCGGCAGGGTAAGCACCGCGCTCTGGCTGAAGGACCAGCTTCTCGCAGGTCTTGAGCACCCGGTCGAGCACATGCTCGGCGGCGCTCAGCGAGTCGTGCTGTGCTATCCAACGGGTGATGGCACGCAGATCGTGTTGAGCTCGGTGGGTGATCACCACCCGGTAAGTTCGCGGAGCCGCCAAGGTCAGCGCTGGAACTCGTCGCGCAATGCGGTACGCAGGTCGGCAACTGCCACGTCGATTGGCTGAAGCTGGCCCGCGTCGACTTCGCGGTCGCCCATGGCCAGACATTTCAGAAGCGCGAGCATTTCTTGCATCTCCTCAAAGGAGCCAACGTCTTGCAACACCGCCTTGGCTTCGCCGTTTTGGGTGATGAGCACCGGTTCACGCTGCTCAGCCAGCGTTTGCAGCAATTCGGCAGCGTTGGCCTTCAGGTAGCTAATGGATTTGACTTGGGTGGAGTAGCGCATGGGAACAAAGGTGAAGGTCATCGTGTTGGACTGAATATAGTCCGTTAACGGTTTTCTGTTTGCATCCAAAGTGGCTTTCATCTGCCTTCAAGGGCGGCAGCTGCGTGGGCACCTTGGCCGAGATCGACGCCGAGCAGCAGAAGGTCATCACCGTCGAAACCCTATCGAGTACCGCCTGCCCGGCCTGACGCAGGTGCAGGTCAACGACAAGATCGAACTCAGTTTTGCGCGCGTGCTGCGCGCCACATTGCGGCAACACCCGGACGTGATTTTGGTGGGCGAGATCCGCGGCAGCGAAACCGCCGACATCGCCCGAACGGCCTGCCCACGCTGGCGTCTGCGGCAACCTCACTGCTGATCGACGGTGTGGCACTGCCAGCGGCCGGCAGCGGCACGCTGGGTTTGTCGCTGGCCACCAACGGCTTTCAGGCGGTGCTCGGATTTTTAGAAAGCCACGGCGATCTGCAGATCTTGTCGAGCCCGCGCGTGGCCACGCTGAACAACCAGAAGGCGGTGCTCAAGGTGGGCGTTGACGAGTACTTCGTCACCAACGTGTCGGGCGGTACCACGACCCCCGGAACCACTGCCGGTGCCAACACCACGACGCTGCCGAATCTGACGCTCACGCCGTTTTTCAGCGGCATCGCGCTGGACGTGACGCCGCAGATCGACGAGGCCAACATGATCACCTTGCACCTGCGGCCCTCGGTGACTTCGGTGACCGAAAAAATCAAGCAGGTCGACCTTGGCAGCATCGGCAACTACCGCCTGCCGCTGGCCACCAGCAGCGTCAACGAGACCGACACCGTGGTGCGTGTGCAAGACGGCAACATCGTGGCCATAGGCGGACTGATGCAAAGCGAATCGAGCAGCCGCATTTCCGGCCTGCCCGGCACCAGTGGCAACGCGGTGGGACGCACGCTGCTGAACAACGTCGTCACCAGCGTGCGCAAAAAGGAGCTGGTGGTGCTGATCAAGCCCACCATCATCCGCACCGCCGAAGACTGGCAACGCAGCACCGAGCAAGCCCTCGGCGCCTTTGACACGCCGCCCTCGCGCACGGTGGTGGTGAATGCGCGCACGGTGGCGGCACCAGCCTCAGCAGCACCAGTGACTGCTGCACCCGCGACACCCGCTGCACCCGCGGCACCGGTCTCGTCGCCAACCGCAGCGCTGGCCGCAGGGCCCACCATGGCCGCGGTAATGGCCCAACGCCGCGTGCTGTTGGACAAGCGCTGAGCGCTTTTGGACAAGCGCTGAGCGCGGGCTGCATTCGGCAACGGCTGACATCGCCGCAACCCGGCTGCAGCACGGCTTCAAAAATACCTGTCTAGATCGACTGCTGGTTGACTCGCTTGATCAGGTCTGCCGCACTTTCTTTGCGCTCGCTGTAACGGTCCACCAGATACGGCGCCACGTCGCGGGTCAGCAGGGTGAACTTCATCAGCTCTTCCATCACGTCGACCACGCGGTCGTAGTACGGCGAAGGCCTCATGCGGCCGGCGTCGTCAAACTCCTTGAATGCCATGGCCACCGACGATTGGTTGGGGATGGTCAGCATGCGCATCCATCGGCCCAGGATGCGCATCTGGTTGACGGCATTGAAGCTCTGCGAGCCACCCGACACCTCCATCACCGCCAGGGTTTTTCCCTGCGTGGGCCGCACCGCGCCCAGGCTCAGCGGGATCCAGTCGATTTGAGATTTCATGATGCCGGTCATCGCGCCGTGCCGCTCGGGCGAGGTCCACACCATGCCCTCGCTCCAGGCCGCCAACTCGCGCAGCTCGTGCACCTTGGGGTGGCTGTCGGGCGCGGCGTCGGGTTGCGGCAATCCAGCCGGATCAAAGATGCGCACCTCGCCGCCCAAAGCCTGCAGCAAGCGCGCTGCCTCCAGCGTGAGCAGCCGGCTGTAGGAGCGTTCGCGCAGCGAGCCGTACAGCAGCAAAAAGCGGGGTGGATGGGTTGATTTCAGTGGCGCTTGAAGCTGCGCTGAATCCGTGCGGTGAAACGACGCAGGGTCGAGGCTGGGCAAAGTGTTTTCAAGGGTCATGGCTTGGGCGCGCGGCGCGCCGGGGCATTCAGAACAGGAGCCACCTCGCAGGGCTGGCCGCCACAGCAATGCGCGGTGAGGTAGTCCAGCACGGCATTCATCTGTTCGTACACCGCCCGGTAAATCAGGTGGCGGCCGTCGCGTTCTTGCGACACCAGGCCAGCATGGGTGAGCTCTTTCAAGTGAAACGAAAGCGTGGTGGCAGCCAAGCCCAGCTCGTCGCCCAGTGCGCCTGGCGTGAGGCCAGACGGCCCGGCCACGATCAGGGTGCGAAATACGCGCAGGCGAGTGACCTGCGCGATGGCGGCGAGCGACTTGACCACGTCTTTTTCTTCCATAATTCAACGTTAATGGAAGCATATAAAAAAGTCAAATTTTGTGGCTGTCGCGAGCCGCCCGCGAGTAGGCCCATCGCCTGCGCAGCGGGCGGGCGTCACTGGCCTCTGCTACCGTGCGTTTCGATCAAGTTCCAGGAGAACCGCATGAGCGGTCTGACCAGCCAGCCCGACACTCCGCTAGAGGCCGTTTCTGACGTTCGATTGCGCGCCATGGGTCGGGGCGTTGAGAAAGAAAGTTTGCGTTCGCAACCGGACGGCGCGCTGGCTTTCACGCCGCACCCCGCCGCGCTCGGCTCGGCGCTCACGCACCCGCACATCACCACCGATTTTTGTGAGTCTCAGCTCGAATTCGTCACCGGCGTTCACGGCACGGCGCAGGCTTGCTTGGACGAGCTCACGCAAATCCATCAGTTCACCTACCGCGCCTTGAAAGACTTGGGCAATGAGATGCTGTGGGTCTCCAGCATGCCCTGCGGGCTGCCCACCGACGAGACAATTCCGCTGGGCCGCTACGGTTCGTCGAATGTGGGCCGCGCAAAAAGTGTCTACCGCATGGGCCTGGGACACCGCTACGGCCGGCGCATGCAAACCATCTCGGGCATTCACTACAACTGGTCGATGCCGGGCATATCCACCGAGGCCTATTTCGGACTGATCCGCAACTTCCGGCGCCACTCGTTTTTGTTGCTGTATCTGTTTGGTGCCTCACCGGCGTTGTGTTCGAGCTTTGTAGAAGGACGCGACCACGGCTTGCAAACGCTCAAAGGCAAGACGCTGTACTTGCCGCACGCGACGTCACTGCGCATGGGCCGTCTGGGCTACCAAAGCGATGCGCAGGCGTCGCTGTCGGTCAGCTACAACAGCCTGGAAGGCTACGCGGCGTCGCTGCAAGAAGCGCTCACGCAGCCCTATCCGGCGTACGAAGCCGTGGGTGTGCGCAACCCGGGTGGTGACTACAACCAGCTGGCCACCAGCTTGCTGCAAATTGAAAACGAGTTCTACGGAACCATCCGCCCCAAGCGTGTGATTCGCTCCGGCGAGCGGCCTTTGCATGCGCTGCGCGAGCGCGGCGTCGAGTACGTGGAAGTGCGCTGCATGGACCTCGACCCGTTCGAGCCGGTGGGCATTGCGGCGCCTGCCATGCGCTTTATCGACATGTTTTTGCTGCACTGCCTGCTCAGTGAAAGCGCCGTTGACACGCCCGCTGAAATTGCCGCCTTGGGCCGCAACCAACAAGCCGTGGCAGCGCGTGGCCGTGAGCCCGGTTTGCAGCTGGAACGGGGAGAAGCAACTGTCGGCCTGACCGATTGGGCGGCCGAATTGCTGCAGGCCATGACGCCCTTGGCCGAGCGGCTGGACGGCTTGCATGGTGGCTCCGCGTACCGCGAGGCGCTGGGCGTGGCGCAAGCTCGCGTGGCCGACCCGAGCCGGACCCCGTCAGCGCGTGTGCTGGCTGCCATGCTGGCAAGCTTCGACGGCTCTTACGTGGCCTTCACGCGAGCGCAGTCGGCACAAACCCAAGCGCATTTGCTGGACCTGCCGCTGTCGGCCGATCTGCAAGCGCAGTTCGCGGCGATGACCCAGGCCTCGGTGCAGCTGCAAAAACAAATCGAGGCCAGCGACACGCTCAGCTTCGAGGACTACCGCGTGCATTACCTGTCGGTGGAGCGCTTGGGCACGGCGGACATGCGGCCTGCGGGGCGCAACTGAGGCTTCTTAGCTTTCCCCTCTGGCCCGAGCCTTCTACCGCCTTTCGTTCGCCAGATACCGTTCCAGCACCACGGTTGTCATCCGGTAGCCACTCGTGCCCATGCTGGAGTCTTGGCGTGCGGTTTTCAAAACGCCGCTGACCCACACCGTGTCCATCGAGCGCAGGCCCTTCAAGGGCTTGGTGACCGTCACATGGACGATTTGATTGGCCGGCGGCGGCGGGGTGTGGATGCAGGCGCCGAAGTACGGCACCAACAAAAACTCCTTCAACTCGCCTTTTACTTCTTCCAGCGGCACCACATAACCCGGCAGCTTGATCGACGCGCCGTCGAGCTCGCCGATGGTGGGCGCGTTGTCAAAGGTTTCACGCATTTCACGCATGGCCTTCACGACGCGTGGATCGCGGTCGTCGAGCATCCCGAGGTTCATGCTTTTGAAACGCTTGGTCGGGTCCCAGTCTTTGGGCACCAGCGCTTCCCATTTGATTTCTTTGAACTCCGAAGCGCCGGCATCCGACTTGGCGGGAGGCGCGACAGGGGTGGAGGGTGGGGCTGTGGGTGTCGACGTGAGTGTGGGCGGCGCTGCTGGCACGGCGCTGCCTTGCGCCCCCGTCACCGTGGGTATGGCGCAGCCCAAAGCGCAAGCCAGCGTCACGCCACGTGACGACGTCAACGTCAGGAATCGAGAACCGAAAATTGTGAGTCGCATGGTTCAAATCCTTGGTGATAAACCGTCGATCAGTGACAGCCGGTAGGCCCGCCAGCCCGGTACCAGACTGGCCAACCAGCCGGCCAGCACCACGCCGCCCAGCAGCAGGCATTCGGTAGAAGAGGGGCGCTGCAGCTGCAAGGCCACGCCAAAGTTTTGCGCGGTCCAGTCGCCCAAACCCCATACCAAAACAAGGTAGGTCAACAGGCCCAGCAGCACCCCGCACAAGGTCACCCAGGCGCCTTCGGCAGCCAATAGCAGCAACACGGTTTTTGGCCCGGCACCCACCGCTCGCAAGATGGCCAACTCACGGCGGCGCTCATTCAGGCCGGCCAGGATGACTGCAATCAAGCCCGCCAAGCTGATCAGCGCCACCAACGCGCTCATCAGCAACAAGGCGCTTTCGCCCACGCCCACCACCGCCCACAGTTCGTCCAGCGCCACTCCGGGCAGGATGGCCATCAGCGGCTCGTCGGCGTAGTCAGCGACGGCGCGTTGAACCGAGAAAACCGCGGCCCGGTTCTTTAATCCCACCATCAGCGCGGTCACGCTTTTGGGCGTGAGGTCGTGCTGACTGATTTGGTCGGCCGACACCGCCGCGCCGGGCAGCGGCACGGGTGGTGGCGTGGGCAAGCGCACGCCCGCAACCCAATCCAGGTGAATGGCCTGCATGCCGTCCAGGCCGATGTGCAGCGACCGGTCTACCGGGGTGCCGGTGGCGCGCAAGATGCCCACCACCGTGAAAGGCTTGTCGGCGTGGTCGTTGGCCACCATGGCACCGTCGCCGTGGCTGAGCACCACGCGACTGCCCAATGAATAACCCAGAGTGCGCGCCACCTCTGAGCCCAGCACCACATCAAACACGCCCTCAAACGCTTTGCCTTGCGCGAGCGCCAACGCTTGTTTGTCGGCATAGCGAAAGTGCTCGAAATAGCCGCGCGTGGTGGCCAGCACCGCAAAGCCGCGGTGCGAGTCGCCCAGCGACATCGGCACCGTCCACGCCACGCCCCTGAGTGCCGCCACATCTTGAACGCTGCGCCAGCGGATGTTGTTCGTGGCACTGCCCATGCGAAACACCGAATACAGCAACAGCTGGGTCGAGCCGGTGCGCGCGCCCACGATCAAATCGGTGCCCGAGATGGACTGCGAAAAGCTCTCGCGCACATCCACGCGTATGCGTTCAATGGCCAACAGCAGCAGCGTGGACATGGCAATCGACAGCGCCACCAGCGACAACACAAAACGGCGGTTCCAGGCGCTGCGCGCGGCCAGCGTGAGCAGAGATCTCATGCGAGCTCGCTACTTTTTCTTGATGTGGCCGTGCTCGCCACGTCTGCCGACGTTGCCGACGTTGCCGACGTTGCCGAGTTCAGCACCGGCTAATCCAGTTGCCGTTGAAACATCGGTGCCAACCGGGCATCGTGGCTGACGAACAGCAGCGTGCTGCCCGCGTCAGAACAAGCCTTCAACAGCACCCGCATGAAAGACAAACGCAGGTCTTCGTCCAAGGCCGAAGTGGGCTCATCAGCGATCACCAATTCGGGCTTGCCCATCAGCGCACGGGCAGCCGCCACGCGCTGTTGCTGGCCCACAGACAGTTCGGTGGCGCTGCGCTGCCAGAAGGCCGCATCCAGGCCCATGGCCGACAGCAAGCTCTCGGCGGCGTGCGCGGCGCGTGCGCTGCCACCAGCCTGCATCAATCGGCGTTTTGAAAAACGGCAGGGCAACAAGACGTTGTCGAGCACCGACAAATACGGCAACAAATTGAACTGCTGAAACACGTAGCCGATGTGGTCGGCGCGAAGGCGGTCGCGGCGCGTGGCCGACATCGCGTTCAGGTCGTGGCCCATCAAACACACCGTGCCTGAACCGGCTTTCAACACGCCGGCCATCAAAGACAACAAGGTGCTCTTGCCGCAGCCGCTGGGGCCGCGCAAAAACACCGCTTCGCGCGGCTGCAATTCCAGTGCCTCCAGCGCCAGGCAGTCTGCTGGCGCACCGGGCCAGCGAAAGCGCAGCTTGTTGATGCGCAGAAGCGCGGCTGTGGTGCCCATCCCGGGCTCGGTGCTCGCGCTGGCCATCAGCGCTTCAGCTTCAACACGGGCAGCGGGCGGGTCGGCGTCTGTTTGGACTGGCCCTGCGGCGTGGTCACCTGCGCCTCAATTTTTTGCAAGCGCTTGAACGCGTCGAACAGCCCCAGCGTGATGCTGTCCAGCTTGTCAACCTGCGCGCAAGTGAATTCATAAGCGATGCTTATGTTGGCGTGAGCGTCCTCGTCTTTTTTGCTCACGGGCGCCTTGTCGGTGGGCGCTTTGTCGGCAGGTGGTTTGTTCGCAGGTGGGTTGTCCATACGAACCAAGGCCCCTGCATCGACCGTGGTTTGGGTCAGGCTGCACATCGCAGCAGTGGCCGGGCGTACCAAAGTCTTGTCTTCGTTCAGCCGCTTGATCAAGGCGTCGGCCGCGCTTCGTTGGGCGCTGGTGCGCGGTGCGTGCTCAAAGCCCAGCACAGTGTCCAGCGGCGCCTCAATTTGCACGGTCAAGGTTTGTGCCTGCAGCGCCACATCCATGCGCATCAGGCCGTGAACATGCGCACCTTGTTTGGCTGACGCGCTGCCAGCGGCGAAGACAGTACCGACGAGCAGCAGCAAAGCAGCTGCCAGGTCGCAGCGCTCCGAATGGACTTTGAGGTGTTTCATTGCGAAATCATGAGGAGGTTTGATGGTCAACGATAGACGATGCGCACGACAGAACAAGATTCACCCGAGCTATCCTGCCCGGTGGTTTTTTCCTTCCCGTGGTTCTTCGCTGGACTTTTCCCACCTCACCTGCTTGCAAAGCGCCATGACTCAACGCGTTCTCACCGGCATCACCACTTCGGGCACGCCCCATCTCGGCAATTACGTCGGCGCCATACGGCCCGCGATTCAAGCCAGTTTGGAAAGCGGAGTGGAGAGTTTTTTCTTTCTTGCCGACTACCACGCTCTGGTGAAGTGCGACGACCCGGCGCGCGTCGAGCGCTCGCGTCTGGAGATTGCGGCCATGTGGCTGGCCTGTGGGCTGGACACCGAACGCGTCACGTTTTACCGGCAGAGTGACATTGTCGAAATTCCTGAGCTCACCTGGTTGCTGACCTGCGTGGCGTCCAAAGGCATGATGAACCGGTCGCACGCTTACAAGGCCGCGAGCGATGCCAATTTGGCCGCCGGTGAGGACATGGACGCGAACATCAACATGGGTTTGTTCAGTTACCCCATCTTGATGGCGGCAGACATCTTGATGTTCAACGCGCATCGTGTGCCCGTGGGCCGAGACCAGGTTCAGCACATCGAGATGGCGCGAGATTTGGCCCAGCGGTTCAATCATTTGTTTGGCGCAGGCCAGGCCCTTTTTGTTCTGCCCGAAGCCAATATCGACGAGCGCATGGCGCTGCTGCCGGGCCTGGACGGCCGAAAGATGAGCAAGAGTTACGA
>JBBRGA010000134.1:0-9356 GCA_038241115.1 Burkholderiales bacterium | reverse complement strand
CGGCCATTCGTTGTTGCCGTCGGCGAAGTAGGCCTGCGCCGAGTCGCTGGTCAGGTACTCCAAAAACTTCACCGCGTTGGCGCGGTTGGGCGCGGTTTTGATCACGCCCGCGCCCGACACGTTGACATGCGTGCCCCAGGTTTTTTGGTTGGGCCAGACCACCGTGAGCGCGGCCATGTCTTTCACGTCTTCGGGCTTGGTCGAGCGCATCAAACGCGCCACGTAGTAAGTGTTGGTCAACGTCACGCCGCATTCGCCAGCGGCCACGGCGCGCAGCTGGTCGGTGTCACCGCCCTTGGGGCTGCGCGCAAAGTTGGCCACCACGCCTTTGGCCCAGGCCTCGGTAGCGGCCTCGCTGCTGTGGGCAATCATGGCTGCGCCCAGCGACAAGTTGTAGGGATGCGAGCCGGAGCGCACGCAAACCTGCCCTTTCAAGCGCGGGTTGCTCAAGTCTTCATAGGTTTGCACCCACTGCCCATTCACCGCGGCCGTGTTGTATGCAATCACCCGAGCGCGGGTGGAAAACGCGGCCCAGTTGGCAGTGCGCAGGCTGGCGGGTACACGGTCTTGAATGATCTTGGAAGCCAGCGGCTGGAACATGCCGGCTTTGTCGGCCAACTCCAGGCGCGACGCATCTACCGTGATCAAGACGTCGGCCGGGCTGCTGCCACCTTCGTTTTTGATGCGCTCCATCAACTCTTCTTCCTTGCCATCCAGCCGGTTGATCTTGATGCCGGTCTGGGCTGTGAAGTTGGCGTACATCGCCTCGTCGGTTTGGTAATGGCGGGCTGAATAAATGTTCACGACTTGCGCAGCCGGCGCAGTTTGGGTTTGCGTTTGGGTTTGGGCTTGCGCGCCAACCGCAGCTAGAACGTTGACGGCCAGGACCACGGCGGAAAGTGAATTTCTAATCATCACAAAACCTCTTCTAAAAGCCGCGTTGTGCAGCGATGCTTTCAATCTTAACAGGAACGATTCGCATTTAGATCGGTAGCCCAAAAGCCCTGCTCCCGCGGCGCGCTGAAGTGGCTGAAAATGTCAGGCTCGCAAGTTGCTCACCTCAGACCTTCCACATTCCCATCAGCCCCATGCAAACCGTCAACAAACTCCTCCCCCAGGGCCACGGCCTGAGCCCTGTGCTGCTGAAACGCGCCGCCGCCGTGGTGCTCGACTGGGACACGCGGCAAAAAAGCCGCTTCGACACCGAAGACTCACACGGCCGCCACTTGGGCGTGTTTTTACCGCGCGGCACGGTGGTGCGCGGCGGTGATGTGCTGGTCACCGAAGACGGCTCGCTGGTGAAGGTGATCGCCACGCCGCAGCCGGTCATGGTGGTGCGCTGCGGCAGCGAAAACGGCGCTCAAAACGATCATCCTCGTGGCAGCCCACACGACCTGCTGCGCGCGGCCTATCACTTGGGAAACCGGCATGTGCAGCTGGAGTTGCAAGCTGACGCACTGCTGCTGGAACCCGACCATGTGCTGGCGGCCATGCTGCGACAAATGCACCTGGTGGTGACCGATGAGCTGGCTCCGTTCGAGCCCGAGGCGGGGGCTTACTCGGAAGCTCATGCGGGAGGCCACGATCACGCGCATGCACACGAGCCCGCAGCGACGCCGCGCAAGGCGATCCCCATCGCTGCGGCTGCTGCTGCACCCGCCGCTGCACCCGCACCACACGTTCACGGTCCCGGCTGTGGTCATCATCACTGATGACACGTATCCGGCAACGCGCTGCCAAGCCGCTCAGCGCCGCCGCCCTGCTGCAACTGATGCAGCTGGCCTCACCAGCCTTGCCTGTGGGCGGCTTCAGCTACTCCGAGGCGTTGGAAGCCGCAGTGAATGCGGGCATCGTCAGCGATGAAGCGTCAGCCCAAATCTGGCTGCTGGGCCAACTGCACCTTAGCTTGGGCCGCAGCGATCTGGCGGTGGTGAACAAAGCCTTTGGTGCGTGGCAACGGGACGACTTCGATCACATCACCGAGCTGAACGCCTGGATCACGACCACCCGCGAAACCAGCGAGCTGCGCCAGCAAACCGAACAAATGGGACGCTCGTTGTGCGCTTGGATGAAGAACCGCCCGGCCCATGCGAATCATGCTGCGGCCACCCAATTTTTGGCACTTCTTTCGCCCGCACCGACATGGCCTGTGGCGTTTGCTTTGGCTGCACTTCACACGGGCGCGCCCTGCCGTGAAGCGCTGCTGAGTTTTGCATTTGGTTGGGCAGAAAACATGATGCAAGCGGCGCTCAAATCAGTGCCTTTGGGTCAAAGCGCGGGCCAACGCATACTGGCCGCGTTGAGCGCTGACATCCCCACCGTGGTCGACCGCAGCATGCGCTTGATGGACAGCGAACGCGTGGCTTTCACGCCCATGTTGGCCATCTTGTCGGCGCAGCACGAGACCCAGTACTCGCGCCTTTTCAGGTCCTAGATTGCACTTTTCACCCACCGCAAGCGTCTTCCCAATGAATCAACTTCACAGCATCAAAAACCGCACCAAAAAACTGCCCCCCCTGCGTGTCGGTGTGGGCGGCCCGGTGGGCTCAGGCAAAACCACGCTGGTCGAGATGTTGTGCAAAGCCATGCGCACGGAGTACGACTTGGTGGTGGTCACGAACGACATCTACACCAAGGAAGACCAGCGTTTGCTGACGGTGGCCGGCGCGCTGGAGGCCGACCGCATCATGGGCGTTGAAACCGGCGGCTGCCCGCACACCGCCATTCGCGAAGACGCGTCGATCAACCTCGAGGCGGTTGACCGCATGCTCGACAAATTTCCCAACGCCGACATCGTTTTCATCGAGTCGGGTGGTGACAACCTGGCCGCCACTTTCAGCCCCGAGTTGAGTGACCTGACCCTTTACGTGATCGACGTGGCCGCCGGTGAAAAAATTCCGCGCAAAGGCGGCCCCGGCATCACCAAGAGCGACCTCTTCGTCATCAACAAAACCGATCTGGCGCCTTATGTGGGTGCCGACCTGAACGTGATGCATGCCGACACCACCCGCATGCGCACCACGGCGCAAGGCTTGCGGCCGTTCGTGATGACCAACCTGAAAACACGCACTGGTTTGGACGAGGTCATCGCCTTCATCGAGACCAAAGGCTTGCTGAAGGCGCTGTGAACGTCGGGCCCTAAATTCAGGCCATAAATTTCAAGCCATTTGCGGCCATTTCCAGGCCGTTTTAAGCAATAGCGCGCCGCCGCAGTCGCGCCGAGGTCTCGGCTGCCGCGGCTTGCAAAGCCGAGACAAAGGCCTCACGCAGCGGGTTCACGGTACGCAGTTCGGGTGTGACCCAACCCACGTGAAACGGGATCGACACCGACAGCGCGCGGATGTGCAAATCAGGCCCCGCCAATTCCAGAGCCGTCAGCGGATTGACGATGGCCACGCCCAGACCCTGGCGCACCAGCGAGCACACCGTCAGCGCACTGGTGGCCTCGACGCCAAGTTGCCTTTGCACGCTGTGTTCGTCGAACATGGTGTCGATAAGCAAGCGGTAAGGGTCGGACGGCGCCAGGCTGATGAAGCGCAATTCTGCGAAATCTTTCGGGCGCAAAACACGTTTGGAAAGCAGCGCGTGACCGGCGGGCAGCACCGCCACTTCATCGGCCTGCAGCAAGGGCGAGAGCTTGCAGGCAGGCGGCGCGCTCATGCGCTCGATCAAGCCCAGATCGAAGCGCTGTTCAGTGAGCGACTGCTCAAGCTGCGGCGATTCCAGTGGCGTCAGGCTCAACGCGGCTTGCGCGTTTTTGGACACGAAGCGCCGCACCGCATCGGGCAGCAACGCGTGCGCCAACGCGGGCAAACAGGTCACGCTCAAGCGAGCGTGCGCAAATTGGCGCAGGCTCACAGCGGTGGCGGCGATGCGGTCCAGGCCGATGTAGCTGCGCTCGACTTCTTCCAACAAAGCCAGCGCCCGCGCCGTGGGTTGCAAGCGGCCGCGCACGCGGTCAAAAAGTTGCAAGCCCAAAACCCGCTCGAGCCGCGCCAACTCACGGCTCACCGTGGGCTGTGAGGTGCGCAACGCCAGCGCAGCACGTGTGACATGGGTGGTGCCCATGACTGCGCGAAAGACTTCAATTTGCCGGTGTGTGAGTTGCATGCGCAAAGCATATCCAATTTGCATGATCGGCCGAACTCAAGAACATTGCATGAATCACCCGAAGCGGTCACTATCCAGCGCATGAATCCATTTGCTTCCCACACACTTCGCGATTTGGCGCAACGCCACGGCACCCCGCTGTGGGTTTACGACGCAGCCACCATCCGTGCGCGCATCGCTTCGCTGAAGTCGTTCGACATCATTCGCTACGCTCAAAAAGCCAACTCGAACGTGCATTTGCTCAGCCTGATGCGCGAGCAGGGCGTGAAGGTCGATGCGGTTTCGTTGGGCGAAATTGACCGCGCCTTGAAGGCGGGCTACGCGAACGACGACATCGTCTTCACCGCCGATCTGTTCGACCACGCCACCCTCGCCCGCGTGGTGGCTGACGGCATCACGGTGAACGCTGGCTCGGTGGACATGCTGGGCCAGCTCGGCAACGCGAGCAAGCAGGCAAACCGACCCGGCCACAAAGTCTGGCTGCGAATCAACCCCGGGTTTGGTCACGGCCACAGCAACAAAACCAACACCGGCGGCGAGCACAGCAAGCACGGCATATGGCACACCGACGTTCCAGATGCACTCAACGCAATAGACCGACACGGCCTGCAATTGGCGGGCTTGCACATGCACATCGGCTCGGGCGTGGACTACTCGCATCTGCAGGATGTGTGCGGCGCGATGGTTGATCTGGCGAAGCAAGTGAATCGGCCCATCGAGGCCATCTCAGCCGGCGGTGGCCTGTCCATTCCCTACCAGGCAGGTGAGCCAGTCACCGACACGGCGCATTACTTCAATTTGTGGGACGCCACGCGCCGACGGATCGAGACAAACCTGGGTTGCCAGCTGAAGCTGGAGATAGAACCCGGCCGCTATCTGGTGGCCGAGGCGGGCGTATTGATTGGCGAAGTGCGTGCCCAAAAATTCCAAGGCGGCCAACACTTTGTGCTGGTGGATGCAGGCTTCAACGACCTGATGCGCCCGTCCATGTACGGAAGCCACCACGGCATCAGCGTGCTCAAAGCCGACGGCACGTTTGCATCCACCACCGTCGCGCCGACGGTGGTGGCCGGGCCGCTGTGCGAGTCGGGCGATGTTTTCACGCAAGGCGAAGGCGGCGTGGTGCTGACGCGCGATTTGCCGGCCGCCGAGGTCGGCGACTGTCTGGTCTTTCACGACACCGGCGCTTACGGCGCGTCGATGTCATCGAACTACAACACGCGCCCGCTGATTGCCGAGGTGTTGGTGGACGGTGAACACGCAGACAACAGCCGCTTGATACGCCGACGCCAAACTGCGGCGGAGCTGCTGGCGTTGGAGGACTGTTGAGGCCGCCTGGATGAGCACACCAAACCTCGCAGCGCGCCCCTCGCTGCGCGACATCGGGCCCGGCTTGCTGCTCGCCGTCGTGGGTGCGGTCGCTTTTTCCGGCAAAGCCATCATCGTGAAGTTGGCCTACCGGCACGGGGTGGATGCGGTCACGCTCATCATGTTTCGCATGTTGTTTGCACTGCCACTGTTTGTGGCGCTGGCGTGGTGGTCCGGGCGAGGCAAGGCGGCGCTGACCCGGCGCGACATGTGGGCGGTGCTGGGCCTGGGCTTTTGCGGCTACTACCTCGCCAGCTTTTTGGACTTTGCGGGCTTGCAATACATCAGCGCCAGCCTGGAGCGCCTGATCCTGTACCTCAACCCAACCTTGGTGCTGTTGTTGGGTGTGACGGTGTTTGGCAAAACCGTCACGCGTCGGCAATGGGTGGCGCTGGCCGTCAGCTATGCCGGTGTGATGGTGGTGTTTGCGCACGAGGTGACTTTGGTCGGCCCGCACACCATCTTGGGTGCGGCGTTGGTGCTGGGCAGCGCCTTGAGTTACGCGGTTTATCTGTCGTACAGCGGCCAAGAGGTAAGCCGCCTCGGCGCGCTGCGCTTGGCCGGTTGGGCCACCAGCGTGGCCTGTGTTTTGTGCATCGTTCAGTTCGTGGTGCTGCGCCCCATGTCAGCCTTGAACGTCGCGCCCGAAGTGATTGTTTTATCTGTGCTCAACGCCACGCTGTGCACCTTTGCGCCGGTGTTGATGGTGATGATGGCCATCGAGCGCATCGGTGCCACGCTGACCGCGCAAACGGGATTGATCGGGCCCTTGTCCACCATCTTGATGGGCGTCTTCATCTTGGGCGAGCCGTTCACCGTGTGGATAGCGGCGGGCACGCTGTTGGTGCTGACGGGGGTTTGGTTGTTGGCTAAGTGGCGTTGACATGGACTCCGCGGCTCAGTCGTAAATCACCACCGCCCGGCCATCGTGCGCGCTTTGCCGCCAGCTGGCCAGCGCTGCGTCGCTTGGGAAAAACTTGGCGGCTTCGCCCAAGTCCAGCTCGCCGCTGGCCGCATCGCGGTTCAACGCCAAACGCACCGCCAGCCCTTGCGACACGTCGCCCATCTCGGTGGCCACGCGTTTCACAGGATGCTCCCGCAGCAAGGCGGTCACACCCTGCACATCGGCCACCGCCGGCACACTGCCGTTGACTTCCACGCGCAGGTGTTTGCCAAATCGACACCGCGCAGTGGGCAGGTCCCACAGAGCTTGCACCGTCAAACGCAAACCGCCCGAAAAGCGATCGGCTTGAACCTTGCCCTGCACGATGATGAGCTCGTCGTCTTTGAGCCAGTCCTTGTTCGCGTTGAGCAGCTCTTCACTGGCCACAGCCTCGATGGGCTCGCTCTTGTCGTCCAGCTTGAAGATGGCGACTTTGCCGCGCTGGCCGTTGATGAAGCGCAGGTCGCCGACGATGCCCGCCAACAACTGCGGCTCGCGGCTGTCCAGCACGTCGGCGTTGGCTCGCTTGGCAAACAAGCGCACCTCGGCCGCGCTTTGATCAAACATGTGACCAGACACGTAAAAACCCAACGCGGTTTTTTCAAACAACAAGCGCTCGCGGATCGTCCACGGCTGCGCGGCAGGCCATTCGGGCTCCTGGCTGGACGAGCCGTGCTGGTCTGAACCGGCGCTGCTGTCGTCAGCGTCGGCAAAGTCGAACAAGCCGCCCTGGCTGGCGTGCGCGGCTTGTGATTCGCCGTACTCCATCGCCAACGCCACACCGGCCATCAAGGTGGCGCGCTCGACGTTGAACAGGTCGAACGCGCCTGCTTTGATCAGCGCTTCTATGGTGCGTTTGTTGATGCGCTGGCGGTCGACGCGGGCGCAAAAATCAAACAAACTTTTGAAAGCGCCGCCTTCATTGCGCGCTGCCACGACGGCTTCAATCGCGCTTTGCCCGGTGCCCTTGATGGCCCCCAAGCCGTACCGCACCACGGTCTTGCTGATGGGCTCGAACCGATAGCCGCCCAAGTTCACATTCGGCGGCTCGAAGGTGATGCCCATCATCACCGCGTCGTCGTGAAAGATCTTTTGCTTGTCGGTGTCGTCCAGCGCCACGCTCATGTTGGCGGCGGTGAATTCGCTCAGATAGTGCACCTTCAGCCACGCGGTCTGGTAGGCCAACAGCGCATACGCCGCGGCGTGCGATTTGTTGAAGCCGTAGCCTGCAAACTTCTCCATCAAGTCGAAAATCTCATTCGCCTTGAGCTCGTCGATGCCCTTTTTTGCAGCACCTTCGGCGAAGACGGCGCGGTGCGTCATCATTTCTTCGAGCTTCTTTTTGCCCATCGCGCGACGCAGCAAATCGGCCCCGCCCAGCGAGTAACCACCCACCAATTGCGCCACCTGCATGACCTGCTCTTGGTAGACCATGATTCCGTAGGTTTCTTGCAGCACCTCGCCCATCAGCGGGTGCGGATAGTCCACCGCCTCGCGTCCGTGCTTGCGCGCGCAGAAGCTCGGAATCAGGTCCATCGGGCCGGGCCGGTACAGCGCCACCAGCGCAATCACGTCTTCAAACACGCTGGGCTTGGCATCGCGCAACATGCGCTGCATGCCGGCGCTTTCCAGCTGGAACACGGCCACGGTTTTGCCCTCGCTCATCAGCTGATAGGACGCGCGGTCGTCGAGCGCAATGGCGTCGAGCGAAAAGTTGGCCTGGTCCGGGTGGTGGGCCTGAATGAAGTCTTTGGTCAACTCCAAAATAGTCAGCGTGGCCAGGCCCAAAAAGTCGAATTTCACCAAGCCAATGGACTCGACATCGTCTTTGTCGAACTGGCTCACCGCGCTGTCGCTGCCGGGCTGCATGTACAGCGGGCAAAAATCGGTGATCTTGCCGGGCGCAATCAGCACGCCACCGGCGTGCATGCCAACGTTGCGGGTCACGCCCTCAAGGCGCATGGCCAACGTCAGCAGTTCGGCCACCTCCACCTCGTTTTGTTCGCGGTCGTTGATTTCAGGCGACTCTTTGCGCGCGTAAATCAGGCCACCGTCAGGCACTTCCGGCGGCAGCGGAACACGTGCCAGCGTCACGCTTTTGCCCGGCGGCGCGGGCACCAGCTTGGCAATGCTGTCCACATGCCCGTAGCCCATTCCCAGTACACGGCCCACATCGCGCAGCGCGGCCTTGGCGGCCATGGTGCCGAAGGTGACGATCTGGCTCACCGCGTCGCGCCCGTACTTTTGCTTCACGTAGTCGATGACGCGGTCGCGATTGGCTTGACAAAAGTCGATGTCGAAGTCGGGCATCGACACCCGGTCGGGGTTCAAAAACCGCTCGAACAGCAAGTTGTAGCGCAGCGGGTCCAGCCCCGTGATCTTCAGCGAATACGCCACCAGCGAGCCTGCACCCGAGCCACGGCCCGGCCCCACCGGGCAGCCGTTGTTTTGGGCCCAGTTGATGAAGTCGGCCACGATCAAGAAGTAGCCCGGGAAACCCATTTTCAAGATCGTGTTGATCTCGAATTCCAGGCGATCCACATAGCGCGCGCGCTGCGCTTCGCGCTCGGCCTCCTGCGGGTACAGCTGCCCCAGGCGCAGCCCCAAACCTTGGTGACAGGCATAGCGAAAGTAGGCCTCGCTCGAAAGTTGCTCGCCGTTGACTTCGGGCGTGGGGAAGTCGGGCAGTTGCGGCTTGCCCAGCGTCAGCTTGAGGTTGCAACGCTTGGCAATTTGCACGCTGTTGGCCAGGGCGCTGGGAATGTCGGCAAACAGCGCTTCCATTTGCGCCTGCGTCTTGAAATATTGTTCCGGACAAAAGCGTTTGATGCGCTTGGCGTTGGTCAGCAGCTCGCCCTCGGCCACGCACACACGCGCCTCGTGGGCTTCAAAGTCTTCGGGCGTCAAAAACTGAACCGGGTGCGTCGCCACCACG
>JBBRGA010000133.1:0-9507 GCA_038241115.1 Burkholderiales bacterium | reverse complement strand
ACCAGCGTGCGTGGGCAGTCCCCACCTTTCGCAGCGAGTGCCATCGCCAGACTCAGGCCCGCACATCCACCGCCCAAGATGACCAGGTCGAAAGCGTCACCCACGACGGGCGCCCAGCGACTTTTCGCTGCTAAAAAACGCGTTCAACGCCGAATGCAGCGCGTTATCGTGTTGACGCACGGGCACCCAGAACGACCGGTGCAGCGGGGTGGCCGCAAGTGCTTGAAACGTCACCCAGTTCTTGGTTCTTTGGGACACGACCGTGCGACCCAGCCAGTACGAATTGCCCCGTTGACGAAGTCGTGTGCCGATGGCTCGGTACACCCGTGCTGCCACCAGAATGCTGCAACGTGCGCCGATCGGGAGATACGCCAGACCCGCTTCGCCGCTGAGGTAGTAGCGGTCGGCAGTCGTCAACAGCCTGGCTATGCACGCCTGCAGGCGGGACTGCAACGCCAAAACCGGTTCAATCAGTTCCTGCGGCTGAATGTCACCCACCATCGACGCGGGAAGATAGCGGCGACCCATCGATGCATCCGCAGCCACGTCGCGGCAAATGTTGGTCAGTTGCATCGCGATTCCCAAGTCAACCGCGTGGCGAAGTGCAGTCGGGTTGTCGCAACCCAGGACCCTGCACATCATCGAACCCACGGTTCCGGCGGCTTGGTAGCAGTAGCGAAGCAATGCGTCTTCATCGGCCATTCGAACCGTGTCGAGGTCGGAAGCGATTCCCTTGATGAAGCTCAGCATCAGCGCAGGGTCAATGCTGCATTCACGCATCAATGCGATGACGTCGGCAACGGTCGAGTTGTGCGAGGTGCCGATGGTTATTTCCTGTGCAATCACTGCGAGCATTGAACGGGACTTTTGAACCTGCTCTGCACCCAAGCCGAAATCGTCAGCCAGGTCATCGACGTAGCGACAAAATCCGTACAGGCGCGTCGCCCGGTCTGCATGGACAGGCGTCATCCAGCGTCTCGCCCAGTGAAAACTATGGCCCTTGCGCGACAGCACCAGATCGGCGCTTTGCAGCGCCGACGTTCGCGGCTGGCCTGCGGATTGCTGCGCCAGGGTGTGCGCCGACGGCACCAATGCGTCGACCACCTTGGCAGAACACAGCACGCCTGGCACGCCGGCGCCCGGGTGCGTCCCAGCACCGACCAGGTACAGGTTGCGAATGCCCTCGGCCCGGTTGTGAAACCGGAACCATGCCGATTGACGAAACAGCGGCGCCACCGAAAAGCCTGCGCCGTGCGCGCTGAGGTAGTCGGTGCGAAAGTTCTCGGGCGTCATGTAGAAGTCGCTCGTGATGCACTCACCCAGGCCCGGCAGGATCGTCTTCTCAAGCGCCGCAACGATGCGCTCTTGCAGGCGTGGCCCTTCGACCGCCCAGTCGACCGCACCTTTCAGGTTGGGTACCGGGCACAACACATAGAAGCTGTCGCAACCGGCAGGCGCAAAACTGGCATCGGTGGCCGTGGGGCGGTGCAGATAAAGAGAGAAATCTTCTGACAACACCTTGTCGTGGAAGATGTCGGCCAGCAACTCACGGTAGCGTTCGCCCAACCATATAGTGTGGTGCGCCACATCGGGGTATTTGCGCGTCGTGCCGAAGTACAGGACAAACAAGCCCATTGAAAACTCGGCCGCGGCCAGCTTCAAGCGTGCCGAAGGTGCCTGGTCTTCGGGCTTGATCATGGCCTTGTACAAGTGGGCCGGATCGGCGTTAGACACGATCACATCCGCTTTCAGTGACGACCCGTCTTCCAGCGTGATGCCAGACGCCACACCTGCATCGACATTGATACGTTGCACGGTTGTGTTGAGCCGCACTTTGATGCCCTGGCGCTCCATCAAGGCACCGAGCGCGCCGGTGATCGCTGCTGTGCCGCCCATCGCGAAGTGCACGCCGTGGGCACGCTCCAAATAGTGGATCAGGCCGTAAATGCTGGTGGTGTCAAACGGATTACCGCCCACCAGCAGCGGCTGAATCGAAAACGCCTGCCGCAGCTTGGGGTTCTTCAAGTGCCTGGACACGAGCTTCCACACGGTGTCTTGGCTGCGCAGTCGAAGCAGCGCGGGAATCTGCTTGAGCATGGTGCTGAAGCGATGAAACGGCTCGGCCGAAAGCTGCACAAAGCCGACTTTGAAAATCTTCTCCGACTGCACCAACAGTTTGCGGTAGCCGTCGCAATCCGCAGGCTCGATGCGCGCGATCTCGGCGAGCGTCTGCTCCAGCGTACCGCCGTAGTCGAATTGCGTGTTGTCTGAAAAATGAAACCGGTACCAAGGCGTCAAGGGCACCAGCTTCACGTGATCTTCGAACTTCTCACCGAACAGCGCGAACAGTTCCTCGAACAGAAATGGCGCAGTGATCACTGTCGGTCCGGCGTCGTGCTTGAAGCCGCCGCGCTCAAAAACCTGGGCCCGTCCGCCCAATCCGGCGCAGCGGTCAATGAGCGAAACCTCGTAACCCTTGGCGCGCAAACGCAGCGCCGCCGCGATACCGCCGAACCCGGCGCCGATGACAAGTGCTTTCATGGTCAGTATTTGGACGACGGGGTTGCGCCTTTCAACCCAACCCCGTCTGAAGGTTTAGGCTTTCGCCGCTTTTTCTGACTCACTCACGGCGACTGACCAAATGATCAGACCGAACGCGATCTTGTTCAACACGTCGGCTGCGTTGTAAATGATGTTCAACGCGTTGGCACTGTCAGCAGGGTTGGCACCTGTGAGGTAGCCGAAGAAATAGCCGACCGGGTAAATCGCCCAACCAATGGTCACGATCCAACGCATGGTGTTGAAGGCGGACTGAACCGCAGGAGGCGCATTGGCGGCACTGACTTTGCTGGCTTCGCCAAGAAAGATTTCATACAAGATATAAGCCCAACCGGCCATACCGATGATGAACGCCGGCCACACAGACATGTAGCCTGCTTCACCCAGGTAACCACCGATCAACATCACCAGAGTGCCAATCATGAGACGCCAGAAGATGCCAGCGCGAACCTTGGTGATCGCCGCGAGGATCAGATAGAACTCGATCATCAGCAACGGCACCGTGATCAACCAGTCGATGTAGCGAAACACCGTGGGCGTGGAGCCGGTAGCGACCCACACATCGCGCATATAGAAGTAATGCACCGCAGCAACCAACGTAACAAGACCAGAAACCGTCAGCGAAGTTTTCCATTTGGCCGACACGCGATCGCGTTCAAGGAAAAAGAACACTGTCGCGGCGATCAACGCCATCGAAATGATCCAAAAAGAAATGCCGACAAAGTCGTCTTGCTTCAAGGTTGCACTGTTGGAGGCGGCTGCGTTGGCGGAGTTGGAGGCTGCACTGAGGGCAGCACCGATCAAGGGAACTGACATTACGGCCAGCCGAGTTTTGGTCCAGAAAAGCTCTGGCGTTTTCATTGGTTTGTTCATGTTTCTGTGTTGGTGAGCGGGCACCTGTGCCCGCTGAATTAGCGCAGGGAAATCGCGCGGCTGTCGCACTGTTGTCGGGCTGGCCGGGCCTGCGGCTTGCCGTGGGAGCCAAAACCGCTGGTCGATGCGGGCGCTTTGCCCGGCACCAAACGTCACGCCGTGCGTGCGTACCTGACCTCGCGTCTGAATTACGCGGGAATCAAGACGGTGTCGATCACGTGGATAACGCC
Source organism: Burkholderiales bacterium (assembly GCA_038241115.1). Lineage (GTDB taxonomy): Bacteria > Pseudomonadota > Gammaproteobacteria > Burkholderiales > Burkholderiaceae_C > JANYJJ01. Next base: position 5,845 of record JBBRGA010000133.1, on the reverse strand, counting down.
GTTGGTGCACGCGATGTCTGTGGTCACAACGGTTGAGGTGCCGTTCAACTTCACGCCGTCCTGAGTGCTGATCGCCAGTGTGGCGCCGTTAACGGTTGCAGCAGATTGGCCATCCATCGTCATTACGTCAGCCGCCATGACCTTGCCAGCAACCACGTGGTACGTCAGGATTGCGCTGAGCTTTGGAATGTCGTTAAGCAGGCTTTCCACCGTGCCAGCGGGCAACTTTGCGAAGGCCTCATCGGTTGGGGCGAATACCGTGAACGGACCTGCGTCTTTGAGCGTGTCAATCAGATTTGCTGCGGTCAGCGCAGCAGCGAGGGTTTTGAAGCTTCCGGCCGCAACGGCGGTGTCGATGATGTCGTGCATGTACTGCTTTCTATGGCGAAGTGAAGGTGTTCAGTGTTGGCTGAACGATATGCGCTACGGGATTTTTGATCCCGTACCGATGAAGCGGCTGGCCACACGGATTACCGCCGCGACCGACCGAAGAGACACTCGATACTTTGTTTGCTTCGGCAGAATGTAGGTCAACCAGCAAAATTGAAACGCTTATGTGTTCGAAAACATTGCTTTTTTATTGCTATTTCCGTGACAATACCGATTCATAAAAAATATGCTGCGTTTCACCGTCTGGTGTTCGCGCAAAAATAAAGGCCATGACAATGCCCTCAGTTGCCGACAAATCCGCAGTAAACATCTTGATGCGAACAGGAGCGGCAGCTCGGTTGGCGGGCCTCACGCCATCGACACTTCGCATCTGGGAACACCGCTACGGTGTGGTGGCGCCTCCCAAATCGACCTCGGGCCAACGCACTTATTCGATGAAAGACATTGAGCGCCTGCGACTCATCAAGCGGCTCACGCTGGACGGGAATGCGATTGGCACGCTGGCGCATCTGGATATCGATGCGCTGGTGGTATTAACTTCAGGCCAACAGGTGCAATCGACAGGGATGCAGCGGGTGATCGTGATCGGACACGCCGCCGCGCTCAAGCTCAAAGGTCGGCTGCAACCGGCACCTGCGTTGGTCTTCGACGACCTGAGCCACGCTGAGCGCGAGGTCGCCAGCGCAGGCGCTGCTGACGTGTTGGTCATCCACGTGCCAACACTGCACGCAGCAACGATCGAGCGCGTCAAATTGCTGAGCATGAGCCTGCCAACTCCGAATGTGATCGTGGTGTATTCGTTTGGGGCCGAAGCTGTTGCAGACGCTCTGCGCGCTGTGGGCGTGATGGTGCGCCGCGAGCCCGTTGCCGGCAAAGAATTGGCGAACCTGATTGCTGCGTCGCGCCCTGCAGTGGCAGCCGTTGATATGGCAACACAAGCGAAGCAAAGACGTTTTAGCGATGACCAGTTAATCACCTTGACAGAGATGCCGTCATTGGTGGCCTGCGAGTGCCCGCGTCACCTGGCCGAGATCGTCACGCTGTTGGTCAGCTTTGAGCTCTACAGCACCGAATGCGCCTCGCGAAACGAGGCCGATGCTGCCTTGCACCGCCACTTGCACGAGGTCACAAGCGCGGCCCGAACGATGCTTGAGCAAGCGATGGCGAGGGTGGTGATCGAAGAGGGGCTGGTGCTCTAGGTCTGCGGCACTGTTTCTGAAACATTCCTCGGAAACAGTCCTCTTGAACCGACGGCGTTAAAGCCGCGTCGCTTCCCAGACCAACATGGCCGCTGCCAAGTCTTCCAGCGCGCTGCCGACGGACTTGAAGACGGTGCGCTGACTGGCGATGCGCGGGCCGCCCTGCGCTGCTCCCTTCCCGACACCCCCAACGTCGCGCGACAAGCTGCCCAGCGTTCCGCGCACGTGGTCGGCGCTGAACACGCCGCGCCGCATCGGGCCCAGCAAGTCGCCGCTCTTTTGCAGCGCCTCTTCGGTGTCTACATACAACTGCGCACCTTCGAGACAAGCGTCGTCGGCTTCGCGCATCTCGGGTGTGAAGCTGCCGATCAAATCGAGGTGGCTGGCGGTTTGCAGCCAACTGCCGGCGATCAAGGGCACGGTGGACAAGGTGGCGCAACTGACGATGTCGGCAGCGCGCACCGCAGCTTCCAGGTCGGCGGCGGCCTCGGCGTTGAAGCCGTCCGCGCGCAACGCGGTGGCCAGTTCCTGGCTCTGAATTGGCGAGCGTGCCCAAACGGTGACGCGCTCGATGGCGCGCACTTCGCGGTATGCCTCGGGCAGCAAGCGCGCGATGCGCCCGGCACCCACCACCAGCAAATGACGTGCATCAGACGCTGCCAAGTAGGACGCTGCCAGAGCGGACGCCGCCGCGGTGCGGCGCGCGGTGATTTCGTTGCCGTCCATCAACGCCAGGGGCACACCCGTGACGGCGTCGAACAACACATACGTCGCGTGCAAACCCGGCAGACCGCGAGCTGCGTTGCCGGGCGCGATGTTGATCGTCTTGATGCCGTAGTAGCGGCCCTCCACCCAGGCGGGCATGATCAGACTGGTCATGCGCTCGGCACCGGGTGATTGGAGCTCGTGAACATGGCGCGGCGGCACGTTGCAGCCGGCAGCGAACATGGCTCGCAGTGCAGGAATGAGGCTGTTGAACGGCAGCGCGTTGCGCGTGGCCGCGGCGTCAAATATTTGCATGGGTGGGTTCGGCTGGTGCGCCAAAGCGCTGAACGAGGGGCGGACACCAGAATATGGCCTCTAACCACACCATCAACTCAGGTCCAAGCCATGAAGCTCTACAGTTTTTTTCGCAGCGGCACCTCGCATCGCCTGCGCATCGCGCTCAACCTGAAAGGTTTGGCGTACGAGACGGTGGCCGTTGACTTGCGCACCGATCAGCATTTAAGCGCTGAGTTCAAGGCCATCAATCCGCAGGGCTTGGTGCCCGCGCTGGTGGTTGAGCGTGACGTGCTGATCCAGTCGCCGGCCATCATCGAGTGGCTGGAAGAGACATATCCGCAGCCTGCGCTGCTGCCAGAAAGCGCCTCAGCCCGGGCACACGTGCGTGCGCTGGCGGCGATCGTGGGTTGCGACATTCACCCGGTCAACAACCGCCGCGTTTTGGAAACCTTGCGCCACGAATTTGGTGCCGACGAGGCGGCCATCCATCGCTGGTGCGGTCGTTGGATTTCAGACGGCTTCGATGCGTTGGAGCTGCTGTTGGCAGGCGACCTACAGCGCGGCGAGTTTTGTTTCGGCGCGGCGCCCTCGATGGCCGATGTTTACCTGATCCCGCAGGTTGAAAGCGCGCGTCGCTTCAAAGTGGACTTAGACCGCTGGCCCTGCATCAAAGCGGTGGATGCTGCCTGCATGCAGTTGGAAGCGTTCAGGCTGGCTGCGCCCGCATTGCAGGCGGATGCGGGCTGATTCAGTGCAGTGGGTTTGAGGTGCCTGAGTACCGGGCTGGCGTTATCTATTTCAGCCTGAACGTGACGGATGTCAACCGCTCAAGCCCAGCACCTTCGCTTTGTCCTTGCCCTTGCCGTTTCCCTTGCCGTTGCCGTTGCCGTTTTGGACCGCCTTGGCTTTGCCCTTGACCGAGCGCATCAAGATGGTCGGGAAGCTGACTGGCAGCGTCTGCGGGAAATCGCGGCTGTAGTGCAGACCTCGGCTTTCGTGGCGCATCAGGGCTGAGCGCACGATGAGCTCGGCGCAGTCCACCAGATTGCGCAGTTCGAGCAGGTCGCGGTTGACGCGAAAGTTGGCGTAGTAGTCGTCGATCTCACTGCGCAGCAGTTTGATGCGGTGCAGCGCGCGCTCCAGGCGCTTGGTGGTGCGCACGATGCCGACGTAGTTCCACATCAACAGGCGCAGCTCGTCCCAGTTGTGCGAGATGACGACTTGCTCGTCGGCGTTCTCGACCTGGCTTTCGTCCCACGTCGGCAGCTCGGGCGCGCGGGGCACGGCGCGGGCCAGGATGTCGTCGGCGCAGGTGTGGCCGAGTACCACGCACTCGAGCAGCGAGTTGCTGGCCAGGCGGTTGGCGCCGTGCAGGCCGGTGTAAGTGGTTTCGCCCACTGCGTACAAGCCGGACAAATCGGTGCGGCCGTTCAGGTCGGTCACCACGCCGCCACAGGTGTAGTGGGCCGCGGGCACCACCGGGATGGGTTGGGTGGTGATGTCGATGCCGAGCTTGAGGCAACGCGCGTAAATGGTCGGAAAGTGCTCCTTTAGAAAGTCGGCGCCCAAGTGGGTGGCGTCGAGCCACACATGGTCCACGCCGTGCTTTTTCATCTCGAAGTCAATGGCGCGGGCGACGATGTCGCGAGGCGCAAGCTCCAGCCTGTCGTCGTGCGCCGCCATGAAACGGGTGCCTCCCGGATCGGAGGGGCCGCTGCTGGGCAACTTCAGGTAAGCGCCCTCTCCGCGCAGCGCTTCGGTGATCAGGAAACTGCGCTCTTGCGGGTGGTACAGGCAGGTCGGGTGGAACTGGATGAACTCCATGTTGCCCACGCGACAACCCGCGCGCCAGGCCATGGCAATGCCGTCGCCAGTGGAGGTGTCGGGGTTGCTGGTGTAGCGGTAGACCTTGCCCACACCGCCGGTGGCCAGCACCACGGCCGATGCGGGCAATGTGTCCACACGCTGGGTGTCAATGTTGAGCGCGTAAACGCCGTAGCAGTGCGGCGTCTCATCGCGCTTTAGCAGACGCGAGGTGATGACGTCCACCGCCATCCAACGCTCGCGCATGTCGATGTTCGGGTGGGCTTTGACTTCATCAAGCAGCACGTCGTGAATGGCCTTGCCGGTGGCGTCTGCGGCGTGCGCGATGCGCCGTACCGCATGACCGCCCTCGCGGGTGAGGTGCAAGCCCAAAGGACCGTCAGGATCCCCGGTGAAGGGCACGCCTCGGTCGACCAGCCACTGGATGGCCGCCGCGCTGTGCTCGGCGATGAAACGTGCGGTGTGTTCGTCGACCAAGCCTGCACCGGCGTCTTGGGTGTCACTGACGTGCGAGGCCACGCTGTCGTCGGTGCCCAGCACACCGACGATGCCGCCTTGCGCCCACGCCGTGGCACCTTCTTCGAGATTGCGTTTGGCAAGCACGATGACCTTGCGCGTTTGTGCCAAGTGCAACGCCACCGTCAGTCCTGCAAGGCCCGCGCCGATTATGACAACGGGCACCGAAATATCGGGGAAAGAGGTGTCGGCGACAGATGCGGCGGAGGACGGTGCAAAAGACATTTGTGCGGGCGCTGAAGTTGACGGTCGAGTCTATCGACGGCCGGTTGCCCGCGCTGCGTCGGGGACGATCATATGGGCCGACGCGATTCGAACAGCGGCGCCGCAGCACCGCGCTGAACAGGCCGCCTTCAGCGCTTGCCGTGCAACTTTGCAAACGCATCGGCCATCGCCGACGCGCCCGGTGCTGAAGTGCTGGCAGGCGACGGCCTCGCACTCGCCTTTTCAACGCCCGACCCGTGCCGTTGTTGCCCACGCTGCGCGGGCCGGTAGGTGTTGGCGTCGCCTGACGCCGCAGGCTTGGCATCCAGCTTCATCGTCAGCGCGATGCGCTTGCGCACCAGGTCAACTTCCACCACGCGCACCTTGACGATGTCACCGGTTTTCACCACCTCGCGCGCGTCGGTGATGAATTTGTTGCTGAGTTGGCTGACGTGAACCAGGCCGTCTTGGTGCACGCCTAAATCGATGAAGGCACCGAACTGCGCCACGTTGCTGACGGTGCCTTCCAGCAGCATGCCGGGCTGCAAATCCTTGATGTCTTCGACACCGTCGTTGAAGCGCGCCACTTTGAAATCAGGGCGCGGATCGCGGGCGGGTTTTTCCAGCTCGGCCAAGATGTCTTTGACGGTGATGGCACCAAATTTGTCATCGGCAAAGGCCTCGGGCTTGAGCGCGCGAATCACATCGGC
>JBBRGA010000132.1:0-9594 GCA_038241115.1 Burkholderiales bacterium | reverse complement strand
CGGTGTAGGCCAGCACCAGGGTGAGGGCCACAGCGGCCAGCGTGGCCCAAGGCATGTCGATCATGGCGCTTGAGCGAGCGTAGACGGCACGACGGAAATCGTCAGGCCCAGGAACGTCACCGCTTCGTTGTTTCGGCCCATCGATGCGAACGTCGTTTGAAGCAGAGCGCAGACGCGTTCGCCTCTTGCGCTGACCCTTCGATACCTCAGGGCGAACGGGGCATACGGGACGAACGGGGGGTACGGGATTAACGAGGCATACGGGACTAACGAGGCGTACGGGACGAACGGGGAGTACGGGACTAACGAGGCATTCGGGACTAACGAGGCATTCGGGACGAACAGGGCGTACGGGACGAACGGGGGGTACGGGACCAACGAGGCATTCGGGACTAACGAGGCGTACGGGACGAACGGGACATGCGGGACGAACGGGGCGAGCGGGGCGAAGGGGGAGCAATTCATACCTGACCGGGCAGGGTCAGCGTGCCATCACACCGCTGCACCTTGCAGAATTGTCTGGCCTGGTGCCACTCGGGTGAAGTGCACCGGCTCGCGCTTCACACTCAAACCCGCAGCCGTCTGAGTGACGACGATGTAAGTGGAACTGGGCAGGTCGCCGGTTTCGGGATGGTCTTCGCGGAAGTGCGCGCCGCGTGAGTCTTCGCGGGCCAGTGCAGCAGTGGCAATCACGCGGCTGATGGCAATGAGGTTGCGCAGGTTCAGCCAATCGTGCCAGCTCAGGTTGAAGGCGCGGTCGCCGTCGGCCACGCCGGTGCGCGCCAACTGCGCGTCCAACTCCGCCAAGGTGTGCAGCGCGCGCTGCAACCCGGACGCCGTGCGCAGGATGCCAACGTCTTGCCACATGCATTCAAACAGCGCCTCGCGAATGGCCTCGATGGCGCTTGGCGCATTGGCAATTTTTTGGGTCGCTGTGCTCAGCAAAAAAGGCGCTTCGTGCAACGCAGCGCTGGCCGATATCACGCCCTCATCAGGTTCGCGCCACTGGCCAGATTGCCGAACCCAAGCGGCCATGTGGTCTCCGGCGATGCCGCCAAACACGGTGGAGTTGGCCACACCGTTGCCACCCAAGCGGTTGGCACCGTGCACGCCGCCGGTGTCTTCACCGGCCGCAAAAAGCCCGGTCAGCGCGGTGCTGCAGTCGGCGCGAAACACCAGGCCGCCCATCATGTAATGAGCCGTGGGCACCACCTCGACCAGCCCGCCCGCCAGATCAAAACCGCAATCGGCACAGCGCTCGACCATGCCTTTGAATTGCTGCTTCACTTTGGCGGGCCCCAGGTGCGACATCTGCAGGTAGACGCCGCCGTTGGGAGAGGTGCGACCCGCGCGCATTTCTGAATAAATAGCCCGCGAAACAATGTCGCGCGTGGCCCGTTCCAACCGCGGGTCGTAGTGCGCCATGAAGCGCTGCTTGTCGCCGTTGACCAAGTAACCGCCGGCGCCGCGCAAGCCTTCTTCCAGCACGGTGCCCGTCATGCGCGTGCCGGTGCCTGCCAGCAAACCGGTGGGGTGAAACTGCACCATTTCCATGTCGCGCAGCGACAGCCCAGCGCGCAACGCCATCGCCAGGCCGTCACAGCTTTTGTCGCCCGACGGCGTGTGAAATTTGTACATGGTGGGCCCGCCGCCGGTGGCCAGCAACACCGCCTTGGCTTGCACAAAAACGAAGCTGCCGTCGCGCATATCGATCATCAGCACACCGGCCAGCGCGCTGCCGTCGGCCGTTTTCACCAGCTCGATGGCGCGGTGTTCCTCAAGCCTGTCGATGCCGCGCGCCCACACTTGTTCAGACAAGCGGTTGATGATCTCGATGCCGGTCAGGTCGCCCTTGTGCACCGTGCGGTCAAAGGTCTGACCTGCGAAGGCTTTCTGGTGAATGCTGCCGTCGGGGTTGCGGTCAAAAAAGCAGCCCAGCTCGTTTTCCAGCTCGTGAATGCGCTCGATGGCCTTGGTGACCAGCGTCCATGCCAAGTCTTGGTCGGCCAGCCACTTGCTGCCTTCGATGGTGTCCATGAAGTGGCGTTCTACTGAATCGCCTTCGGCCAGCGCGACGTTGTAGCCGCCTTGCACCATGCGTGTGCAGCCGCTCTTGCCCAGCAGGCCTTTCACCGCCACGGTGATCTTCAGCTCGGGCGCGGTTTGATGGGCGTGCAGCGCCGCGAACAAGCCAGCTCCACCGGAGCCCAAGATCAAGATGTCGGTTTGAATGCGGCGAATGGCGGAAGTTTGCGCAGCGAAAGGCTGCGCATCGGCCGGCTGTTTTGAAATTGACAACGGCGTCATGCCTTGACTCCCAAACCAGCCAACACCTCAGCGCGGCGCGCTTGCGCATCGTCGCGCACCACCTCGTACAAGCTCGCCCCAAAGCTGTCCATCGCCACCAACAGCGGACCGAAATCGCGGATGCGAAATTTCCACAATGACTCGGGGTTCAGGTCGTCCATGTCCACTGCCTCAATCTGCTCAATCCAGGTGGTTTCCAGCGCGGCCGTGCCACCGACGATGGCCAAATAAGCACCACCCAATTCTTTGAAGGCGGCGGTCGAAGCTTCGCGCAAGCCGCCCTTGCCCACGATCAAGCGCACGCCTTGCTGAGTCATCAACGGCCGCGTGAAACGCTCCATGCGGTCCGACGTGGTGGTGCCCACGCAAATGGGCTGGTAGCCCGCCGGAAAGTCGGCGCTGGGCTCGACCTTTTTCACATTCGGTGCGGTGTGGATCACCGCATGCCCGCGCAAGTCAAAGTGCGTGCGGCGGCCGCGGTCAAACATGTGAATTTGCGTAGCGTCGCGAATGCCGAACAGCGTGCGCTGCAGGGTCACGGTGTCATTCACGCGCAGCGAGCGCACTTGCGCCTCGGTGACCGGCATGGTGAGTTCGTGGTGTGCCATTCAGCGGCCCCTAAAAACCAATGCTGACGCCGCTCGGCGTGAATGTGGCGCGCGCGCGCCGGGCCGAGTGGCACTGCATGTTCACCGCAATCGGGTTCATGGTGATGTGGGTGGCGGCCAGCTCAATCTGCACCGCAAACGCGGTGGAGTCGCCGCCCAGCCCTTGCGGGCCCACGCCCAGCAGGTTCACCGCTTTCGACAACTGCGCCTCCAGCGCGGCACCTTGCGCATCGCCGCATTGGCTGCCCAGTGGGCGCGTGGCGGCGCGCTTGGCCAGCGCCACCACCAAGTCAGACGTGCCGCCCAAGCCCACGCCGACGATGGTGGGCGGACAAGTTTTGCCACCCGCCGCCAACACGCAGTCAATGACGAAAGTCTTGATCGCGTCGATGCCCTCCGCGGGCACAGCCATCTTCAGGAACGAGTTGTTCTCAGAGCCGCTGCCCTTGGGGATCATTTCGATTTCCAGCGTCTGCGGCGTGTCGGTGAAATCGATGTGAATCACCGGCACGCCGATGCCGCACGAGGTGTGTTCGTTGTGGCGCGTCAGCGGGTGCACCACCGAGCTGCGCAGCGGGTACTCGCGCGTGGCGCGTTCACAGCCACGGCGTATCGCCTGCTTCAGCGCCTGACCATCAACCTGAACGTCGCGGCCTATCCAGACGTTGTAAATGGGCACGCCGGTGTCTTGGCACAGCAGGTTGTCGGTGGATTCAGCGACGGTGATGTTGGTCACCATGGTGGCAAGCACCTGCTTCGCGGTGTGGCCGCTTTCGCTGCCCTGCAACCGACTGAAACCTGCTTTGATGTCAGGCGGCAGCACTTTCAAGGCACGGATGTAGAGGTCTTTGCAGGCCTCTTCCACCGCTGTGAGGTCGATTTGCATGGGCTCAGTTGGCACGCATTTGGAATGCAACTGACGCTCAGTTGGCACTGAGTTTGCGGTTCTTCACCACTTCCGCCCAGCGCAACATTTCAGTGTCCATCGCCCTCGCAAAATCGACCGACGAGTTGCCCACCGGCACCATGCCCTGAACGTACAGGCGCGCTTTGGTGTCGGTTTCTGCCAGCACCTTGGCGGTGTCGCTCTGCACCTTGGCGAGCACATTGGCAGGCGTCCCCGTCGGAGCCAGAAGCCCGAACCAGCCGATGTTCTCGAAGCCGGGCAAGCCGCTTTCGGCGACCGTGGGCACGTTGGGCAACAGCGGCGATCTCTGTTTGCTGGTGACTGCCAGCGCGCGCAGTCGGCCGTTGCCAAGCAAGGCCGATGCGGCCGCGAAATTGCCCACCATCATTTGCGTTTGTGCGCCTATCAAATCGGTGTAGGCCGGGGCTTCGCCTTTGTAAGGCACGTGAGTGATGTCAATCCCTGCAGCGTCGGCAAAGTTTTCAGACGCCATGTGCACTTGGCTGCCCACACCGGCGGAACCAAAGTTCAACGCGCCGGGCTTGGCCTTGGCCTGGGCGATGAGTTCTTTCAATGTCTTGGCGCTTGCGGCTTCGGGCACCACCACCAGCATTGGCCCTTGCGCCACGTTGGTAATGGGCACCAGGTCCTTCTTGGTGTCGAAGGGCATGCGTTTGTAGAGGTTCGGATTGATGGTGATGCTGCCCGACGCAAACAGCAGGGTGTAGCCATCGCCGGGTGACTTTGCGACCACGTCGGCTCCGACATTGCCACCTGCGCCAGCGCGGTTCTCGATCACCACGGGCTGGCCCCACAGCACCGAGAGTTTCTGTCCCACCATGCGCGCAATCACGTCGGTAGACCCACCGGGAGCAAAGGGCACGACCATGCGCACAGGCTTGTTCGGCCAAGCGTCTTGCGCGCCAGCCGAAAGCGCGAGGAGTGACAGGCTGATGGCTACCAGGCCATTCATGGCAGTGCGGCGAATCTTGATCATGGGTTGTTCCTGTGGCTGGAAAAGCGGAAATAAAAAGGTGAATTCGGGACAGCTGCTCAGGCAAACAGGGACAGCGCAAAGGCCAACCCGGTCGCCAACGAGAAGCCTACTGCACCGGCGATCCAGTTCTTGCGCAAACCCGATGTCGAGGCCGGACCAAACTCGATCAACAGCAGCCGAACCCCACCCATCAAGTGCAACGACAACAACACCACCAAGCCCCACTCGGCAAACTTGAACAGCGGTTGATCAGCAAAGCGCAAGAAGCCGTCCAACGCCGCCGCGCCTTCCAGGGCTTGCCCCAGCGCCCAGAAATGCAAAGGCAAAAAAACCGCCAAACCCAAGCCTGACAAACGATGCGCCAAGAAAGCCCAGTAAGCCGGATGAGCGCGCGCGCGGGCATCGAGGCCTTGCTTCATGCGCCCCCCGCACTGGCCACAGTCACAACGCATACGGCGTACACCGCCCGCAGGCCCGTCACGAACAAAACCAATCCGAAGCCACGCGACAACCACAGCGCCGCGCGCTCATTCATGCCCCACCATTCGCGGGCGATGTTGGCCATGCCCACCGGTACATGCACCGCGCAGGCAATGACGAAACCCGCGTAAAAAACGCCAAACGTCCAGCTGCCACGCGTGCGCGCCAGAATTTCAGCAGCGCTCAGGCCACCGCGGACTGCATAAATCATCACGGCCAGATGCACCAGCACAAAAAGCCCCAGCGCCATGGCACTGATGCGCTGCCAGTACCAGCGCTTGGCTTGGCTGACTGCGGACGACATGGGCGTGACCACAGTGGCCGCATTGGCGTGTCTCGCCACTGGGTTGCTCACAACTCACCCCGCACAGCGGCGCGGCCCACCCGGCGCTTCAGGCCCGCGATCGAAATCGTCGGCTCCAGCTGCTTGGGGCAACGCTCGGTGCACGAGCCTTGCGTGTGACAGGCATGGCAACCGGCGTCGCCCGCCACGGCGCGAAGGCGCTCGGTTTGCTGAACGTCGCGCACATCGTTGGTCAAGGTCCAGGCGCGGTTCAGGGCCGCCGGGCCCAGGTAGTCGGGCCGCCACGTCACCACGTCGCACGACGCATAACAAACGGCACAGCCGATGCACTCGATGCCGGCGTTGGCGGCCATGCGTTCGGGCGAGCTGGGTGCCACACGGGCGAAGTCGTCGTGGCGCGTGGCGCTGCCTTTGAAGTGGCCTTTGGCGCGCGCCATCTTGTCAAAGAAGCCGCTCATGTCGGTGGCCAAATCTTTGATCACGGGCAAGTTCGCCAGCGGCGCAATGTCGAGCGTTCCCGAGTCGTCCACCACTTTGGACACATGCGTTCGGCAGGTCCAACGGGCTTGCCCATTGACCGTCATCGCGCACGAGCCACACATGCCCACGCGGCATGAGAAGCGGTAGCTGAGCGTGGGCTCCAAGTGGCGTTGCACATGGGTGACCACGTCGAGCACGGTTTGGCTGTTTTGACGCGGTACCGCGTATTGGCTGAACGCGCCTTGCTCGCGTCCGCGCCAGATTTTTACGTTGAGTGTCTTGGCGGTCAGTGTGTCTGTCATGTTGCGAGTTGATATTTACTTGAGCAGCGCACGACTGCCGACCCAAAATTTGAAGACTGGCGCAAGATAGCGCACACCACTGCAAAGTAAAAGCGAATGTTTGTGACGCTGAGCCAAAGAATAAATTTACAGTGCGCTGCCTGAGTCATCCACCACGACACCATGTCTTCAATCCGCACCCTGCGAACATTTCTGGCGGCCGCCCGCTTCGGCAGCTTTGCCGCTGCCGGCAAAGAAATTGGCCTGACAGCAGCGGCCGTGGGTCTGCAGATTCGCGCGCTGGAGGACGAACTGCACCAAGGACTGTTCGACCGCGCGGGTCGATCCGTGGTGCTGAACACCGCCGGGCGTCAATTGGTGGCATCGGTTCAAGACGTCGTGGCGCGCTACGAGGCACTGGCGTCAGCGCCGCAGAGCGAGCAACTCACAGGCACTGTGGTGATGGGGGCGCTGGTGTCGGCGCTGATGGGCGCTTTTGCCGATGCGCTGTGGGCCATCAAACGCCAGCACCCTGGTCTGGAAGTGACGTTGCTGGCGGGTCAGTCGGCCGACTTCGCCGCCAGAGTAGAGCGCGGTGAACTCGACGCCGCCGTGGTCACCCAGCCACCAATGCGCCTGTCTTCCAGGCTGAGATGGACCGCGCTGTACAGCGAACCGATGGCGTTGATCGTGCCGCGCAAACCCCACTTCAAGCTGCCCGACACGCCGCGCGGCATCCTGGCGCAGTGCCCGTTCATGCGCTTTGACCGCCACACCTGGACCGGCCACCTCGTCAACCAAGCCCTGGCCCAATGCCGCGCCACGGTGAAAGAAGGCATGGAGTTGAACTCGGTTGAAGCCATCGTGGCCTTGGTGCGCCAAGGCTTCGGCGTGTCCATCGTGCCGCAACTCGCCAACGTTCAGTGGTCGCGAGACCGCACCTTGCAAATCGTGCCCCTGCCCGGCGTCACCGTGCAGCGCCATGTTGGCCTGATGGAGCGCCGCCAGCATGGCCGCGAGAAATTCACGGCAGCGATCAAGGCTTGTTTTGAAGGGGCGGGCGGGCAGTGCACCAAAAAACCTTCAAAGCCAGCGTTCATCACAAACCCACCGGGGATTTGACCCCGGCTAGCTCAAGTTGGTTTACGCGTCAGACCCAGCCGTCGCAGACGCAAGCGTCACCTCGGTGCCACGCGCACCAGCTTTTCCGCCATGCGTGTTTGCCACCCCGGTCCGGTGGCGCGCCACTTCTCAATCACGTCTTCCGGCAGCCGAATAGAGATCAACTTTTTCGGGTTCTCCAGCCGAGGGCGACCTCCCTTGTTGACGTGCCCGCGCGCGAGCATGTCAACGGTCAGTTCCGGAAGTTCGTCGTATTCCTCCGCCTGAATCACGTGCGCTGCCACCTTGGCAAGGTCAGATCCCAAGGAGCGGGGCGATGCTCGCTTGCTCGCGGTCATTGGCTTTCCTCATGCTGAATACGTGGCGATCCGCGCCGCGCGGGGTGTCGCCAATCACCACCATTCGATCCCGCAACATACCGAAACAGATCATGCGTTTCTCGCCGCAGTTCTGACGCACATCTTCGGTTTCGAAAACGGACTCTGAAAAACCAGCGCTGCATCTTCAAAGTCAAGATAGCAGGAAGCAAGCGTTGCGGCGCGCTTCTTCAGATCGTAGGTGCTTGCCGCGCGGTTATTGTATCTACACAAACCGCTTGGAACGAGCTGCCTGCGGCAGACGCGTTGCGAATTCATCGCGGGTCAAGTTGGCGCGATTATTTCGAACCAAAGAATTTAGGCGGTGATATTGCGCAAGCTTTGGCTGAGTGGAAATTGGTGAGTACGGCGCGTCTCGCGGAGTACTTTTGTTAGGTGTTGGGTTTCAGGAGATCATGTCCCCATTCGGAGCTGGCCACTGTTTAAAGCAAGAGACGTGATGCGCGGCGTGATTGAGTCCCTTCAGGCAAAGAGTATCCAGTGAGCCAAGTCCACGCCCAAGCCCGCACGACACCCCGCACTCGGGCAGAGATCAAGGCATCTTCAGCGCCACTTGTTGAGCTGGCCGAGCGCTACAACATCAGCCGCGCCACGGCGGCCAAGTGGCGGGGCCGCGAGACGCCGCACGACCTATCGCACCGCCCGCACAGGCTCCAGACGACACTGACTCCAGGCCAGGAGGCCATCGCGGTGGCGTTGCGGCGCATGCTGTTGCTGCCCCTGGATGACTTGCTGGTGGTGGTGCGGGAGTTCATCAACCCGGCCGTGTCGCGCTCTGGGCTGGATCGGTGTTTGAGCCGCCACGGCGTATCCAACTTGCGCGACCTGAAAGCACGGGCGCGTGCGGATGCAGGTGAGGCTGATGCCCCGGTCAAGACCTTCAAGGACTACGCGCCGGGCTTCTTGCACGTGGACATCAAGTACCTGCCGCAGATGCCTGACGAGAGCGACAGGCGCTACCTGTTCGTCGCCATCGACCGAGCCACGCGCTGGGTGTTCATGCGCATCTACGCCGATCAAAGCGACGCCAGCAGCGTGAACTTCTTAAAGCGACTGCACGAGGCGGCGCCCCTAAGTTCGACACCAAATTCCAATCCGCGCCTATTTTGACGATCTCTGGTCAATGGAATCAAGGACTTAGCTGGAGCGTCGAAGAATTTGTGTAGTGGCAAGATTTGCGTTAAAAAGTGCTGGCAATGATTCAGCCTGTTTGGCTACAATCGGTGCATGTACCTCAAGCTCACGCGCTCCGGCGGCCACCGCTACCTGCAACTCGTTGAGTCATTCCGCAACGAGGAAGGCAAGCCGCGGCAGCGCACCGTCGCCACGCTGGGTCGGCTTGACGAAGTCGGTGGCGGTGTCGACTCGCTGCTGCACGGCTTGCTGCGCGTCAAGGGTCTGCCAGGTGCGATGGCTGCGGCGCCGCAAGTTGAATTCGAATCGGCGCTGGCCTTGGGCGATGTCTGGGCGCTTGATCAGCTGTGGAAGGAGTTGGGCTTCGACGCTCTGGGCGGGGTGTTCCGCAAGGCCCGCTACACCACGGCCGTCGAGCACGCCATCCGCGTGATGGTCTTCAATCGCTTGTGCGATCCGGATTCCAAGCTGGGCGTGCTGCGCTGGCTGGAGACGGTGAGCATCCCTGAGGTGGACACGGCCAGCCTGACCCATCAGCAGTTGCTGCGCAGCATGGATGCGTTGATGGATCATCGCGACGCCGTGGACGCGGTTGTG
>JBBRGA010000131.1:0-9870 GCA_038241115.1 Burkholderiales bacterium | reverse complement strand
CGCGCTGGCACTCAAGCCGCCCAAAATTTCGGCCGGATCACCGCCGAAATATTTGAACAAAAAGAACACCAGAAGCACCACGCCGATGAGCGTGGGAATCATTTGCCACAAGCGGCGGATCAGGTAGGCGGTCATGGGTGGAATGGGGCAAGTCGGGTGCAGGATGAACTTCGGCGCGAGTCTAAGTGCAAGGTCCGCGCCAGCACCCCATCGTTTCCCCGCGCGCGGCTTGAGGTGTTTTTGGGGTGACAAGCCTGACGCCAGCGCGCCCGACTTCTACACTTCGCCCCATCACCGCCAGGAGCTTGAATGATGTTGCATCGATATTTGATTTGCTTTTTATTGACAGCGATTGGCTCACCGCAAATGGTGTGGTCGCAGACCGCGGCCCCGCCAGTGAGCCAAACAGCAGCACCCAAAGTGCTGCGTTATGCCTTCCCCGTTGCCGAGACGGGTTTTGATCCGGCGCAGGTTAGCGACCTTTACTCCCGCACCGTGATCGCGGGCATCTTTGAAGCGCCACTGGCATTCGACTTTTTGGCGCGTCCTTTCAAGATGAAACCGGTGACCCTGGCTGACATCCCCACCGTGTCGGACAACTCCACGCGCTTCACCTTCCGCGTCAAGCCGGGCATTTACTTTGCGGACGACCCGGCCTTCAAAGGCGTACGCCGCGAACTCACGGCGCAGGACTATGTCTACTCGCTCAAGCGTCATTACGACCCCATCACCAAAAGCCCCAACCTCTATCGTTTGGAGAGCGCCAAAATTTTGGGGCTCTCCGCGTTGCGCACCAAGATCATGGCGGCCAAGCAGCCTTTCCCCTACGACACCGAAGTCGAAGGTTTGCGCGCGCTGGACCGCTACACCTTCGAGATCAAGTTGGCCGAGCCGTCGCCGCGCTTTCACCAGGAAGCGCTGACCGACTCCGGCAGTTTTGGTGCCGTGGCGCGCGAAGTGGTGGAGATGTACGGCGACAAAATCATGGAGCACCCCGTGGGCACCGGGCCGTTCAAGTTGGCGGAGTGGCGACGCAGTTCGCGCATCGTGCTGGCGCGCAACACTGGCTTTCGCGAGATGTATTACGACGAAGAAGCGCCGGCCGACGACGCACGCTCGGTCGCGATTGCCAAGGCGTTCAAGGGCAAGCGCATGCCGATGTTGGACCGGGTAGAGATCTCCATCATCGAAGAATCGCAACCACGCTGGCTCAGTTTTTTGAACCAGCAAACCGACTTCATGGAGCGCTTGCCGAATGAATTTTCCAACGTGGCGATTCCCAACAATGTCATCGCACCGAATCTGGCCAAGCAGGGCATCAGCATGGAGCAGTCACCGCTGGTTGACGCGACGTTGGCCTCGCTGTTCAATCAAGACAGTCCGGTTGTGGGTGGCTACACGCCAGACAAAGTGGCCTTGCGCCGGGCCATTTCTCTGGCCTACAACAGCGAAGAAGAAGTGCGTGTGGTGCGGCGCAACCAAGCGGTGTTGGCTCAATCGGCGGTTGCGCCATTGACCTACGGCTACAACCCGCAGTTCAAAAGCGAAATGAGCACCTTCGACGTGGCGCGCGCCAAAGCCCTGCTCGATTTATATGGCTATGTCGACAAAGACGGCGACGGCTGGCGCGATCTGCCCGACGGCAAACCGCTGGTGTTGGAGTACGCCACCCAGCCCGACCAAGCGTCGCGCCAGCTGGTGGAGCTGTGGCAAAAATCCATGAAGGCCATCGACATCAAAATTGTGTTCAAAAGTGCCAAGTGGCCTGAAAACCTGAAGGCGTCCAAGGCGGGCAAATTGATGATGTGGGGCGTGGCTTGGGCCGCTGGCAGCCCCGACGGCGACACGTTTTTGGCGCTGGCCTACGGGCCCAACATCGGCGGCTCCAACCACGCTCGCTTCAATTTGCCAGCCTTCAATAAGTTGTACCTCAAGCAAAGCCAATTGCCAGACGGCCCCGAGCGCCTAGCCGTGATGGAGGAGGCCAGCAAGCTGATGGTGGCTTACGTTCCCTACAAAATCAGCGGCCACCGCGTCGCCACAGACCTCGTACACCCGTGGGTCGTGGGCTACCGGCGCAATCCGTTTGTGCGCGACTTTTTCAAGTATCTGGACATCGACACCGACGTGCTTGCCCGCACCAGCCGATGAAGCGCTAACGGGTTGCTGGTGTGTCGAAATACCTATCGAAATACGTGTCGAAATTTGCTTTGAGATTTGCACTGAAGTTCGCGTTGACATGCGCGTTGATGGCAGGCGCTCAAGCCAGCATGGCCGCGTCGCAGAAAGTGCTGCGGGTGGCCTTCGCCGTGGCGGAAACCGGTTTTGATCCGGCGCAAATTCTTGACATCTATTCACGCACCGTCACCGGCCATTTGTTTGAAGCGCCCTACGTTTACGACCACCTCGCGCGCCCCGCGCTCATCAAGCCGCTGACGGCCGTCGGCATGCCCGAGCACAGCCCCGACTTCCGCACCTGGACGGTCACGCTGCGTCCTGGCATTTACTTTGCCGACGACGCCGCCTTCAAGGGCAAGCCGCGCGAGCTGGTGGCGCAGGACTACGTTTACGCGCTGAAGCGCTTTGCCGACCCGGCGCTGAAAAGCCCGGCCTGGACCAGCGTCGAGACCGACCGCTTTTTGGGGTTGGACGAGCTGCGCCAAGAGGCACTGCGCAGCAAGCAGCCGTTCAACTACGACCGCGACATTGAAGGCGTGCGCGCGCTCAGCCGCTACGTGATTCAGTACCGGCTGGCTGAGCCGCGGCCGCGCTTTTTGTCGGACTACCTCGCCGGATCGGATTTGTTCGGTGCCGTGGCCCGCGAAGTGGTGGAGATCTACGGCGACAAAATCATGGCGCATCCGGTGGGCACCGGGCCTTTTGTGCTCAAGCAGTGGCGGCGCAGTTCGCTCATCGTGCTCGAGCGCAACCCGCAGTTCCGGGAGGTGACGTTTGATGCCCAGCCCGCCGCCGACGACACCGCAGGCCAAGCGATGCTGGCTCGCCTCAAAGGCAAACGAATTCCGATGGTCGACCGCGTCGAGGTGTCGATCATCGATGAGCAGCAGCCGCGCTGGCTGGCCTTCTTGAACGGCCAGGTCGATGTGATGGAACAGGTGCCTGATGAGTTTGTGAACATGGCCATGCCCAACGGCGTGATGGCACCCAATTTGGCCAAGCGCGGCGTGCAAGGCCAGCGCAGCGTGCGCGCGTCAACGCAGTACACCTTTTTCAACATGGACGACCCCACAGTGGGTGGCTACACGCCAGAGCGCGTGGCACTGCGCCGCGCCATCGCCATGGGCCTGGACATCGACCGCGAAATTCGCCTGGGCCGACGTGGCCAAGGCATCGCCGCGCAGTCGCCGCTCAACCCGCACACCAGCGGCTATGACGAGGCGTACCGCTCAGAAAACGGCGTTTACGACCTGCCGCGCGCCAAAGCCTTGCTCGACCTTTACGGCTACATCGACCGCGACGGTGACGGCTGGCGTGAGCAGCCCAACGGCGCACCTTTGGTGCTGGAGCTGGGCAGCCAGCCCGACCAACGGCGCCGCCAAATGGACGAGCTGTTTCGCCGTGACATGGACGCGCTGGGCCTGCGCTTGAAGTTCAAAACTGCCAAGTGGCCGGAAAACCTGAAGGCCGCGCGTGCCGGTAAATTGATGATGTGGACGGTGGGCGGTAGCGCCGCATCGCCCGACGGCCAAGGCGCGTTGGCGCGCTACAACAGCGCACAGATCGGCGGGCAAAACTTGGCGCGCTTCAAGCTGCCCGCTTTTGATGAAATTTTCAAACGCATGCTGGCGTTGCCGGACGGCCCCGAGCGCGACGCTTTGTTCCTGCAGGCCAAGCGTTTGGCGGTGGCCTACATGCCCTACAAAGTGCATGTGCACCAAGTCGTCACCGACCTCACGCAGCCGTGGTTGGTGGGCTACCGGCGGCCGCTGTTTTGGCTCAACTTTTGGGAGTTGCTGGACATTGACGAGGCCCAGCGTCCTGCGCGTTGAGTCGCAAAGAGGAAAACTGGGGATGGTGATTTGGACAGTTCTTGTTCCACACTTCAGACATGAGAAACCAAGCCGTTGACGCGCTGCACTTGCAAACCATCAGTGCCAAACTGACGGGAGGTGACATCACTCGCAACCAGGCGCGCGAAGCGCTAATCGACCTCATCATGCTGCGAATGCGCTGTTCGCGCGTGAGCTTGTGGCGCTTTGACGGTGAGTACGAAAATTTGGCGATGCTGTGTTTTGCTGCCAAGGAAGCTGGCGGTGCGCTTGACGTTGAAGAAAAGCGGCTTGAGATGTCGGAGTACCGCGACTATTTTGACGATCTCATCAACCAGGGTACTTATGTGTCGAACGACACATTGAATGACCCCCATTTGCAAGGCATGCGGCGTAACTACGTGGAGCGTTACGGCGTGCTGGCCATGCTCGACGTTGCATACATGCTGAACGGCCGCGTTTACGGGATGGTCTGCTGCGAGCAAATTGGCAACGTCCGCGTGTGGCGCGCGGATGAACTGTCGGAGCTGCGCGCCATCGTCTCCAGACTTACGATGCTGAGGGCCAGCGCCAACGACCCGACACTGTGGGGCTCACCGTCGCTGCCAATGACTCCGTTGTCCGCGGGTCAAGAAGCCAGCCAACAGGCCGACACACAGCGTTTCGATCAGCGCCGGCAGTAAGAGCTTGCGTCGCTGACAGCGGCAATTCGCGAAAAACCCTGGAGACGCCGCAGCGCATGGTCCAGCGTCACGTAAACCGGCTGCGCGAGTTGTGCGCCGCCGTGGCACCCGCAGCAGCGCGTCGCGCCGCATTGCGCTTGGCCCACGGCTTTCGGCAAAGCGCATCTGAATGGGCAGATCGAACTGGCTGCTACGCCTGCATCGTGTTGAAAAACCAAATCTTGCAAACGCTTTGCGGCGATGGGTTCCAATGCCGGTCATGAATGCAGCGACAAAGCCCGCCGAACGCCCGCACCGCATCGTCATCGTGGGCGGCGGCGCCGGTGGAATCGAATTGGCCACGCGCCTGGGTGACTCGCTGGGCAAACGCGGCCGCGCCGAAATCACCTTGGTGGAGCGCGCCCGCACCCACGTCTGGAAACCCAAGTTGCACGAGATCGCCGCGGGCAGCATGGACATGAGCGACCACGAGGTCGGCTACCTCGCGCAGGGCCACTGGCATCACTTCAAGTTCCGCATCGGCGAAATGACGGGCCTGGACCGTGAACGCAAAGAAATTCAGGTCGCTTCGACCTTCGACGACCGAGGGCGGGAAGTCACCCCGGCGCGCGCCGTGCCCTACGACACGCTGGTGATGGCGGTGGGCAGCCAGAGCAACGACTTCGGCACGCCGGGCGTGGCACAGCACGCGCTGCGCCTGGAGACGCCGGCCGATGCGCTGCGCTTCCATCAGCGCATGGTCAACGCCTGCATCCGTGCCCAGGCACAGGCCGAGCCGCTGCGGCCGTCGCAATTGCACGTGGCGATCATCGGCGCGGGTGCCACCGGCGTCGAACTCGCGGCGGAACTGCACCGCACCACGCGCGAGGTGGTGGCCTTCGGCCTGGACCGCGTCGACGCCGACAAGGACATTCAAGTCACCCTCGTCGAGGCTGCAGCGCGTGTGGTTCCCGCGCTGCCCGAGCGGCTTTCCAAAGCCACTGAGGCCTTGCTCACCGACATGGGCGTGCAGGTGCTGACAAACGCCAAGGTGTCGCGGGTGGAACCTGACCTGGTTGTGTTGGCAGATGGCCGCACGCTGGCGGCCGAGCTGATCGTCTGGGCGGCGGGCGTGAAGGCGCCAGATTTCCTGAAAGACATCAGCGGCCTAGAGACCAACCGTATCAATCAACTCGTTGTGCGGCAAACCTTGCAAACCTCACGCGATGACAACATCTTTGCCATTGGCGATTGCGCGGCCTGCGAGTGGCACGGTGTGCAGCAGGGCCGTGGTGCACGCGAACACGACGGCGTGAAGATCGTGCCGCCTCGGGCGCAGGCAGCGCACCAACAGGCCTCGCACCTGCTGCGGCAAATTCGTCGCCGGCTTGACGGCCAGCCGCTGAAGGACTGGCACTACCGCGACTTCGGCTCGCTGGTGTCGCTGGGAAAATTCAGCACCGTGGGCAACATGATGGGCGGTCTGATGGGCGGCAACCTGTTCATAGAGGGCGGCTTCGCCAAGCTGATGTACCTGTCGCTTTACAAGATGCACGAATTGGCGCTGCACGGCTGGGTGAAGGTGACGCTTGACACCGTGGCGCGGTTGATCGTGCGCCGCACCGAGCCACACGTGAAGCTGCACTGATCTGCGAGCGCAGTTGCTGCGCCGTGATTCGACGAATCGACGAAATGACGAGTCGACCACCGCAGCGAATCGCCTACAGCGGCAATTCGGTGAAGAATTTGCCGCCGTGATAAATCAAGGGCTGAGCCCCTTCGCGGCGCTGGCAGCGTTCGACCTCACCCACAAAAATAATGTGGTCGCCCTCTTCATATTGGCTGCGGTTGA
The DNA here is from genome assembly GCA_038241115.1 of Burkholderiales bacterium. GTDB lineage: Bacteria > Pseudomonadota > Gammaproteobacteria > Burkholderiales > Burkholderiaceae_C > JANYJJ01. The sequence goes on along the minus strand of JBBRGA010000131.1, from coordinate 3,346 downwards.
AACACTCGAACACGGCCGCGGCGCCTTGCAAGATCGGCGCGCCGCCGGCGCCTTCGCCGAATTCCAGGCCTGCAAACCGGTCTACATCGCGCCGTGCAAAACGCTCGGCCAGCTCGCGCTGGTCGGCTGCCAAGATGTGAATCGCATAGTGCGATCCGCGTGTGAAAGCGGGCATCGAACCCGCTTGGCGTGACAGGCTCCACAGCACCAGCGGCGGCGTCAAAGACACCGAGTTGAAAGAGTTGGCGGTCAGACCCACCCGCTCACCGTTCGCATCGCGTCCAGTGACGATGGTCACGCCAGTGGCAAAGGTGCCCAGCGCGGCGCGAAAGTCGGCGGTGGAAAAACTCGGGGCCACAGCGCCGATGGGCGCTGGTGTGACGGGTGAGGCTGCTGTGTCGGTGCTGGGGATGGTCATGCGGTAATTGTCCAAGATCGCGGCCAATCTGGTGGCGGGCGTTTGAAAGTCACACTTTCAGTGCTGCTGCCAACCAGGCCATCTGGCGTTTCAAACCGTCGATCCAAGTGGGAGCGCGTCCAGTTCGGTCTTGCGCTGCCAGCAGCAGCAGCCCGCACACACCGGCCAACGCCAGCATAAACACCGCCGCACCCGTGCCCAGCACGAAACTCAGGCTGACGGTGTGGTTCCAGGGCCGCGCGATGCCGAGGAATGCGCAGTACATCCACAGCGCGTTCGACAAAGCCACCGGCACTGCGACGCGCAAGAAGTCGCGCAGCTTCCATCGGGCCACGCGCCGGGCGCTGACCAAACCCGGAAAAGTAAAGCGGTGCAACACCAGCGCATTCAAGCTCAGCAGCAGCACGAAAATCAGCTTGCCTTGCAGCTTGGGGTTGTTGAGATATTCCGGACCGGCAGTCCAGCCCAGCCACACGAGGCACGCGCCAGTCACGTAAAGCAGGATCAGCGCCACGGTGATGAGGCGCATCACAAATGCGTTGGGTGGCGCAATGCGTACGCGCTCATCGGCCAATTTGCCCAGCAGCCGAATGTCGGTGGCCACGATGGCACCCAAGGCCAGGCTGGTGCCCAACAAATGCGCGAAAAGGATGATGAGTTTGAACACGGATAGTCTTGCTTTGGATGGCCGTGCGGTCAGTATCGGCATGAAAGCTGCTGCGCTGAAGCGGTTTTCGGCCTGGAGCAGACAGCCGTGGAGAATCCCGACTGCGCCACCTTGGCCTGCGGGCTGAGGAATTTGCTCGCAACGAAATGTGTGCGCACTAAAGCAAGCGACGAACCCGAGCGACGAATCCGAGCGACAGAACCAAGCGACAGAACCAAGCGACAAACTCATGAACGCCAACTTGCTCGTCCAGAACGCTACCTTGCCCGACGGCCGCACCCACTGCGATGTGTTGGCGCTGGACGGCCGCATTGCCGCCGTCGGCCTCAATCTGTCTGCGCCCGAAGGCACATCTGTTTTGGACGCGCAAGGCCAGCTGCTGAGTCCGCCGTTTGTTGACGCTCACTTTCACATGGACGCGACGTTGAGTTACGGCCTTCCTCGCGTCAACCAAAGCGGCACCTTGCTGGAAGGCATTGCGCTGTGGGGCGAGTTGAAGCCGCACCTCACGCAGCAAGCCTTGGTGGACCGGGCCGTGGCGTATTGCGACTGGGCCGTCGCCAAAGGCCTGCTGGCCATACGCACGCACGTGGACATTTGTGACGACAGACTGCTGGCGGTGGAAGCCTTGCTGCAGGTCAAGCGTCAAGTCGCACCCTATTTGGACATGCAGCTGGTGGCGTTTCCGCAAGACGGATTGCTGCGCTCGCCCGGCGCGCTGGCCAACCTGAAGCGCGCGCTGGACTTGGGCGTCGACGTGATCGGCGGCATTCCGCACTTCGAGCGCACCATGACCGAAGGCGCCGACAGCGTGCGCATCCTGTGCGAGTTGGCCGCCGAGCGAGGGTTGCGGGTGGACATGCACTGCGACGAAAGCGATGACCCGATGTCACGCCACGTAGAAACCTTGGCGCTGCACACCCATCGCCTGGGTTTGCACGGTCGCGTGACCGGCTCGCACCTGACTTCCATGCATTCCATGGACAACTACTACGTCAGCAAGTTGCTGCCGCTTATGAGAGAGGCTGAATTGCACGCCGTGGCCAATCCGCTCATCAACATCACCTTGCAAGGCCGCCACGACAGCTACCCCAAACGCCGTGGCATGACGCGCGTGCCCGAGTTGCTGGCCGCGGGAATCAACGTCGCCTTCGGCCACGACTGCGTGATGGATCCTTGGTATTCGCTGGGCAGCGGCGACATGCTGGAAGTCGCGCACATGGGTTTGCATGTGGCACAAATGACATCGCAGTCGCAGATGCGCCAGTGCTTTGATGCCGTCACCGCCAACGGGGCCAAGGTCATGGGCCTGGAAAGTTACGGGCTGGACGTGGGCAACCATGCCGACTTTGTGTTGCTGCAAGCCACCGACGCGGTCGAGGCCCTCCGCCTGCGCGCCAACCGGCTGTTCGTGGTGCGTCGCGGCGCGGTGATTGCGCAAGCCGCACCGACCGTGTCGCAACTCTCACTGCCGGGCCGACCGGCACAGATCGCCTGGAACCTGCCCCGCTAGAATGAAATTCGCTTGCCGACCGACAAAAAACAAACACTACAAACACAAGACGCATCACATGAAACTCATCGGCTCCCTCACCAGCCCTTACGTGCGAAAAGTTCGCATCGTCATGGCCGAAAAAAAGCTCGACTACCAACTCGAGCTTGAAGACGTGTGGGCCAGCGACCGCATCAGCCAGTCCAACCCGCTGGGCAAAGTGCCTTGTTTGGTGATGGAAGGCGGCGAGGCCATGTTTGATTCGCGCGTGATCGTCGAATACATGGACACCCTGTCGCCCGTGAGCCGATTGATTCCCGAGCGCGGCCGCGAACGCGCCGAAGTGCGCACCTGGGAAGCACTGGCAGACGGCGTGGTCGATGCCGCCATTGCCGTGCGCCTGGAGCAAACCTACGCCGGCCGCACCGACGCGCAGCGCTGCAACGCGTGGGTCGACCGCAACCTCGACAAAATTCATGCAGGCATTGCCGCCATGGGCAAAGGCCTGGGCGACAAACCCTACTGCGCGGGCATTCACCTGTCACTGGCCGACATCGCCGTGGGCTGCGCGCTGAGCTACCTCGACTTCCGTTTTGCCCATATCGATTGGCGCGCCTCGCAGCCCAACCTGACCAAGCTCAGCGACAAACTGGCACTGCGCGTCAGCTTCATCGACACGGCGCCGCCGAAGCCTTGAGCAGGTCGCTGCTAACCGGGTTTTGGTGGCAGGATTCTGAATAACCCAGCATCTGAGGCGCGAACGTCAAAG
>JBBRGA010000130.1:0-9955 GCA_038241115.1 Burkholderiales bacterium | reverse complement strand
GCTGGTGCTGGAGTCCCGCACTGAATACATCAACGACCGCACTTGGTGCTTCTGGCGCGACCGCTCTTCCCCCCAGTCGGTTGCGGTACAGCACCGTTGGCAAACGATGCGGGTGGCAAACGCAGGCCAAACGACGACGCTCGACTGCGGATCGACGCCCTACAACATGCTCGCAGCCAAAGACTTCTATGCGGCTGCGCAGACAGCGATCAACGACCACCCGAATCAGATGTTGAAGCTCGGCACCTCAGTCATTGCTGAGCCCACCCATGGCGACGGTTTTTGGAAAATACGCACAAGCTCAGGCACGGTGACGGCCCGCTCAGTGGTCGACACGCGGCCGTCGCAATTGCCTCGGCGCGATGGTGCAACGATGTGGCAATCGTTTTATGGCCATGAAATCGAATGTGCTGCGGCGGTGTTCGACCCGCTTTCGCTGGACCTGATGAACTTCCTTGCGCCTGACGTGCGTGATGTCGCATTTGTTTACGTCTTGCCGGTGACGACGACCCGCGCGCTGGTGGAGCTCACTGTGTTCGGCGCAACGCCTCTTACAGCCGCTGAGTTGCAAGTGCGGCTTGACGCTGCCATCGCCCAACGTGTGGGCAAAGCAGCGTTCTCGATACTGCGCAGCGAGCACGGCATTTTGCCAATGGGCCTGATTGACGGTCCCCGCGCGACGGATAAAAGCCATGTCAAGGTCGGCGTGATGGCCGGTGGCGCCCGACCCAGCACGGGCTACGCTTTTCAACGCATACAACGCTGGGCCGATGAGTGTGCTGACGCGCTGCTGAGCACCGGTCGGCCAGTGGCGCACAAGGCCGACCCACTGCCACTGCGCGTGATGGACCAGATTTTTCTGGATGTTTTGCGCGCCGAGCCTCGTCGCGGCGCATCGATTTTTTACTCACTGTTCAGCGGCGCAGACCCGGCCCGTGTCATTCGCTTCCTGAGTGGATCTGCCGGTGTCGTTGACAGCCTTGCGGTTGTGGTGGCGATGCCGGTTTTTCCGTTTCTCAAAGCGGCCTTCGCCCTGACGTGGCGGCGCGGTCAAATTCGGGTGGATGCAGGCGACGGAGAAAGAAAAAGCGAACGCGTGGCATGAATCCTTCAGTCAGCGTCGTGTGCGGATGCGGTTGTTGAAAGACGCGTGGCCCGCAGGTTTGGCTTTGAACCTCAAGTCGCAGGGCCTTGGTTTCAGTGGGTTGGCTTGGTTGGTCATTGTTGGGAGCCTGTGGCTGCCGGTGCTCGACGCGCAGGCCCAACTCATCGTGTTGGCGCCCATCATCCTGTTGCTGGGTGTTCCGCACGGTGCCCTGGACTTGGTCTTTGTGCGGCAACTTTTGAGCGTTCGATCGGCCGCAGGATGGAGCATGTTCACCATCGCTTATTTGGCGGCTGCGGCGTCGGTTGTGGCCTTGTGGTGGTTTGCCCCTGGCTTTTTTCTTGCCGCGTTCCTGCTCATGTCGGCGCTTCATTTTTCGGGTGATCCCGAAGGCAGGACACCGGCGCTGTTCCGAACGCTTTACGGCGGCGCAATTATTTTGTGCCCGATGGCGCTGCATGCAGAAGCGGTTTCCCAACTGTTCGCGTTGCTGTCAGGGTCGCCGGCTGCGCAGGCGATCGTTGGAGCTTTGCAAGAGATTGCTTGGCCTTGGGTTGCCGCAATTGGCGTCGCTGCCATCGCCGGTGCAAAAAAAAATCTGGCGCGCAGCATCGAACTGGTGTCGGTCACTGCGTTGCTCACTATCGCGCCACCGCTCTTGGGGTTCGCGGTTTTTTTCTGCGGCATGCACAGCGCCCGCCACATATTGAGAACGCGGGACTACACCGAAGCCGGAACCCTTCGCCATCTGATCGGCATCGCGGCATGGCCGATGGCGGCCACAGTGGTTGGCGTCGCGTTGGCTTGGTGGGTGTCTGACGGCCACGCATTGGAAACGCGTCTGATGCAACTCCTGTTCGTTGGCTTGGCCGCACTCACTGTGCCGCACATGATCGTGGTGGAACGGGTCCGTTTCAGCGGCTGGTTGATGGGCCGCAACTCGAGCTGACAAATGCGTCTGCAGATGTCAAACGCATGACCTCTGAAGGGACACGGCAAGCGCCCGATCGCCGAGCTCACACCCGCGACAATTGGCAGCCCGCATTTTCAAACAGAAGCACCCATGGCCATTCAATGGTTTCCCGGTCACATGAACTCGACCCGGCGCGCCATCCTGGACCGCGTCAAAGAAATCGATGTGGTCATCGAGCTGCTGGATGCACGCTTGCCGGGCTCCAGCCTCAACCCCTTGTTGGCTGAGCTGACAAGCGGCAAGCCCGCCTTGAAAGTGCTCAACAAACAAGACCTCGCCGACCCCGATCGCACCGCGCTTTGGCTGGCGCACTACAACAGCTTGCCCGCCACGCAGGCGCTGGGCCTGGACGCCAGCGTCACCGCGCCTGCGCAGCGCCTGATTGCTGGCTGTCGCGCGTTGGCGCCGCTGCGTGGCGGCATGACCAAGCCGCTGCGCGTGTTGATATGCGGCATTCCGAACGTGGGCAAATCCACCCTCATCAACACGCTGGCAGGACGCCGTGCCACGAAGACAGGCGACGAGCCCGGCATCACCAAGCTGGAGCAAAAAATTGTGCTGGCCAGCGATGTGTATTTGTTCGACACGCCGGGCATGCTGTGGCCGCGCATCACCGTCCCGCAAAGCGGCTATCACCTGGCAGCCAGCGGCGGCATCGGCCGCAATGCTTATAACGAAGAAGAGGTTGCGCTGGAGTTGCTGAACTGCGTGAACCGCAATTACCCCGGGCGCGTTGCCGAGCGCTTCAAGCTGGCCGACATGTCTGGGCTGTCCGAGGAAGATCAGCTGACCGAGATTGCCAGAAAACGCGGCGCCATTAAAAGCGGCGGCCGCGTGAATCTGCAAAAGGCCGCCGAAATTTTGATGGGCGAATTTCGAACCGGCGGCCTAGGTCTGGTGACGTTGGAGACGCCCGAAGAGATGGCACTGTGGCAGGCCGAAGCCGAGGTAGCAGAGGCGACGCGTCGCGACAAAAAGAAGAAGAAAAAAGTGGCGGCGCAGTAAGGCGCGCGTTGGCGGCGGGTGCCGTTCTCGGTGCGCCAACGGCAGCGCGCCTTGCCCCTCAAGCGCCAGCCAAGCCGCCCAGCCATTCATGAATGATTTGACGATTTCGCTTGAAGCCGTTTGACGAAGGCACCCAGTCGAGTGGGCCGACTTCCTCGATGCGTGCCAAGCCCATGGGTGCGGCTTCCACCGTCATGCTGGCACCGGCCTGTTTTTTGAACGAGGCCATGGCACGCGGCATGTGCCATCCGTGAGTCACGACCAGCAGTTGTTGCACGCCCGCCGCTCGCAACACAGGCACCGTCATCGCGGCGTTTTCTGCCGTGTCGCGCGACTGGGTTTCCGTCCACTTCAGGGGCTGTTTGAAATCGGCGATGGCAATGCGCGCCGCGACTTCTGCCTCGGCCGGCCCGTCTGCTGCGGCCCACCCCGAGCCGCCCGTGAACGCCACCGGAATGCCGGTCTGGCGGCTCAGCCACATGCCGTAGCGCAAGCGTTCAAGCGAGGCGCTGACCAAACTGGCTTCCATGTATTCAGGGGCATATTTCTCGGCACCGCCGCCCAACACGACGATGGCCATGCGCGTGCCTTTGGCCTGCAATTTCAACGCTGCCAACCGGTCTTGGGTGAGCACCGGCGATTGAGTCAGCAGCAGCGGCTGCGCCCAACGCGCCACGCCTTCGGTGGCAGTGAGCCACAGGCCGCCCAGGCCGAACAAGATCAAAAACCACGCCGAAGCCCGTCTGCTGCGCAAGCAGAGTGCGCCCAGCAGCACGGCCAACAAAAATGGAAGCGGTGGCAACACCAACGCCGTGAGCAGCGGCTTCCAGGCGGCCAGGCCCCACAAGGCAAACAAATTGTTCAAGTCGCTGCGCCCGCTGCTGTTGCGAAGACCGGCATGATGCCGCAAGGACAATGCTTCACGGAGAGCATCATCAAGCGATCCGATCATGGCTGGGAGCCGCACGATGAGATGGTTGCAAAGACGCGGGTTGTGGGTGCTCGGCTGGTTTTTATTGGCTGCCACCCTTCTGATGGCCGTCGCCTGGTTGGCCTTGCCTTCGGTCTTGAAGTCGCAGGGCGAGCAGCGACTCGGCGCTTTGCTGGGGCGCGCGGTGAGCATTGGGCAGGTCGAGTTCAAGCCTTGGTCGCTGGAGCTGACGGTTCGTCAGTTTCAAGTGGCCGGGCTGACCGGTGCTGCCACCCCGTTGCTGCGTGTCGAGCGGCTTTACCTGAACGCCGACGCGCGCTCGTTGTTTCGTCTGGCGCCGGTGATCGAGGCCTTGGAGATCGACGCGCCGCAGGTCCACCTCACGCGAACCGCCGCGGGTCAATACGACATCGACGAGGCCGGAGCAGCGCCTGAAGCACCGGTGTTGATGGCTGCCGAAGACCGAGCGCGCGCTGTGAAAGAAATCTACAAACAAACCGACATCCCAGGCAAGCCGCGCAACGCCGTGGGCATCGCACGCGACATCACGGGGCCCGAAATGGAGGCGTTGCTCAAAACGCGCATCGTCGTCAGCGCAGAAGCCATGCGTGAGCTGGCCTTGCAGCGAGGCTTGGCAGTGCGCGACGCGCTGATTGCTCAGGGTTTGCCGAGTGAGCGGCTGTTTTTGGCGGCCCCCAAGCTTCGTGCGTCGGGCGAAGACGATGCAACCTGGTCACCACGCGTGCAGTTGACGCTGGCTGTCAACTGACGCCGAATGTTGACGCGGAATTGACCGCGTCCGCCGAGGTCCCGTCGACGTGACCGAGAATCCGAACATACCAACGGACGCGAGCACCACATGAACTCCAGCTTTGAAACCATCACCCTCGGCGGCGGCTGCTTTTGGTGCACCGAGGCGGTTTTTGAACGCGTGATTGGCGTCAGCACCGTGGAGTCGGGCTACTCCAACGGTCACGTCAAGAACCCCAGCTATGAACAGGTGTGCGGTGGTGACACCGGTCACAACGAAGTGATCCGGGTGCGCTTCGAGCCGAGCCAAATCACGCTGCGTGAAGTGCTTGAAATATTTTTCGTCATTCATGACCCGACCACGCTGAACCGACAGGGCAACGACGCTGGCACCCAGTACCGATCGGGCATTTATTTTCACAACGCCGAACAAGAGGCGGTGGCCCGAGAGGTGGTGGCGCAGGTCAATGCGCATCACAACGGCCGCGTGGTGACCGAGGTGCTGGCCGAGGCCAATTACTCGCGCGCCGAGGACTACCACCAGCACTATTTTGTGAACCACCCCAATCAAGGCTACTGCGCCATGGTGGCCGCGCCCAAGGTGGAAAAGTTTCGCAAAACATTCGCCAGCCGCTACAAGGCCGCCTGAGATTCTGAGCATGTACCTTCGCCAACTGCATCGACGGTCATGGTTCGCCGCCTTGTTGGCGCTGAGCCTGGTGTTGTCGCAGGCGCTGTGGCTGCTGCACCGCGTGGCGCACAGCGGCGTGGGAGCTCACTCGCAGGTGCATGGCGCCGCACACGAAGTTGTGCGTTTCGAAGTGCATGCCGCGGTGCAGGCTGCTGGTCATGCGCACGGTCACACCTCCAGTCAGGCCATCCCTGACGCCGTCCCTCACACCACCCCGCATACCAACCCGAATACCAGCCCGCACGCAGCCCCGGGCACCAGCACTTGGGCAAAATTACTGCTGCCTGAACACAGCGACGAGCGCAGCTGCGCTCACTTTGACCAGCTCAGCCATTCCGACATGGTGCTCGGCTGCTCCCAGCCTCTGGGTTTGTCGCAGGCGCACGCTGTTGCGACGCCGGCCACGCACGTGGCCTCCAGTTTGGCTGCGCAAGCCGCTGGATTCCTGGCCCGCGGGCCACCTGCCAACGCCTGAGGCCCGCTCTGCCTGCGCCGCTTGCGTTTTGACGCAAACGGCGCGGCGGATCAGTCGCACGCCGTCCCGCGCGGACGGCGCGTCCAGTCGTTTTTTGAGGCAAGCGCCGCGCCATTGCGCGCGCGCCGCCCCCGCAGGAAATCTCATGAATCGCAAAGTCCTTCAAATTAATTCGCGCCTTGCGCCATTTCGCCCATTGCACTCATTGCACTCATCGCCTGCTCGCAGGAGCTTGACGCAAGTGGCCGCCGCGGTGCTGGCCGCGGGCTTGAACAGCGCCGTCTTTGCACAAACTGCGCCGGCCAATCCAGCTGCACTGGAAAAAGTGATCGTCACCGGCAACCCGCTGGGCAGCAGCGAAATCGCTTCGCCGGTGTCGGTCCTGGCCGGCGACGCTTTGGTGATCAAGCGTGCCAGCACATTGGGCGAAACACTGAACGGCATGCCCGGTGTGTCAAGCACTTCATTCGGCCCCAACGCTGCACGGCCGGTGATTCGGGGTTTGGATGGCGACCGGGTCCGCATCCTCAGCAACGCCGGCGCTTCGCTGGACGCATCCAGCCTGAGCTACGACCACGCCGTGCCCATCGACCCGCTCATCGTTGAGCGCCTGGAAGTGCTGCGCGGCCCGGGCGCGTTGTTGTACGGAGGCAGTGCGGTAGGCGGCGTCGTCAATGCGCTGGACAACCGCATTCCCAAGGAACGCCTGAACGGAATGTCAGGCGTGGCGGAATTGCGATTCGGTGGCGCAGAGCGCGAACGCGGTGGCGCGGCCTTGGTCGAGGCGGGCAACGGACAGTTCGCAGCGCACGTTGACGTGTTCGGCCGCAACACCTCCGACCTGGCAGTGCCGCGCTACGTGCCCGTGGAAGACGGCATCGCGCTGCCCAGCACCACGCGCGTGCGCAACTCGGCGAGCAGCACCCGAGGCGGCGCTGCGGGTGCGTCTGTGTTTTTCGGGCCCAGCCGCGTCGGCGTGTCCTTGGACACTTACGACAGCACCTACGGCACGGTGGTGGAGCCCGATGTGGTCATCAAAATGAAGCGCGACCACTTCGCTCTGAGCAGCGAATTCAAAGGGCTCACAGGCCCCTTCAGCGCCGTGCGCTTGCAGTTCAACAACACCCGTTACCAGCACCAGGAAGTGAACGGGCAAGGCGAGGTCGGAACCACCTTCAAGACTTCGGGCAATGAGTTGCGCGCCGAGGCCGAGCATGTGGCCTGGGGCTCCCTGCGGGGCGTCTGGGGCATGCAACTTGAAGACGTCGCGTTCTCAGCTTTGGGCGATGAAGCTTTTGTTCCCACCACGCGCACCCAAAAGCAGGGTATTTTTGCGTTGGAAGAACTCAGTTGGGCCGGTGGTTTGCTTAGCGCGGGGCTGCGCACTGAGCGTGCGCAGGTTGACTCTGAAGGCGACGCCGATCCGAGCCAGCCAAAGTTCGGCGACGCTTTGCAGCGCAAGTTTTCGCTGCGCAGCGCTTCGCTGGCCAATGTGGCGAAGTTGAACGCGCTGTGGACGCTGACCGGCACGCTCAGCCATTCGCAACGCGCGCCGACCTCGTTTGAGCTGTACGCCAACGGCGTTCACGCAGCCACCGGCACGTTCGAGCGCGGTGACGTCGGCTTGAGCGCGGAGCGCAGCAACAACCTGGACGTGGCGCTGCGTTGGAAGTCGGGCGCCGATCACCTCAGCCTGGGCATGTTTGCAGCCCAATTTTCCAATTTCATTTCTCTGGAAGCCAGCGGCGCCACGGTTCAGGAGCCCGACGGTCAGGGCGGTTTCAACAACTTTCCCGAGTATCTTTTCAAGCCCGTTCGAGCACGCTTGAACGGTGTGGAAGTCGAGGGCCAGAAGCGCCTGCTCACGCGAGGCCCAAGCGAGGCTTCGCGCGGCTCAAACGGCGCATTCACGCTGGACCTGAGCGGCAAGCTCGACTACACGCGCGCCGTCAACCTGGACACCTCAGAGCCCCTGCCTCGCGTAGCGCCGCTGCGCATCAGCCTGGCGCTGGAAGCAGCTTCGGGGCCGTGGGCGGCACGCGCGGAGGTCAACCACTCGTCACGCCAATCTCGGGTGCCCTCCACCGATGTGCCGACAGCGGGCTACGCGCTGGTCAACTTTTCAGTGACGCGGCGCTTCACGGTGTTGGGCCAGTCCGATGCGCTGTGGTTTTTCAAACTCAACAACGCGGGCAACACACTGGCATACAGCGCTGGGGCCATTCCTTCGGTGCGCGACTTGTCGCCGCTGGCGGGCCGATCGTTCAAAACGGGTGTGAGGCTGGTGTTTTGAAATCAGGCGCTGGCCTCTCTAAGGGGCCAGCCTTTCACGCAACCAGCCTGCCTCTGTCAAGCGGTAACGCAAACGGTCGTGCAGGCGCGACTTGCGGCCCTGCCAAAACTCCCAGGTGTCCGGCACCAAGCGGTAGCCGCCCCAGTGCGGAGGCCGCGGTGGATGCAGCATGTTCTGGGCTGCAAATTTGGCAGCGAATTTGGCAGCGTTCGCCACGAGCACACCGCGCCCTGAAATCACCTGGCTTTGCGGAGACGCCCAGGCCCCCAAACGCGAGTCGAGCGGGCGCGATTGGTAGTACGCGTCTGATTCCTCACCGCTGACCTTTTCAACGCGCCCCTCAATGCGCACCACGCGCTCCAATTCGACCCAATGAAACTGCAATGCGGCCCAAGGATGAGCGTTGATTTCTTGGCCCTTGCGGCTGTCGTAGTTGGTGTACCAAACAATGCCGCGTGCATCAAAACCTTTGATAAGCACGATGCGCGTAGAGGGCCTGCCGGATTCACCCACGGTGGCCAAAGTCATGGCGTTGGGCTCAGGCACCTCGGCGCTCAAGGCTTGCGTGAGCCATGTGTCGAATTGTTGCAAAGGATCGCTCGCGCAAGCCGATTCGTCCAGCTCGGCGCGCTCGTAGCTCATGCGCAAATCAGCAATGTTTTTCATCGGCCAAGTATAGGTATCGGCAAGAAACCGGGCTCAAAAACGGCACACCTTCGGGCGCTGGGAAAGCAATCCGTGCAAGGCTCAGAGAACCGCTTACGGGGAAGGCCTTACGTAAAGCCCCTCTGGCTTTTTGCGGTGCTGTCTTTCATGCTGACCAAGAGGTAGCGCAGCACCACGGCAGTGTTTGTCAGTGGGTGCGTTCAGACACATCCCAGTCCACAGGAACAATCATGAAATCGAGGGTGGTGTTGGTGGTGCTGGCCGCTGGGCAAGGGTCTCGATTCGGCCCGGGAGGCCACAAGCTGAGTCAGGCATTGGGTTCGTCCACCGTGCTGGGAACCACCTTGGGTCACGCCTTGATGAGTCAACTGTCGGTGGTCGTTGTGACCACTGCCGCGCTGGCAAGTTTGGCTCAGCGCACCGTCGCCGCCGGCGATGTGGTGGTGATCCCCGAGGTCATTGCAAAAAGCAGTTCCAACGCCACGGGCGACATGAATCTGGGCATGGGCTATTCCATCGCGCAGGGCGTCTTGGCGCGCCCCCAAGCCTCGGGCTGGCTGGTGCTCCCTGGTGACATGCCGATGGTGCAGCCTGACACGCTGCAAGCTGTGGCAGCTCAACTCGCGCACCATGCTGTCGCCTACGCGCAGCATCTGGGACGGCGCGGTCATCCTGTGGGTTTCGCGGCCGAGCTCTACTCCGAATTGGTTGCCTTGAAAGGCGACGAAGGTGCCCGCCGTCTGGTTGCGCGCTATGCAGCGCAACCCGTGGATGTGCAAGACGAAGGTGTGTTGATGGACGTCGACACGCCCGTTGATTTGGAACACGCCCGCCAAAGCCACGCGGCGATTGCCATGCGCTGAAGCGGTCGGCCCAAGCGCCGCTGCGTCCAGTTTCAAATATTCGGCAGGCGCCCGAGCAGTTCCACGTTGCCGCTTTTGTCAGTCCGAAGCAGCAAGCCGTCGCCTGAGCCGGTTGCCACACCCACCAAGTCGTTGAGCACAAATTGGTGGGTCACCCACGCCTCAATTCGGCCCGGCTGTTGGGTCAAGGCGTTGACCGCAAC
>JBBRGA010000129.1:0-9988 GCA_038241115.1 Burkholderiales bacterium | reverse complement strand
CGCCGCGCGAAAGCGGGCTGCGGCCGACGCGAAGCGTTCCGTTGCCAGCTCGTCTGCCGAGCCAGCGCCGCGTGCCGCCGCGATGTGCCCGCGCACCTCGTCATGCGCGGCATACCAGGCCGGCAGGCGCATCACCACATTGGCCAGGTAGGCGCATTGCTCTTCGTGCTTGTCGGCCAGTTCCAGGTCGCCGGCGCGTGCGGCGGCAATCGCCGCGGGCACAGCAAAGGTGATGCGGCAGCCCGGGCAGGTTTCGAGCGGACCTCGCACCGAAACGCGGGCGTCTTCCATTACGTGCAGCGCGGCTGCGGGGTCGTCGGCATGCAGGTTGATGCGCGTGCCGTAAATGCGGTCGAGCAGGTGGAAGCCGATGTCGGTCTGGCGCGCCACGTCCAGCGCTTCGTCGATCAGCGAACGGGCTTCGTCGCGCTGGCCTTCGTGCAATGCCACCTCGGCCAGCCGCTGCAGTGACAGCGCCTCGCCCACCGGGCCGCCGATGGCGCGGTGCAGCCGGGCGCCTTCGCGCAACAACTGGCGCGCGGCATCCAGGTTGCCGTTCAACCACTCGGCCTCGCCGCGCAGCGTCACGCCAAAAGCATGGCCGCGCGCGGCACCGAGCCGCTGTGCCTCGGTGGACAGCGACTGCGCAAAGGCAATGACCTCGGCATAGGGCTTCGCGCCGTAGAGAAAGCGCTGGGTGATGCAGAGGTGGCCATCAAACACACGCAGTGCCAGGTGCGGCACGTGGCTGGTCTCGTGCAGGTCGGCCCAGACACTGCGGTGCAACTCACCTCGGGCATGGGCGGCGGCGGCCTGCGCCCACGAAGCGATGACCAGCGACGTGGTGTCGCCCGACTGCAGCGCCAGCTGCCGCGCCACGGCCGCTTTGGCCGTGCCGGTGGCCGGGTCGGCCGCGCCCAGCGCGGCGGCACCGCTCCAGGCCAAGGCTTCAGCCAGGCGGCCGTCCACGCTGGTGGGCATCAGCCCGGCCAGCACCAGCAACGCGCCCTTGGGGTCGCCCAGCTTCACCTGCGCCAGCCCAGCCTTGGCACGCAGGTTGTGGCTCTCGGGTTCGCCCGCGGCATCTGCCGCCGCGTGGTAGGCGGCCAGGGCCGCCGGTTCGCCCATCGCGTCCAGCGCCTCGGCACGCAGGCGCAGGGCTTCCACGTGCTTGGGCTGGAAGCCGAGCACGGGTTCCAGGTGCCGCAGCGCGTCGCTGAACGCCGCCAGGCGCACGGCTTCGCGCGCGGCGGCCAGCAGCCAGGGCATGGCGTCGCGTGGGTGGCCGGCGTCCAGCCAGTGGCGGGCGACGGCTGCAGGCGGCATGTCCAGCTCGGCCAGGCGGGTGGCAATCGCGCGGTGCATCTTCAGCCGCCGGTGTGGCGGTACCTGCCCGATCAGCGCCTGGCGCACCAGATGGTGGCGGAAGCGGTAGTGGCTGCCCGAGGGCAACAGCACGCCGGCGGCCAGGGCGGCATCCAGCGCGTCAAGGCTGGGCACCTGTGCCTCAGCCGCCAGAGCCTCGACGGTGGCGACGTCGAACTCGTCGCTGTCCAACGCCAGCCATTTCAGCAGGGTCAGCGCGCTGTCGGGCACGTCGCACAGCCGCTCGGTGATGGCCTCGGCGGCGTTGGCCGGCAGCCGGGTTTCGCTGCCGGTGGTGGCACAGCGCGCAAGCTCGATGACGGCAAACGGGTTGCCCTCGGCCGCGCGCACGATGCGCGCCAGAACATCTTCGGCCAGCACCGCCGGGGCGGCGCGCACCACCAGACGGCGGGCCTCGTCGTCGGGCAACGGTTCGACATCGAGCACCTGCACCACGCCCGAGCGCTGCAGGCGACCCAGCGCTCGCGCCAGCGTCGTGCCGGCGGCCGGTGGGCGCGTGGCAAGCAGCAGGCACAGGCCGGCGCCAGAGGCCGCCAGCTGGGTCAGCACATCGACGTCGGCGTCGTCCGCGAGATGGACATCGTCGACGCAGAGCAGCACGCCACTGCCGGCGGCAGCACTGGGAGTGCTGCCGGGCGCCGACGCCAGCAGCAATCGGTGCACCGCGCCCACCACCTGGTGCCGGCCCAGCGGGCCCGGCAGCGGGTCGGCGGGGGCGGCCCGCGGGGTGAGCAGCGCCAGCACCGCGCGGGCCTGCATGCCGACGCGGTCGAGCACGCCGCGGTCGGCGGAAATCAGCTGTTCAGCCAGCGTGGCCATCACCGCGTAGGTGCGGCCGGTCTGCGAGGCGTCGACACGCCACGCGGTCCAGCCACGGGCGCCGGCCTGGGTGGCGATTTCACGGCCGAGTGCACTCTTGCCGATGCCGGCCGGGCCGCGCACGACCACACCTCCGGGCCGCCGCGCGGCTGATAGGTCGAGCCATGCCATGACCTGGGCACAGGCCTCGGCCCGGCCGACGAAGGGCGGCCCGGCCGCTTGCAGGCCGGCGATGCAGCGTTCGTACATCGCTTCGGTCTGCGTGTCGGGGGCCACACCCAGGCTCTGCTGCAGCGCCTCGCGCAGGCGGGCATACCAGCGCAAGGCGGCGGCGCGGTTGCCGGCGGCCAGCTCGCGCTGCATCAAGGCGCGGTGGGCGGGCTCGTCTTCGGGCGCGAGCTGCGCCAAACGGTCCCATTGGCCGCTGGCGCGCAGCAGCTGCAGGTGGCGTTCGCGCAGGCGCTCGCGGGTGGCCTCGGCCCAGGTTTCGAACCGGGCACCGGGCAGCAAATCGCCGCCATAGCTGCCCGCGGCTTCGGCGCACTCTGCCGGGTCGCGCGTGGCCAAGGCTGCATCGGCGCGCAGCTCGAAGCTCTGTGCGTCCACGGTCACCGGCCGCTCCGGCCACAGCAGCACCTCTCCGGCCAGCAGCACGATGCCGTCGTGCCGACCCAGCGCCTGCCGTGCATGGTGCGCCGCCTTGCGCAGGTTGGCCGCGCCGGCATCGGAGTCGAGCTGCGGCCACAGCGCGTCGATGACCTCGTCGCGAGTCAAACGATGCCGCGTCTGCAGGCTGAGCAGCTGCACCAGCTGCGCGGCGCGAAGGCTGGGCCATTGCTCGGCCGGCAGCTCGACGTTGTCAATGGCAACCGCAAAGCGGCCGAGCACGAAGACCTCTAGCCGGGTAAGTGCGCCAGACGGCACGACAGGTGGGTTGATGTTCATGCAGGGGAGTGTGCGGTGGCTGCGCAGCACCCGCAAGTCACCTTCGGCCCGGGAACGATCCAGGAACGCGGGCGCGGCAATCTACACCCCAAGCCGTCGTCCCCACCTCCACTGGCACAGGACGAACGGCCCACCGCAACCCTTTCAAGGAGATCCCATGTCCCCTGTTGAGCTCAAGCTGGTCGTCGCCGGCGCCACGCCAGCGGTCCTTACCCTGCCGCATCCGCTGACCGTACAAACGTTGCAGGCCCTGGAGCGCGCCCTCTCCGGCACCCTGGGCATGTTGCGCCGGGACCTCGGCCGCGCTTCTGCACGTCAATCGGCTGACTCGACCGATGCCGCAGCAAGCGCAGCCAGTCGCCAATCCGCCGGCGAGATCGGGCACGCGAAATGGCTGCCCGATGCCGGCGCGCTGGAATACGCCTCGTGGACGGCGCATCTGCTGACGGCGCGCCGGTGAAGCCGTCGCTTTACCAGCGACTGGGCGGCGCGGCCGGCGTGGCGGCCGTGATCGACTCTGCCGTAGACCGCCACGCTGCCAACCCGGCGCTTGCGCCGCGGTTTCACGGGCAGGACCTGCCCGAGCTGAAGGTCCGGTGCGTGAGCTTTCTCAGTGCCGCCAGCGGCGGACCCGGCCACGGCACACCTCACGTCGCGGCGCTACAGCACGTCGGCATGGGCTTCGGCGCGGCGGAGTTGCAGGCCGTGGTTGTCGACCTGGCGGAGGCGCTGGCCGAGCACGGTTTGGGTTCGCCCGAAGTGGGAGAGGTCGTGAGCCTGCTCCGCACGCAGAACCGCAATCCACTGGCCTGTTGAGCCCTGCGCGAGGCCGGGAACGAATCAAGAACGCGGGCTGCATAACCTGCCTATCCACAGGTCCGATGGTGGACCTGTTTCAACCCTCCAGGAGCACGAAAACATGAGCCAGACCACCACCCTTTACGAACGCTTGGGCCGCCGCGAGGGCATCACCCGCATCACCTCCGATCTGATGAAAAACCACCTTGCCAACCCGCTGGTGAATGCCCGCTACATGGCCAGCGAGGACATTGCACGTGTGGAACGCCGCGCCGTGGAGTTCTTCTGCGCCGGCACCGGCGGACCCGAGGCGTACACCGGCCTGGACATGGTGGCCACGCACAGGGGCATGAACATCAGCGAGCAGGAGTTCATGTCTGTCATCGACGACGCCATGGACGCGATGCAGAAAAACGGCATTGAAGACGCCACGCGGAACGAGGTGTTGGCGGTGCTGTGGTCGATGCGGCGCGAGGTGATGCGGGTTTGAGGCCAGGCCCGGCCACCGGTGCGTCGAGGCACCTGTTCTGCGCCGGGTCATCGTTGAGCCAAAGGCATACAAGGATATTGGCGTCGATCCCGATCAACGGCCGGTGGACTTGCGGGCTGCGCTGGCAGGGGCTCGCTTGTTCTCAAGTACTTAGCCACCGTTTTGTCCATCTGCTGGACCGTCAGCCTTGTGGCGCGCGGCGACTTGAGCAATCCACGGATTCGCCGGGCGTCTGGTTTCGGTAAGGAAACCTGGGTGTCCCTGACGTGCTGCTGGCGGACAGCACAGAAGGCCGCAGCGTCACTCCAAATTTTGCACCTGCTCACGCAGCTGTTCTACCGCCACCTTCATTTCCACTGAAATGTTGGTCAACTCCAGCGATGATGCTTTCGAGCCCATGGTGTTGGCTTCGCGCAGCAATTCTTGAATCAAAAAGTCCAGGCGTTTGCCGACTTCGCCGCCGACTTTGAGCAAACGCGCCACTTCGTCAAGATGCGCGCGCAGGCGGGCCAATTCCTCGGCCACGTCGATGCGAATGGCGTAGGCGGCTGCCTCGTTCACAGCGCGTTCCTGCAGGGCTTGCCTTGAGATGGTTTGGGCAGCGCCGACGGCTGTCAGCGCTTCTTCCCAGCGCTCGAGAAACTTTTGCTGTTGGCGCTGCACCACCGCGGGAACCAGCGGCTCGGCCAGCGCCGCCAGTTCGCGCAGGCGCGTCACGCGTTCCATCAACACCGCCACCAGGCGCTTGCCTTCGCGGGCGCGAGCGTCCAGCAAGCCTTTGACCGCCGAGCGCATCGCCTGCAGCGCGGCGTCGTCGAGCTTCTCGGCGATGTTGCCGCCCTTGCACCACTGCATCACTTCATTCACCGACAGGCCCTGCGCCTTGGGCATCCAGGCTTGCACGCTCGACTCCAGGCGGCTCAAGCGGTTGAGTTGATCGGGTTGGGGCTGCGGCCAGGCGGTGTCGGACTCGAGCTTGGTATTCAAACGCAACTCAATCTTGCCGCGTTTGAAGCTGGCGGCCAGCAGCTCGCGCAAGGCCGGTTCGAGCGCGCGAAGCTCGTCGGGGAGTCGGAAGCTCAGATCGAGGAAGCGGCCGTTTACCGAGCGCAATTCGATCGTCACCGCAGCCGCCGCTTTGGGGCTGACGCTGTCGCTGTTCAGCATGCCTTCAAGGCTTGATTTGGCGTCTGTTTTGCTGCCATTTGTGGGCCCTGAAGTGGCCGTGGCGTAGCCGGTCATGCTGTAGACTGACATTCGATTTCACCTCTAAAAAACATCAAGTATGTCAAAGCCAAAACCTGCCCCGCTGCCGTCGGGCACTGTGGTGGGTGGGTACCAGATCATCAAGAAGCTGGCTGCCGGTGGCTTTGGGGTGGTCTACCTTGCAGAAGATACGGACAAGCGCTTGATTGCTCTGAAAGAGTATTTGCCGTCTTCACTGGCCGAGCGGTCGCCGGGCGAATTGACACCCCGCGTGAAGCCCGACAAACAGCCGCTTTACCGTTTGGGTTTGAAGAGTTTTTTCGAAGAAGGCCGCTCGCTCGCGCAGATCAGTCACCCCAGCGTGGTGAGCGTGCTGAACTTCTTCCGCGAGAACGAAACCGTCTATATGGTGATGAACTATTTGCAGGGCGACACCTTGCAAGACTTCATCGTCACGGCGCGCGATTTGAAGCGCGACAAGGTGTTTCGCGAATCCACCATCCGTTCGTTGTTTGATGAAATTTTGCGCGGCTTGCGCATCGTGCACCAGCACAAAATGCTGCACCTTGACATCAAGCCCGCCAACGTTTTCATCACCAACGAAAACAAGGCGGTGCTGCTCGACTTCGGTGCCGCTCGCGAAGTGCTGAGCAAGGAAGGCAACTTCATCCGTCCGATGTACACACCCGGCTTTGCGGCACCCGAGATGTACCGTCGCGACGGCACGCTGGGCCCTTGGACGGACATCTACGCGATAGGCGCCTGCATCTACGCCTGCATGCAGGGCTATCCGCCGAATGATTCGCCGCAGCGCATAGAAAAAGACCGCCTGTCGCTGAGCCTGTCGCGTCTGCGCAATGTGTACTCCGACAACCTGATCGAAGTGACCGAGTGGTGCATGTCGCTGGACCCCTTGTCGCGCCCGCAAAGCGTGTTTGCTTTGCAAAAGGAGCTGGCCCGCGAGACCGAGCGCCGCTACACCAAGCTCAGCTTCAGCGAACGTTTGAAGCTGCAGCTTGAAAACTTGACCGCCAAGGCCTGAGCATGCGCTTCACCGTCTACCAAATCAGCCGCAAAGGCGGCCGCGAAAAAAACGAAGACCGCATCGGCTACTGCTACACGCGCGACTCGGGCTTGTTTGCTTTGGCCGACGGCATGGGCGGCCATCCTGAAGGCGAAGTCGCATCGCAAATGGCACTGCAAACCATGGCCGCTTTGTTCCAGCGCGACTCCAAGCCGACGCTGCCCAATCCGCTGAAGTTTTTGCAAGAAGCCATCGTCGCGGGCCATCACCAACTGCTGCGTTACGCCACGCAAAAGGCGCTGATCGACACGCCGCGCACCACCATCGTGGCGTGCCTGCTGCAAGGCAACTTTGCCTACTGGGCGCATTGCGGCGATTCGCGCTTGTATTTGGTTCGCGCCGATAAATTGGTGTCCCGCACCCGCGACCATTCGTATTCCGAGTTGCACCAAACGCTGAATCAAGTTGTGCCCTTGAACAGCAAATTCAATCGCAACGTGCTGTTCACTTGCCTGGGCAGCCCGGGCAAGCCTGTCATTGACACTGTTGGGCCGGTTCGTTTGCAGTCTGGCGATAAGTTGTTGCTGTGTTCCGACGGGTTGTGGGGTACCGTGACCGACGCCGTGATCATTGACATGCTGGCGCAAAAGACCATTTCTGACGCGGTTCCCGAATTGGTGGAACAAGCTCTGCGCAACGGCGGTGCGAAGTGCGACAACGTTTCGGTATTGGCGGTGGAATGGGAGGGCGCTGAAGACAGCGAAGATTTGCAGGCCAGCGTGGCCACCAACAGCCTGGGTGACGAGGTTTTCGCTTCCACGATACAAGCCAGCGTGCGCGGCAGTGATGCGCATGAGCAGCTGGACGAGGCTGAGATCGAACGTTCGATCAAAGAAATCAACGAGGCCATCAAGCGCTCTTCGTTGAAAAGACCCTAGTTTTTCTGCCCCTACCTTCCGAACTTTCTGAAAGCGTTTTGATGTCTTTTGTTCGCACCCAAGCCCGCGCCGTTGATGCACTGCGTCCCATCACCATCACCCGTCATTTCACGCGCCACGCCGAAGGATCGGTTCTTGTTTGTTTCGGCGACACGCAGGTGTTGTGCACCGCATCGGTCGAAGAAAAAGTCCCGCCGTTCAAGCGCGGCAGCGGCGAGGGTTGGGTCACGGCGGAATACGGCATGTTGCCGCGCGCCACCCACACCCGCAGCGACCGCGAGGCTGCGCGCGGCAAGCAAAGCGGCCGCACGCAGGAAATACAGCGCCTCATCGGCCGCTCGTTGCGCTGCGTATTCGATTTGAAGGCACTCGGCGAACGCACCATCTCGCTCGACTGCGATGTCCTCCAGGCCGATGGCGGCACGCGCACCGCCGCCATCACTGGCGCCTACGTGGCGGCGCACGACGCTGTGACCTGGCTCATAGGGCAAGGCAAATTGACGCAGTCACCCATGCTTGATGCGGTGGCCGCGGTGTCGGTGGGCATTGTTCAAGGCACACCATTGCTCGATCTGGAATACGTTGAAGATTCCAGCTGCGACACCGACATGAATGTGGTCATGACAGGCAACGGCGGCTTCGTGGAAGTGCAGGGCACGGCCGAAGGTGCGGCGTTTTCGCGCGACGAGATGGGCTTGCTGCTGGGCTTGGCCGACAAAGGCATTCGCGAGTTGGTGCTGGCACAAAAGCGCGCTTTGGCGGCTTGACATTGGCCTGATGAGGCTGGTGAAGCGATGAGGCTGGTCCTGGCGTCTAACAACGCGAAGAAGCTTGCCGAATTGCAAGCCTTGTTTGCGCCGCTCGGCCTGGACATGGTGAACCAGGCTGCGCTCGGCATTTCTGAGGCAGACGAGCCGCACTTGAGTTTTGTGGAGAACGCGCTGGCCAAGGCGCGCCACGCCGCTCAATACGCTGGCGGCGCAGCCATCGCCGACGATTCGGGCTTGTGTGTGGATGCGTTGAACGGTGCGCCCGGCGTGCTGTCGGCGCGCTACGCGATGCTGTTTGGTCAACCCAAAACCGACGCCGACAACAACCGCGTGTTGCTGGAAAAGATGCAAGGGCTAACCGATCGCAACGCGCGTTTTGTAAGTGCATTGGTGGCGGTGCGTTCTGCCGACGATCCTGAACCTTTGGTCGCCATGGGTCGATGGCACGGACATTTGCTGAGCGCGCCGCAGGGGGCGGACGGCTTCGGCTACGACCCCTTGCTGTTCATCCCAAATTTTGAATGCAGCGTGGGCGAGTTGGGTGCGGCGCTGAAAAACCAGCACAGCCACCGCGCCATTGCCGCTGCCGACATGCTCACGCAAATGCGCGAGGTATGGCGTCTTGTCTGAGCGCAAGGCCGCCGTGGTTGCCATCGTCTCGGCGCCGGCTGCAAACGCCGCACCAGTGACCGCAGGTGCGTCACCTGATGAAGCTTTGGCGCGTTACTTGCGCCCCGGCACTCTGCGTTTGAACACGCTGCCGCCGATGTCGCTGTACGTGCATTTGCCGTGGTGCCTGAAGAAGTGCCCGTACTGTGATTTCAACTCGCACGAACACCGCGGCGATGCTCTTGAGCAGCGCGGTGAGGTTCCGCAAACCGCTTATCTGGCCGCGTTGATGGCCGACTTGGAAGCGGCGCTGCCCTTCATTTGGGGCCGCCGCATCCACAGCATTTTCATCGGCGGCGGCACGCCCAGCTTGTTTTCACCGGCGAGCATCGGCCAGTTGATCGCAGACATTCGCGCCCGCTTGCCGCTGGAGCCGGGCCTGGAGATCACCATGGAAGCCAACCCAGGCACCTTCGAGACCGACCGCTACCACGGCTACCGCGAAGCTGGCGTCACGCGTTTGTCCATTGGTGTGCAAAGTTTCAACGACGCCAAATTGCAGGCCTTGGGCCGCGTGCACGACGCCTCGCAGGCGCGTGCTGCAGTGCTTGAAGCCAGCGCCGCTTTCGATACCTTCAACCTCGATTTGATGTACGCCTTGCCGGGTCAAACGTTGACCGAGTTGCAAGACGATTTGCATCAAGCGCTGGCTTTCAAGCCGCCGCATTTGTCGATTTACCACCTCACGGTGGAGCCGAACACTTACTTCGCCGTGCATCCACCCACAGGCGTGCTGGCGTTGCCTGACGATGATTTGGCGTTCGACATGCTCGACGTGATCGCAGCGCAAACCGAAGCGGTGGGTTTGGCGCGCTACGAGGTGTCGGCCTTTGCGCAGAGCGGCCACCGGTGTTCCCACAATTTGAACTACTGGCAGTTTGGCGACTACCTGGGCATCGGCGCTGGCGCGCACAGCAAGCTCAGTTTTCCGCACCGGGTGGTT
>JBBRGA010000128.1:0-10052 GCA_038241115.1 Burkholderiales bacterium | reverse complement strand
GACTTCGCCCCACCCGCCATGTTCGGCGACCTCTGCCAGCACGGCTTCGGCTTCGGCCTTTGCGGCGGGATGCTGGCCCATGGCCTGCAGGGTAGAGGCCACCGCGCTGCGGTAGGTCTGGGCTTCCTCCCGCGCGCTGTAGTCGGCAAACGCCTGGTGTGCGCGCTGCCCATACGCCAGGGCCTCTGGAAACCGGCCCTGCGCATACGCCGCCAGGTGGGCGCCGCTGGCCGCATAGGCCTCTGCCCAGCGGTCGCCGGTGACTTCCGCGACGCGCAAACCCCGCAGTGCACTGGCTTCGGCGCCGCTGAGATCGCCCAACTGGTAAAGCACATGCGAGAGGTTGGCGCAAACCATGGCTTCCCTGCTGCGATTGCCAGTCTCTTGGCAATCTTGCAAATTGCGCAAGTGCAGGTCGCGCGAGACCGTGAAGTTTCCAATCTGCCCTTCACGCGTGGCCAGATTGACCCGTGCGGTGATGGCGCCGTGCCGGTCGCCAGCCGCGATGTAGGCTTCCAGCGAACGTTGGAAGTGGGCTTGCCCCAGCCCCTCACCGTGGGATTCCAGTTGCATGACGCCCAGATTGTTGCTGAGTGCACCCGCGGCGCTCAAATTGCCAGTGGCCTGCGCAAACGCCAGCCCTTCTCGACCATAGGCCAGCGCCTCGTCGGTGCGGCCTAAACGGATCAGCGCAGCCAGCATCCTGCCGCGTACGGCCGCTTCCGCCTCCGGCGAGCGACCTGCGGCTCGCGCAATTCGCTCCGTGCCCAGCGCCAGTACGGCCTCGAACTGGCCGTCTTGGAAGTAGCGCCACATCTGATGTTTGGCCACCTCCAGGCGCAACAGGTCGTCGTCCAGCCGCTCGACAAGGCGCATCAGTTCGGCGATCTCGAGGTCAGTCGCAGCGGCGTCGCCACGGCGCTCAGTCACATTTGTGCGGACACGGTAGATGCGGACCTGACGCTGCAGGTCGGTGCCGTCATCCAGCACCAGGGCGCGCTCGGCATGGGCCAGCGCAGCCGTGTCGGCCTGGCGTCGCGACGCATCTTCTGCGGCCAGCGTCCAGTAGTGGATGGCGCGGTCGGTGACACCCGCACGCTCGAAGTGCTCGGCCATCTGGCTGGCCATTTCTGCCTCGCGCCCAGCACTGCGGGCCTGCAGCCACAGCGCCGCGCGGTGGTGGCCTTCGCGCTTGTCGGGCTTCAGCACGGTGCCGTAAGTCACCTGGTGCAGCAGGTGGTGGCGGAAGGCGTACTCCTTTGTCTGGTCGAACGCGCTTTGCAGCTGCGCCAAGGCCAGCTCGCGCCGGGCGAGCGCGGGCAGGTGCGCTGGCGCCTGCGGGTTGATCGCGGCCAGGGCCTCGTCCCAGAACTGCGCGCCAACCACGCTGGCCTGCTGCAGGCTTTGCCGCTCGCCGGCTGCCAGCGCGTCCAGCGTGGCTTGCAGCACGCCCACCAGCGTGGGCGGCACTTGGAGGTTCTGCAGCCGGTCCTCTTGCACCTGCCAGCGTTCGCCTTCCGTCTGAATGACGCCCCGGTCCACCAGCACCTGCAGCAGTGCTTCCATGTAGTACGGGTTGCCAGCAGCCTGGCTGGACAGCAGCGCTTGCAGCTGCGGCGACGGCTCTGCCATGCGCTGCAGCAGGGCCTGGGCCAGCGCGTCACTGGCCTCAGTGGCCAGCGGCGCGAGTGTCAAGGTCTGGTGCGTGGGCCACGCCGCACCCCAGTCGGGCCGGCGCTGCCGCAGCTCGGGCCGGGCACCGCACAGCAGCACGATCGGAAGCATGATCGGCAGCGCGGCAGACACGGCCACCAGATGGTCGATCGCGCTCAGCGATTCGTCGTCAGCCCACTGCAGGTCGTCCAGCACCAGCACCAGGGGCTGCTGCGCGGCCTGCAGGCGCAGGTACTCGACCCAGGCATGGAATCCCCGGGCGCGCAGTTGCTTGCCGTCCCGCAGGATGCCGGCAATGAAGGGGCTGGCGCTGTAGTCCAGGCCGATCAGCTGGCCCAGCAGCGCCGTTTGCTCGTCGGCTGTCGCGCCGAAGATCGGCGCCAGCGCCGCTGCGAACTTCTCATGCGCTTGCGCCTGCGTGTCGCTGTCCTTCACGTCGTGGTGCCAGAACAGCAGATCGCGCAGCAGGCCGCACGGTTGGTTCAGGCCCTGGGGGTGGCTGCTGGCGGTCCAAAGCACGGCGGGGCGCGCCGACGGCAGTCCCTCGGCCCGCACATCGGCCAGCACTTCGGCCAACAGCCGGCTCTTGCCCAGCCCCGCCTCGCCCACCAACGTGGCGGTGCCGAGGCCGCCCTGGGTCAAGACCCGCGCCGTCAGTTCACGCAGGTGCGTCAGCTCGGCGTCGCGCCCGACCAAAGCACTGGCCGTGCCTTCCACGCCTAGGCGCGGCCCACGCACCTGCCTTTCGCGCGCACCCCGCACCAAAAAGGTCCGCAGCGGCTCCGGCAGGCCTTTGACCTGCAGCGCCGGTTGCGCCTGCACCTCGAAGCGGCCCTGCACCTGGCGATAGGTGTCGACGCTGATGAGCAGCGCAGCCGCCGGCGCTGCCTGCTCCAGCCGCGCAGCGATGTTCACCGTCAGGCCGCTGAGGCTCTTGTCGTTCTCTACCCCGCCGCCGCGCACCACGTCGCCGGTGTGAATGCCGACGCGGGCGTTGAAGCCTTCAAAGCCGTGCTGGCGTTGGATGTCGTTCCCCCGCCGCGCCGCCTCGGCCAGCAGCGCCAGGCCGCAGTGCACGGCGCGTTCGGCGTCGTCTTCGCGGGTGCCGGCGGTGTCGTGAGCGCCGAAGGCCACCTTCAGGTTGTCGCCGGCATAACGCAGCACCTCACCGCCGTGTTGCTGCACGATGGCGGTGAAGGCGGCCAATGCGCCGTCCACCGTGGCCTGCACTTCTTCGGGGTCGAGCAGCTGGATGAGCTGCGTGCTGCCGACGATGTCGAGGAACAGCACGCTGACCTGGCGCAGAAGGCGGGCGGGTTCAGTGGGCGGGG
Organism: Burkholderiales bacterium; assembly: GCA_038241115.1. Taxonomy (GTDB): domain Bacteria; phylum Pseudomonadota; class Gammaproteobacteria; order Burkholderiales; family Burkholderiaceae_C; genus JANYJJ01. The sequence continues at coordinate 7,047 of JBBRGA010000128.1, read as the reverse complement.
GCGGCGCGGAAGGATCAGGCTCCGCGTTGAGCGCGGCCAGGCGCGCAAGCAAGGGCGCCAGCGCGGCATCAACGAGCGCATCGCCCAAAGCGGCGCGGCTCGATTGCAGGGTCGCAATGACGCTTTCGAGTTGTGCTTGCTCGTGACTCATGGTCCCTTGCGCTTGGTCCTGGTCCTGGTCTTGGTCTTGGTCATGCGCTTGGCCGGGGCTGGCGACTCGGCCATCCAGTCTTCAATCGGCAGGCCGGGCACCTGCTCGAAGTGGCGGCTGTTGTGCGTCACCAGCGTCAGCCCCTCGGCCAGCGCGTGGGCGGCGATCTGCGTGTCAATCTCGCCTATGGGCGTGCCACCGCGCCGGTGTGCGTCTTTCAGCAAGCCGTAGCGGTCGGCGGCCTGGAGCGTCCACGGCAGGTTGGGCAACTGCAGCAGAAAGTGGTCGATCAGGCTGCGCCGCCGGTCGTCAGCCGCCATGCCGGCTTGACCGAAGCGCAGTTCGGCGCGGGTCAACACCGAGATGGCCACGGTCTGATGCAGCAGGCCCTGATTGACGAGCTCTTCCAGCCCGACTGAGCTGCGCCGCAGGTAGCAGCTGGCAATGTTCGTGTCGAGCAGGTATTGCAGGCTCATCGCTGCCAGCCGACCAGCGGGTCAGGCTGCGGCGCGTCGTCACGTTGCGGCACAAATTCGTTGCTGGCGGGCTGGCTGCGCAACTCGTCCAGGAAGGCTTGCAGCGCATCGGCATTGGGCTTGGGCCTGAGCGTGATCTCGCCGGTGTGCTCGCTGCGGGTGATCCAGACCTCATGCGTATCGACGCGAAAGGCCTTGGGCAAGCGCACGGCCTGACTGTTGCCGGTGGTGAAGACTTTGGCGGTGGCGGTCATGTTTTCTCGTTCGCGAAAATAGGTATGAAAGCGTACCTATTTTAGGCCCCTCGACTTCTGAGGGTTGGCGGCGGCAAAAAGAAAGTCAGATGGGATGCGATTCCGGCGCAGGGTCGCGGGGCTTTCAGGGCGCGAACATGGCCTGCAAAGCATGCAGCGTCAACGCCAGTGAGGACGAACCGCGGCGGGCTTGGTCAATATTGACCGCGACCGCGCCAGTTGCGCTGCGCCGGTTGACATTGCTGTCTCGGCAAGGTGCTGGCCCGATGGCGGGCGGCATCGCCTCCGATCGAAAGGTAGCGCGTGATGTCTGTCAATTCCCTGGTCCCCATAATCCCTGCAGCCACCCCAGCAGCCACCCCCGCAGCCGCCCCCGCAGCCGCCCCTGCCGCTGACACTGCCCCCGCGGCAATCGTGCGCAGGGCCTGCGCAGAGGACGCAGCCTCGTTCCTGGTTTTCATGCTGGGCCTGAGTGCGCTCAGCACACGTCAGCGTTTTCGCGGCGCCGCAGTCGCCCCGATGTCGATGGCCACGCAGCTGTGCACTGTGGACGGCGCGCGCCACCAGGCCTGGCTGGCCTGGGGCAGCCACTGCGACAGCGCCGCTGTGGTGGGCGAGGCCCGCTTCGAGGTGTCGGTGTGCGGTCGCAACGCCAAGCTGGCAATCGCGGTGGCGGACGACTGGCAGGGCCGCGGCGTGGGCCGTGCGCTGATGGACGAGCTGTTGACGGCGGCCCGCGCCGCTGGCCTTTCGGATTTGCACGGTGAGGTGCTGAATGACAACCTGCGAATGCAAGCCTTCATGCGTCGGCACGGTTTTGACATCGACACCTTTGAAGGGGGCAACGCCGTGCGCATGACGCGCATCTTGGGCGCCCATTCTTTGAACGCCCATTCACTAAGCCCGAGCGCTGCCCGGCCGCTGGGTTGGCTGCGCTCGACCCTTGCCGATTTTTCGACGCGACGGATGCGCCCGGCTCGCACCCACGCCGACTGACGCGCTGCCGCCGCGGGTTTGGGTCGGCGATGTCAAGCTGGCCACGCTGCAAGACCGGCCAGAACGACCACTGCGCACCAGCGTCGATGCCCCAATAAGCCATGTGCAGCCGCCTCTGATTCTCCTGCTGGCGCGGGGTGCCTGTGCTTCAATGAGAGCGACTCTTTTGCCGCCTCATGCCCTCGAATTTCACTCAGAACCCACCAGTCACACGCGTCGGGCGCTTCGAGCTGAAGCGCGAACTCGGGCAAGGCGCACAGGCCACCGTGTGGCTGGGTTGGGACGTCCACTTGGAGCGCGAAGTCGCGGTCAAACTGATGTTGGGCGAGATCGATGCGGCCGACCCGTGGCTGCAAGAAGCGCGCAGCGTCAGCCAGCTTTCCCACCCGAACATCGTGCCGGTGTTCGAGGCCGACCGCCACGGCGCGCAGCCCTACCTGGTGTTCGAGTACGTGAGTGGCCCGACGCTGGCGCAGCAGCTTCGCCGTACCGGTGCCATGGCCGCAAACGATGCGGTGGCGATGATGCTCGGCGTGCTCGATGCGCTGCACACCGCTCACAGCGCGGGCGTCGTGCACCGCGACCTGAAGCCGTCGAACATCCTGGTCGACGCGAGCGGCCGGGCGCGGGTGATGGATTTCGGCATTGCCGCGCGCGTGCAGCAGCCGGCCAGTGGCGACATCGTCGGCACACCGGGCTACATGTCGCCCGAAGCCATACGCGGCGCGGCTCCCGCGCCGGCGATGGACATTTTTGCGGCCGGTCTGGTCCTCGGCGAGATGCTGTCGGGCCAGCGCGTTGTTGCCGAGCGCGAGCCTTCGCTGGCGATGCAGCGCATCCTCCACCAGGACCTGCAGTTGCCTGCCAACCTGTCGTCAGCGGTGGACGACCCGCTGCGGGCGCTCCTGCTGCGCGCGCTGGCGCGAGACCCGGCGAACCGCTGGCCGAATGCCAAAGACTTCCGCGACGCGCTGCAGCAGTGGCTGGCGCCTGCGTCCGATGCCCCAACCGCCGAGCCAGCGGCCAGCGGCGCGGGGGCTGGCTCCGGCTCCGGTGGCAGCGGCAACGCAACGCTCGACTTCCTGCTGCGCCGCATGCGTTACAAAACCGATTTCCCGGCGTTGTCGGATTCGGTTTCGCGCATCCGCAAAGCCACCAATTCGGAACGAGGCAGCCTGGCAGCGCTGTCCGACGAAATCCTGAAAGACGTGGCGCTGACCAACAAGCTGCTGCGGCTCGTCAACACGGCGCATTTTTCGTCCAGCGGCGGCGGCAACATCAGCACCGTGTCGCGCGCGGTTTCGCTGGTCGGCTTCACCATGGTGCGCGATCTGGCGACCAGTCTGGTGCTGCTGGAGCACATGCAGGACAAGACTCAGGCAGGCCAAGTGTTCGAGGAGTTCCTGCGCGCGCTGATGGCCGGTACGCTGGCCGCCAAGCTGGGTGAAAGCCTGCACAACAGCGAGGACGCCTTCATCGGCGCAATGTTCCACAACCTCGGCCGCCTGCTGACCGAGTACTACTTCGTCGAAGAGGCCAGGCAAATTCGAGGCATCGTGGCCGCGGCGGCGCTGGCGGGCAGCGCCCTGGTCAGCGAAGAGGCGGCGGCGGTTCGCGTGCTCGGCATCAGCCTGGAAGAACTCGGGCTCGGCGTGGCCAAGAGTTGGGGCTTGCCGGAGTCACTGAAGCGCTGCATGCGGCGCAGCAGCGGTCCGCCGCCTATTCACCCTTCCACCAACCCAGACGAACAACTGCGCTGGCTGACCTTGGCGGCCAACCAGATCACCGAAATCGTGCTGCACAACGAGCCGAAGGCGGCACGCGCGAAGGTGGCCAAGCTGGCCGCCGGGTATGCGCGCGCGCTCGGCCTCAGCGCAGCCGCCATCGAAGCCGCCACCGCCGCGGCACAGCGGCAAATCGCACAAATGGCGGCGGCGATGGACATGTCTGTCGGCGCGGCTTCGCCCGCAAGGCGGCTGTTCGGCAGCCCAGCAACCCCTGCGGCGCAGCCAGCCGACACCACCGAGACCCACAAGGCAACGGCCCCCACTGACGCAACCGATCCGCTGGACGCCACCCTGGCGACGCCGCGCCCGGCGGACACCATCGTGAGCCCGCGCGCCGCGAATGGCGAGACCGTGCAGCTGCTGTCCAAAGGCATCGAAGACATCACCGGCCTGATGGTCGAGAACTTCAAGCTCAACGAGGTGCTGCGCGTGATTCTTGACACGATGCACCGCGCGCTGGGCGCCCGGCGTGTGTTGTTTTGTCTGCACGACCAGAAGCTCGGCATGCTGACCGGCCGCTTTGGCCTGGGCGAAGACGCAGCCAAAGCGGCGGCCAGCATGCGCGTGCCGTTGAAAGAGGTCGGAGATCTTTTTGCGGCGGTTTGCCTGAAGGGCGCCGACACGCTGGTGACCGATGCGACCCACGGCCATTTCGCGTCGCGTCTGCCGCTTTGGTACAGCAGCAGCATCAACGCACCGGCCTTCCTGCTGATGCCGATGATGATGAAGGGCTCACCCTTTGCGCTGATCTATGCCGACCACGGCTGCGCCGGCGGGATTGCGCTGGACGACCGCGAGCTCGGGCTTGTGCGCACGCTGCGCAACCAGGCGGTGATGGCGTTCAAGCAGCAGGCTTGACGGCGCTTTTGCATCAGCGCCGGATCGCGGTCTGCGCTGCAGTCGCGTGCCCGACTGTGCAGACGTGAAACGACTTTGCCGTTCAGGCAGGCCGGTAAAGGGTGGCGTCGTCGCGGAACGGCTGATCGTCGAAGACATGCCTCAACATGCCTTTTCGCATCAAATGCGACGCCCACTGTGCAGCGGTGTTGCGGTTGACCGGGTGCCGCTCGACCAGCCAGTCGATCACCCTGCGCCCGCTGACGCAGCGGTGGTGAACCAACAGACCGCGGCGGTAAGTTAGCAGGGGGACGCCGCCGTCCAAGGCCCGCAGCGCCAGGCGCAGCTCGTCCAGTTGCGGTGACGCGGGCGCTGCCTGCGATTGCACGTCGGCAGTGAAGAACAGTTCGGCGTCGTCGAAGTCGTGCTCGTCCAGCACGTGGCGTATCCAACCCAGAGCGACCATGCGGTGGCCGATGTGCGTGGCCTGCGCTCTGTCGACGTTGAGCTCGCGCACCATCCAGTCCACCGCCTCGCGGGCCACAAAACACTGCCGATAACTGCGCAGGTGGTACATGCGGTCGCGGATGTCCAGGCCGCCGGTGCAGCGCATGCGCTGCCACAGCGACTGCAGCTCGTGCTGGGGCAGCGACTGCGACTCGTGCTGGGGCAGCGGCTGCGGCTCGTGCTGGGGCAGCGGCTGCGGCTCGTGTTGAGGCAGCGGCTGCGCTGCGGCGGGCGCGTTGGCAACGGCTCTGGCGGTCGGGTGGCCGGCGAGCCATTGCTCAAACGCTGGCAGCGGCATCGGCCTGGCCATCAAGTAACCCTGGGCGCTGCCGACACCGCGCGCGGCTAAATAGTCCCACTGGTCCTGGGTCTCGACGCCCTCGGCGATGAGGCCGATGTCGAGCTCGCGCGCCAGGCCGATGATGGCGTCGAGCACAGGGCGGTTGGCGCTTTTGGCGCCGATGCTGGCGACAAAGGCGCGGTCGATCTTGAGACGCTGTATCGGCAAGCGTTCGAGCAGGGACAGGCTGCTGTGGCCAGTACCGAAATCGTCGATGGCGATGCGCCAGCCGCCTCGGTGCAGCGCTGCCAGCGCGCCCTGAGCGGCCGGGTCGACGATCTCACGCTCGGTCAGCTCGAGCAACACCTGCTCGCGTGGCAGGGTTTCCGGGTTGAAGACTTCGGTCAAGGTTTGGGCGATGAGCGGCGCGCGCAGCTGGTCGGGCGTCAGGTTGAACGAGAAGTAGAGATGAGGGTGCGCCCGCGCCAGCGGGGCCAAACGGTGGGCGGCGCGTGTCATGACCAGCCGCGACATGCCGTCGATCAGGCCCGTTCGCTCCGCGACTTCAATGAACTCGCCGGGCGCGACGATGCCGCGCTGCGGATGCGCCCAGCGCATCAACACTTCACCGCCAACGCAACAGCCGCTGCTCAGGTCGACGATGGGTTGAACCCAGGGTTCGAACTGACGCTTGCGCAGGGCGCGCTCCAATCGGTGCACCAGACGTGCGCGCCGTGCGCCGTGACGCCAAGCCCAGGCTGACAGAGTGCCGCTGCAAATCAGCGCTGCCGCGAGAAGACCCGGCAACTGGCGGCGCCAATCGGCCCAGAAGCCCGATTGGTCGACGCTGGCGCCAACCGACATGCCGTGCCGGGTGGAGGCCAGTCGAGCTTGAATCAAGGCGTCTCGCGGGACCGTGGCTCCGTCGCGCGACCAAACTTGCAGCATGCGGCCGTCGCCAGCGTGCAAGGTAATGCGCTCGCCGGTGGCGCCATCGGTCTGCCACGGTCCGTGCTGCGGCAACGTCAACGCGCGCGGGTCCAGCAGCGCGACGAGGGATTGCGAACCGCCCACCGACCGGACCGCCAAGAGCTCAGCGCCGATCGAGCGACGCGACATCAAGGTCAGGCGGCGGTCGCGCGCCGGTGCCAACTCCAGCGCCGACGTCGCGCCTTCAGGTCCGCAGGCCACCTGCCCGAGCTCGCCCTGCAGCCACCAACGGCGCACCAGCAGGCTGTCCAGGCTGCCGCTCAACAAGCCGAGGACCACCTCACGAGCACAGACTTCAACACTGCCTGTGGCTTCGACAAGCGCGGCCAAGCGTTTGGCCTGATCGTCGATTTCATCGAGCCTGCTGTCCAGGAAGTTGAGCGCAGCCGTGGCCGACGTGGCGGCGGCGGCTGACCGGGCCTGCCAAAGCCACGCCGTGCCGACCAGAACAGTTGCCGCACACAGCACCGAGGCCAGCGCGACGCAACGCCACAGGTCCAGCTCCAGCAGCCGCGCACGCTTGTGGTTGCGGCGCAGCAGCGCCTGCTGCAGACGTTGTCGCCAGCTGACAGGTGCGGCGGCTTCAAGATCGCCGAACGCACTCGGGTCCAGAAGAGAGTTCATGGGGTGTTTGTCGGCAGTGCGGCCAACTTCTTGAACGCGCCGGGCGACCGGCCAGCTGTCAACCCGCCACGATCTGGCATCCGGGCACCAGCATCTCGGTGGTGGCTTCGAGGTCGATCACGCCTTGGCTGTGCAGCACCGCGTC
>JBBRGA010000127.1:0-10106 GCA_038241115.1 Burkholderiales bacterium | reverse complement strand
GGCGCAGGTCTTCAGCCGTTGCTTTCGAGCACTTGCATCCAGACCGCCACATCGTCGATCAGCACCCATTCGCGCACCACTTTGCCGTTTTCAAATTCTGCGTGTTGGATGCCCAAAATATCGACGCTGCGCCCGCTGGGTGCGCCGTAGCGGCCTGCGCCTTGGTGCGTGGCTCGAAGGCGCCAACGCATCGCCACGGCTGTGGTTTTTCTATCAGCGCGGGTGTTGGCCACCAAGTGTTCAACGCTGAAGTCGCCGCCGGGAAATGCAGTGCGCATGTGCTGCCAGAAGGCGTTCAACGCAGCCAAACCCACCCTCGCTTCGCCTGCGGGTACGGCGGTAATCACGGCATCAGCATGGCTCGCGCTCAGCGCTTTTCCGGCCCATGCATGCCGATGCGCATCGGCATAGTTCGCAGCCAGCGCGTGGGTGTCGATAAAGCTCACATAAGGCGGATGTGCCGGCGGCATGGCAGCTTTGTGAAAGCCGTCCCGCTCGTTCAACCAACGCTGCGCAACATCGCGCTCGTGTGAGCCGATTTGCCTTGCAATCGCCGCCTGGTCGCGAACCAACCATTCGTGGACGATTCGGTTGTTGACGCAGACGCAGTCAGCAATGGTGCGGGCATAAACAGGTTTGCCGCTGGCCGCTCCAAACACGCCCGGCCCCGCATGCGTCATGGGGCTGAAGATGCGGTGCGATGACAGATAGCCGCCGAGTTCGTCGCCCGAGGCGATCACGTCTTCGGCCAGCAAGCGGCGGTCTGGGAACGCCAGCAAAGTGGCGCGCGTGCCGTCGATGACCGATCGGACGCCGATCGTCACAGACGACGGCGTCTCTACTGCGCAATCGTCGCTGTAGTAGCGCTCGATGTCGTCTATGCGCCGGCCTTCCCAAATGCGATCGGTGATGACGCGGATGTAATGATCCAGGTCAACAAACTCAGCGTCGAAACCTTTCATAAGCCTGCCCCTGCCCCTGCCCCTGCTTTGAAACGTGCCGAGCCGCGAACAATCAGCTGCCCTGGCACGATCACGTCTTCGCTTTGCTGCAGCAGGTCGTCGCGCAGATAGTTTTGCAGCAGGCTCACGGTGGCTTCAATCATCGGGTCTATCGGCTGCTCTACGGTGGTCAGGCTGTAGCTGTCCCAAGCAGCTTGCGGCACGTTGTCAAAACCCACCACAGACACGTCTTCTGGCACCCGCAGTTTCAATTCGAAGCGCAGTGTGTCCATCACCGCGAAGGCCATGTGGTCGCTGGCCACGAACACCGCGTCAGGGCGTTCGTTTTGGTTTTGAAACAGTTCGCGCGTGGCGCTGCGGGCTTGCTCAAAATCGTAGTTGCCCACCGTGCGGCCCCAAATACGCAAACCCGCTGCGGCCAAGCCTTCGCGAAATCCGCGTTCGCGTTCCAGGTTGGTAGACGACTCTTCGTTGCCTGCGATATAGGCGCAACGTTGATGCCCTGCATCGGCCAAAAACTTCGCCACCGCGCGGCCACCGGCGACGTTGTCAGAACGCACCGAGCTGACAGAACTCACCGCGCCGCTGTTACCCGCTTTCGCACCTGCTGCCATCACCCGGTTGAACAGCACCACCGGGATGCTGGCGTCTGCGCACTGACGCGCCAAGCCTGACGACAAAGTGGTCGCTGCCATGACGATACCGTCCACGTGGTACTGCAAAATTTCGCCCACCAATTCATCGGTGTCCTCAAGGGGCGTGATGAAAAGCAGCACGTGATACCCGTCACGTTGCAGGCGTGTAGCCAAGCGTTCCAGCGCCAACGGGTAGAACAAGTTTTCCAGGTACGACAACACCAAACCAATGATGCGCGAGCGTTTGGTGATCAAGCTGCGAGCGTGCGCGTTGGGGCGGTAGCCCAGCTTGCGCGCCGCATCCAGCACCTTGCGCCGCGTCAGCTCCGACACGCTCGCGCCGGGAGTGAACGATCGGCTTACCGCCGACTGCGACACGTCGGCCAAACGGGCTACGTCGAAGGAGGTGATGTTGGCTTTCATCGCGCGCGGTTTTGCAGCGTCATGCAGCGGTCCATCCACCGTCCAGCACCAGCGCGCTGCCTGTCATCAGGCTGGACGCATCGCTTGCCAGAAACACCACCGCGCCCATGATTTCGTCTACGCGGCCGATACGGCCCAGCGCTATTCTGCTCACCACCATGTCCATGAAAGCTGGCTGCGCCAACATGGGTGCCGTCAGCAGTGTGGTGATGAAGGTGGGGCAGATGGTGTTCACCCGAATGCCGTGCGGCCCCAGTTCCCAAGCCAACGCTTTGGTCATGCCTTCCACCGCGTGTTTGGACGCGCAGTAAACCGAACGGCGCGTGCTGCCCACCAAACCCATTTGCGATGACAGCGTGATCAGCGACCCGGGCCGTTCGGCAGCTATCAAGCCACGGGCTACTTCGCGCGCCAAGTAAAACGCGGCCTTCACGTTGAGGTCAAAAACTTGATCGATGTCTTGATCTGGCGTTTCAGTGAGCAGAGCCGGGCGGTTGGTGCCTGCACTGTTGACCAGCACATCGAACGGCCCGTGTGCCTTGATTTCACGCGTCACGGCGGCCGAGTCGGTCACGTCCAGCACCAGAACCTCACATTGACCGCCACGCGCACGGATGGTCTGCGCCAACGCATTCAACTCATCGCGTGAGCGCGCCGCCAAGGTCACGGTTGCGCCCGCATCTGCCAATGCCGCCGCAGCCGCCGCACCCAGGCCGCGGCCCGCGCCCGCCACTACGGCGCGTCGGCCATCGAGACGAAAGCTCGGGGTGGTGGGCAATGAAGTTGACGAAGACGCAGACACACTGACTTTCACAAAGGCTGCACGGGCTCATACCAAGCCACATCGCGGTTGCCGTATCTGCGTACGCGCAGATTGGCTTGCTCGCCGTGCCCAGCAAAGTTTTCCATGTGGCACAAGCGCGAGCAGTACTCGCCAATCATCGCGCTGGCTTGGTCTGTGAGCACGCGCTGGTAAGTGCAGGTTTTCAAGAATTTGCCGACCCACAGTCCTCCGGTGTAGCGGGCGTTTTTGTTGGTGGGCAGTGTGTGGTTGGTGCCAATGACTTTGTCGCCGTAGCTCACGTTGGTACGCGGGCCGAGAAAGAGCGCGCCGTAATTGGTCATGCGGTTCAAAAACACATTCGGGTCGCTGGTCATGACTTGCACATGCTCTGAGGCGATGTCGTCAGCGGTTGCAATCATTTCGTCCAGCGTGTCGCAAACAATCACTTCGCCGTAGTCGGCCCATGATTGGCGCGCAATTTCTGCGGTCGGCAATATTGCCAATTGCCGCTCTACTTCGGCCATGGTGTCGCGAGCCAGCTTTTCGCTGTTGGTCAACAAAATGGCGGGTGAAGTGGGGCCGTGTTCGGCCTGGCCGAGCAAATCGACGGCGCACATTTCGCCGTCCACCGATTCATCGGCAATCACCAAGGTTTCGGTGGGGCCAGCAAACAAATCGATGCCGACGCGGCCGTACAACTGGCGCTTTGCTTCTGCCACGTACATGTTGCCGGGGCCCACCAGCATGTCCACCGGTTTGATGCTGGCGGTGCCTATGGCCATGGCCGCCACTGCCTGCACGCCGCCCAAAACCAAAATCTCATCGGCGCCTGCAAAGTGCATTGCCGCAACGATGGCCGGGTGCGGTTTGCCGTGATACGGCGGCGCGGTGGACACCACGCGCTTCACACCGGCCACTTTGGCTGTCAGCACGCTCATGTGGGCCGAGGCGATGAGCGGATACTTGCCACCCGGGATGTAGCAACCCACCGCGTTCATGGGAATGTGCTTGTGGCCCAGCACCACGCCAGGCAAGGTTTCCACTTCTACGTCCACCATGCTGTTGCGCTGGATTTGCGCAAAGTTGCGGATTTGAGTTTGTGCAAATTGGATGTCTTCAATTTCTCGCGCTGACAGCTGTTTGACGGCCGCTTCAATGTCGCCTTGACTCAGGGTGAAGCTGGCGGGGTCCCACTGGTCAAACTTTTTCGAGTACTCGCGCACGGCGTCATCGCCGCGCTGCTCGATGTTTTTCAGAATGCCTTCAACCGTGCTGCGCACTTGCGCATCGGCAGCGGCGATCGAGGCGGCGTCTTTGCCGCGTTTGAGATAGCGAATCATGGGGTCTGACCTGAGTTGACTGGTGAGGTTGTTGATGCGCGCGGCTGAAGATCTGGATGCCGTCTTGCTAAGCGCATGCGTATGCAAGTCTGCTTTTTTATGAGGCACTGAAAATACGCGTTTACCCGTAATTCCAGCAACTCATGAGGGTCGAATCCCGCAGGTTGATACACTTTTCTTTTCTGCATAGGTATTCAAACTGGAAGCGCCATGGCAAGTTCAAACGCATCGCAAGACACACTGTTGGCACAAACCAAAAACACTGCGTGGCGCGCTCTCAGCGCCTTGCCCGGAACCGGTTTCCAGGCGGCATGTCAGCAATTTCTCAGTGCCGACTGCGAGTGGACTCTGTCCCACCCCATCAACCACCTGAAAGGCCCCCAAGCCGTCGCCGATGCGTTCTACGCGCCGCTGATCGCTGCATTCCCTGATTTGGAGCGCCGCGCAGACATCTTCACTGCGGCGCATTGGGACGGCCGGCTCGACGGAGGTGCTGGTTATTGGGTCGCATGCACCGGTCACTATTTGGGAACGTTCGAAGCCGACTGGCTGGGCATTCGCGCCACGGGAGAGGTGGCCACACTGCGGTACGGCGAGTTTTACCGCATCGTCAACGGGCAAATTGCCGAGGCCCGCATCTTGTTGGACATCGTTGATTTGGCGCGCCAAGCAGGTCAAAACCTGCTGCCAAAAAGCCCGGGCCTCGACATCCTGGTGCCCGGCCCGCGCACGCACGACGGCTTGCATTTTGGAGTCACTGAACCCGCTTTGGGCGAGGCCAGCCTGGCGCTGGTGGAGGCCATGATTGGAGGGCTGATGCGCTATGACCAAGCCAATCTCAAAAGCATGGGCATGGCGCAATACTGGAACCCCAACATGATGTGGTACGGACCCTGCGGCATAGGCACGTCGCGCGCCATTTCAGGTTTTCAGCGGCATCACCAAGCACCGTTTTTACATGCCTTCCCCGACCGCAAGGGCGGCGTGCACCGCGCCCGAGTGGCCGAAGGCGCATTTGTGGCCACCACCGGTTGGCCCAGCGTTCGCGCCACGCATCTGGGTGAGTATTTGGGTGTTCCTGCCAGCGGCGCGGCCATCCAAATGCGCGTGATGGACTGGTGGCGGTGCGAAGACGGGTTCTTGACTGAGAACTGGGTCTTTATCGACCTGCCTCATTTGATGCTGCAAATGGGCGTGGACTTGATGGCGCGGTTGCAGCGACCCGCAATTTCAGCGCAGCAGCGGACGTAACAAGCGCTCAGTTGCTGGCACGGCCTCGTCTCTGTCCAATTCGGTGGCCACTTGCGTGCAAACCGCTCTGCACAAAGTTGCCACGCGTTCGCTTTGCAGCTTGTAGTAGATCTGCGTGCCTTCGCGGCGCCGCCCCAGCACGCCGGCGCGGTAGAGCGTGGCCAGGTGCTGCGACATGTTGGGCTGGGTGGTGTTGATTTGCGCCAGCAGCTCCGACACATTGCGTTCGCCTTGGCACACCGCGCTGATGATCTTCAGGCGCACCGGTGTGGACAACAAACCGAACAGTTCGGCGGCCGACTCGAACACCAGGTCTTCTTCGCTGGTCTCGCTTGCGGCGGGTGTGATGGAGTGGGTCATTTGCAAATCGCGAACTTGGTGAAACTTCACTCTATCAGCACGCGCCGATACAGGCGGCTTGCCAACGCACGCGGCGTTTGACTTCAGAGCCGCTCTGACTCAAACGACAATTGCGCGATGAATGAAATCGAAATGAGCAGCTTGGCTGCCAAAGTTTTGTGGGCATCTTTCGCGCTGGCTTTGGCGTTCGGTGCGATCACGCAGCGCACTCACTTTTGCACCATGGGTGCCGTGTCTGATGTGGTCAACATGGGCGACTGGACGCGGGCGCGCATGTGGGTGTTGGCCATCGCGGTGGCCGTGCTGGGCTTCAACGTGATGGTGGCGCTGGGTTGGATCGAAGCCAAGAATTCGCTGTACGCCGGCACACGGCTGTTGTGGCTGTCCTCGGTGGTGGGAGGCGCGATGTTTGGTTTTGGCATGGTGCTGGCATCCGGTTGCGGCAGCAAGAATCTGGTGCGCTTGGGCACCGGCAATTTGAAGGCTCTGGTGACGGTGATCGTGTTGGGACTGGCGGCATTTGCGACGCTGCGCGGCATCACGGCAGTGCTGCGCGTCAGCACGGTCGATCTGGTCTACCTCGATATGCCCAGCGGCCAGGATTTGCCCTCGCTGTTGTTTTCCAGTTTCGGTTCGGGCGCAGGTCTGTCAAAGCCAATGCTCGCGCTGCTTTCAGGAGGCCTTGTCGCCCTGGCTTTGGCGGCGTGGGTGTTGGCGAAAGCTGAGGGCCGCACCGCGCAGGTGTGGTGGGGCGGCGCGGGCATCGGCGCGGTCATCGTCGCGGTGTGGTGGGTGTCTGGTCGACTCGGCTACATACCCGAAGACCCGACCACATTGGAGCCCGCGTTTCTGGCCACCAACTCGCGGCGCATGGAGTCGCTCAGCATGGTGGCGCCGGTGGGCTATGCGCTGGACTGGCTGCTGTTCTTCAGCGACAAGTCCAAGCTGCTGACCTTGGGCATCGTCAGCATGCTGGGAGTGGCTGTGGGTGGATTTATCGCGTCGCTGCTCGAGGGCAGTTTTCGCTGGGAAGGCTTTGGAGGCGTTGAAGACGTGGCCAACCACCTGGTTGGCGCCGTGTTGATGGGGGTGGGCGGCGTGGTGGCACTGGGGTGCACTGTTGGACAGGGCATCAGCGGCTTGTCTACTTTGTCAGTGGGCAGCCTGATCGCGACACTAGCGATCGTGGGCGGCGCCGTGCTGGCGCTTCGGTATCAAATGTGGCGGGTTTGACCTTTCCGTCACAAATGGCTTGATCTGAAAAATCAAATCAAGCCATTCTCTTGAAACGTCAGCCCAACGTGTCCGCCCAAATATTGCGGGCCCAACCGTTCGCGTAGGTGGCTTCCAATTCGTTCCGCGCGGCCGACACGCCGCCCGAGCCGGCGATGGTTTTGAAGGTCTTTTCTGCTGCCACGTATTCATGAACGCTCGCCACGTGAATGACCTCGGCCGGGCTCACAAAGCTGTAGCAGGTGTTGGTCAGCATCGGGCGCGCATTCAGATCCAGGCCCTTCAGCTCGGCCACGATGGCGGCTGCGACCACCTTGCCGTGGCTGTTCGCCATGTGAGCAGACTTGGGCATGGCAGGCGCGATCTGGATCGAATCACCAATCACGTGCACGCCTTTCGCCACCGTGGACTCAAAGTTCTGGTAGTTCACCTGACACCAGCGCGCGTTGGCATTGGCCAATCTGGACTGCACTGCCAACGCTCCGGCGCGCATGGGCGGCAAAACATTCAGCACATCAGCCTTCACGTCGTCCTGCACATCAAACTTCACCGTCATGGTTTTTGCGTCCACGGCGCTGGCTTTGTGCTGGCCGCGGTACTCCAACATGCCGGGGTACAGATCAGCCCACGCTTTTTTGAACAGTGCCGCTTTCGACGTGACATCGGGGTTGGCGTCAAGGATCAACACCTTGGACCTGGGCTTGTTCTTTTTGAGGTACGCGGCCACGATGCTGGCTCGCTCGTAAGGGCCGGGCGGGCACCGGTAGGGCGCCTCAGGAATAGTGATGGCAAACACGCCGCCGTCACGCATGGCTTCAAGCTGCTTGAACAGCGCCACCGTCTCATTGCCGGCCTTCCAGGCTTGCAAAATTTGGCCGTCGGCCTGCGCTTGCTTCAAGCCTTGCACTTCGTCAAACATCAATTCAATGCCAGGCGACAGCACCAATTTGTCGTAGCGAATTTCACCGCCATTGGCCAGCTTCACTGTCTTCTTGTCAGCGTCCAGTGCAGACACCATGTCGTGTACCACCGTGATGCCGTGCTTGCTGCGCAGGCCGTCGTAACTCAAGGTGATGTCTGCCAGTTGGCGCACACCGCCCACTACCAAATTCGACATCGGGCACGACACGAAATTGCGGTTGGGCTCAATCAGCACCACGTCGAGCGTGTGGTCCGACAGCAGCCGTACGTACTTGGCCGCCGTGGCGCCGCCGTAGCCGCCGCCCACCACCACCACCCTGGCCGAAGACGGCACGCCGCCCGAGGTAGCACAGCCACTGAGGGCGGCCAGCGAGCCACCTGCCAGAAACGTTTGTACCCATTCACGACGATTCAACATGATTGCCTCGCTTCACTTCTTTGCGGCGAAGTAGGTCGCCATGGCTTCGATTTGATCGGGGCTGTAGCCCTTGCTGATTTGGTGCATCACCGTGGCCGGGCGCTTGCCTTCGCGAAACGCCAGCATCTGCAAAATGAAATAGTCCCTGGGCAAGCCCGCCAAGCGCACCAAGGCTTCGCCTTGAACAGCGTTGCCCTCGGTGCCGTGGCAACCTGAGCAGGTGGCGGCCAGTGAGCGTATTTGCAGTGATTCGGCGGTTTGGGCTTGCGCGTTTGGGGCCAGCGCCAACGACAAAAATGCGCCACTGACGGCGAAGAAGGAAAGACTTGGAATGAACTTCATGTGCGGGATTTCCTTGATTGGAAGTGGGTCTGGTTC
Organism: Burkholderiales bacterium; assembly: GCA_038241115.1. Lineage (GTDB taxonomy): Bacteria > Pseudomonadota > Gammaproteobacteria > Burkholderiales > Burkholderiaceae_C > JANYJJ01. The sequence goes on along the minus strand of JBBRGA010000127.1, from coordinate 1,401 downwards.
AGCCTTTTCTTCGATATCAAACAAACCGCGCTTGTGATTCTCGTGAAAAGCCGTAGCGCAGCGCCCCGACTTTACTGGCGGCGGAGCAACAATAGGGCCCTGTCGGAGGCTAGCGCTTACCCGAATCAAGCCCATCCGCAATCCAGGCACGCAATCCAGGCAAGCAATCGCGGCACCAGGTCACGGCTCTGAAACATGATTCGCACAAACCAACGCCTTCTCCGCTGCATCGCATCAGGCTTCGGCTGCCTTGTCGCCGTTTGGGCATCGGCCGCAATCGCTGCCGACACCGCCCGCGCCATGAAAGCAGAGCGCGTCGCTGACGGCGTCTATTTTGTGCAAGGTGAAGCTGCTTTAGGCAGCAGCGCCAACCGCAATTTCATCTCTAACGCAGGCTTTGTAGTCACCGACGACGGCGTGGTGGTGGTGGATGCTTTGGGCTCGCCCGCGTTGGCCACCGAACTGATTGCCGAGGTTCGACGGGTCACGCCGCAACCCATCCGCTTTGTGATCGTGACCCACTATCACGCCGACCACATCTACGGCCTGCAAGCGTTCAAGGCGCTAGGCGCCAGCATCGTTGCGCATGCAAGCGGCAGGGAATATCTGCAGTCTGATGCGGCGCAGAGAAGGCTTCAGGCCAGTCGTCAAGAGCTGGCGCCTTGGGTGGACGCGCAGACGCAATTGATCGCAGCAGACCGCTGGTTGAGCGCTGAAGAAACCACGTTGCGGGTGGGCAGCTTCGACTTTGTGCTGCGCCACGTGGGCCCAGCGCACACGGCCGAAGACCTGGCGGTATTCGTACCGCAGCGTGGCGTTTTGTTTGCCGGTGATTTGGTGTTTCGCGGACGCATACCCTTTGTCGGTGAAGCCGACAGTCGCCAGTGGATTGAGTCGCTGCAAAGCTTGATTGATTTGAAGCCCACCACCATCGTGCCGGGTCACGGCTCCGTGTCCGATGCGCCTCTGGCCGATCTGCTTTTGACGCGCGACTACTTGGTGTATTTGCGCAAGACCATGGCGCAGGCTGCTGCCGATCTGGAGCCTTTCGAAGAGGCCTATGCCAAGGCCGATTGGTCGCGCTTCGAGCACATGCCGCTGTTTCGCGCGGCCAACCGAATGAATGCGTTCAATACGTATTTGCTGCTTGAACAACAGGGTGCGAAGTGAAGCGGCGTGACTTTGCAGCAGCGTGCTGCTGTGCGGTGACACCAAGTTGGGTGCTGCCTCAATCCGCAATCCCTTCAGTTGCCGTCGAGTGGCCGCCGATTGAACTTTTAGGCGGCGGTACGCTGTCACCGCGGTCGTGGCAAGGTCAGGCGGCAGTGGTGGTTTTTTGGGAAACTTATTGCCCTTACTGCAAGCGTCACAACGTCCACATTGACAAGCTTTATCGGGCCA
>JBBRGA010000126.1:0-10128 GCA_038241115.1 Burkholderiales bacterium | reverse complement strand
GTGCCGGCTCGGCGCTCGCCGGCCTCGCCGGTGTGATCGGCGGCAGCACGTTCGTGACCGAGCCGGCCATGGCGGCAACGGTCGGCTCGGTGATTTTTGTGGTCGTGGTGGTTGGCGGCATGGGCTCGTTGTCAGGGGCTTTTCTGGCATCCATCCTGATCGGCGTGATCCAAACTTTTGCGGTAGCAGTTGACTACTCCGTGCTGGCTCTAACACAGCAGCTTGGCATGTCAGTCAGTGCCGCGGCCAAAGAAAATTCACTGATGAAACTCACCGTATCGCAAATCGCACCCATCCTGCCCTACCTGTTTTTGGTGCTTATCCTTATCTTCAGGCCCAAGGGCTTGTTGGGCACGCGGGAGGATTGAGCACATGAATACGTCCGCAACTAACGCGCCTCAGACCGCGAGCCTGAGAACCATCAGCTTCCAGCCGCAAAACACAGGCCGCATCGTCGTTTGGGGCTTGTTCGCGCTGGTCCTGATCGTGGCACCGTTAATTTTTACCAGCAGCCTTTCGGCGACCATGTTGTCGCAGATGGGCATTGCGATCATCGCCTGCCTGTCGTTCAACATGCTGTTGGGTCAAGGTGGCATGCTCAGCTTTGGGCACGCTGTATACACCGGGCTGGGCGCCTACGCGGCCATCCACGCACTCAATGCCGTCACAAGGGGCGCACTGCCGATACCTGTGAGCTTGGTGCCTTTGGTCGGCGGCTTGGCAGGCATGGGCTTCGCGGTGGTGTTGGGCTACGTCACCACGAAAAAGTCGGGCACGCCCTTCGCCATGATCACCTTGGGAATGGCCGAACTGGTGTTCGCCATGTCGCTGATGTTCTCTGAGTTTTTCGGTGGCGAAGCCGGTGTGGCGGGCAATCGCGTCACCGGCACTCCGGTTTTTGGGATCAGCTTCGGGCCGCAGATACAGGTTTATTACCTGATCGCGCTGTACACCTTCATTTGTGTCGCCGCCATGTTTGCCTACACCCGCACACCGTTGGGGCGCATGCTGAACGCCGTTCGCGACAACCCCGAGCGGGTTGAATTCATCGGTTACAGCACGCAAAAAGTGCGGTACTTCTCATTCATCATTGCCGGGTTTTTTGCGGGCGTTTCGGGCGGTTTGGGGGCCTTGAGTTTCGAGATCGTCACCGCCGAGGTGGTGGGCGCGGGCCGCTCGGGCGCTTACTTGTTGTTCACCTTCTTGGGCGGCGCCACTTTCTTTTTCGGTCCGATGATTGGTGCGGTTTTGATGGTGGCGGCCTTTGTGCTGTTCTCAGAATTCACCAAGGCCTGGTTGCTTTATTTGGGTCTGATCTTTTTGTTTATGGTGATGTACGCACCGGGCGGCATCGCGAGTTTGATCATGATGAATCTGCGGGTGGCCGCCTACGGAAAACTGCGCAAACTGTGGCCTTCTTATCTCGCACTTGGCGGCACTTTGGCTGTGGCCTTGGCCGGCGCGGCCGCAATCATCGAAATGATCTATCACCGCCAGCTCGGCGCGGCGATGGGGCCAGAGTTGAATTTCCTTGGCGTGCGCTTGAACGCCAGCGGCTTCGACAGTTGGTTTGGCGCGGCGATGGTGATGCTGTGCGGCATAGGACTGTTTGAAGTGACGCGTCGTCGATTCGCCGTCGAATGGAGCGAAATTCAAACCGACATCGAAAAAGACATCAAGCGCAAGGAAGCGGCATGAGTACGAATGTCGCCACCATGAGCTCCAAGTCGGCCTCCATAAGCGCGGCAACTTCAACCTCCAAAGTCAGCAATGCAAAAGCTGAATTCGCTGTCGAGTTGATCGATTTGCGCAAGAGCTTTGGCAAGACCGAAATCATTCGCGGCAGCAGTTTGCAAGTGCGTCCCGGTGAACGCGTGGCCATCATCGGTCCGAACGGTGCGGGCAAGTCGACCTTGTTCAACCTCATCAGCGGCCGTTTCGGCCCCACCAGCGGTGAGATACGCCTGCATGGTCAGCGCATCGACGGACTGAAGCCATTTGAAATCAGCCGAATGGGCTTGGCAAGGAGCTTCCAGGTCAGCAACTTGTTTACGCGGCTCTCGGTGTTTGAAAACATTCGCTGCGCTGTGTTGTGGTCGCTGGGTTACCGCTACGCGTTTTGGAAGTTTTTGGCCGACCTGCGTGACGCAAATGAACGCGCCGATGAGGTGCTGAAAATGATCAAGCTCGACCGCAAGCGAGACGTGCTTGCCATGAATTTGACCTATGCAGAGCAGCGCGCCTTGGAAATTGGCATCACTATTGCCGGAGGAGCTGAGGTGATTTTGTTGGACGAGCCCACCGCCGGCATGAGCCTGAGCGAAACGGCGCGCTTTATTCAATTGATACGCGAGATCACGGTGGGCAAAACCCTGTTGACGGTGGAGCACGACATGGGTGTTGTTTTTGGCTTGGCCGACAAAATTGCCGTTCTCGTCTACGGCGAAGTAATTGCCTTTGACGTGCCCGACGCCGTGCGCGCGAACGCCAAGGTGCAAGAGGCTTACTTGGGCGCGGTCCTTGCCGATGGGCAGCAAGCCGATGTTCAAGAAGCAGGGGGTCACTGAGAATGTTGAAACTCAACGAAGTCCACGCGTATTACGGCAAGAGTCATGTGCTGCACGGCGTCACCCTGGACGTCAAACCCGGAGAAATCGTCAGCTTGTTGGGCCGCAATGGCTCCGGTCGTTCCACCACGGTCAAAGCCATCATGGGCCTGGTCGATACGCAGGGCTCGGTAACTTGGAACGACCGGCAATTGGTGGGTGCCAAACCGTTTGAGATTGCTCACCTTGGCATCGGCTATGTGCCTGAAAACCGAGATATTTTTCCCAAGCTCACCGTGCACCAAAACCTGATGCTTGGCGAGAAGCGCAGCGGCGGATCAAACAAAAATAAAAAGGTGCGCTGGTCTTTCGACGACATGTATCAAATGTTCCCGCGTTTGAAGGAGCGCCAACACACCGCAGCGGGCGTGATGTCGGGCGGCGAGCAGCAAATGCTCACCCTGTGCCGTACTTTGATGGGCGATCCCGACCTCATCATGATTGACGAGCCCACCGAGGGTTTGGCACCGAAAATTGTTGAATTGGTAGCCAACTACTTGAACACGCTGAAAGATCGGGGTGTGTCTGTGCTGCTGGTGGAACAGAAGCTCACTATCGCGCTTGCTATTTCGCAGCGCTGTTACGTGATGGGGCACGGCGCTATCGTTTTTGAAGGTACACCCACTGAGCTTCGCGCAGACGCCGTCATTCGAAAGGAATGGCTGGAAGTCTGAGCATCGCTGTTGCCGGCTTCGTATGCGGTTGCCGCGCGAGACTTACTCGCAGTTGAAGTGGAGGCGTTGGTTCTCAGGCCCGCTTCACACCATGTCGCAGCAGAGACAACCCGCGCTTTGGCGACAAACTTAAAATAAAACGGTCGTTCTATTTTTGTTGTTCCGTCCTTCTTCTTTTCGATTTCCACCCAGTGAGTAACACCCCATGAGCGCCAACTACGAAGTTCGCGGCAGCGTTGCCGTCATCACACTCGACAACCCGCCAGTCAACGGTTTGGGCCACGCAACGCGCCTGGGCATTACTGCGGGTCTGGAAAAGGCCTTGCTTGACGGCGACGTCAAAGCCATCGTCATTACTGGAGCCGGAAAGGCGTTTTCAGGGGGTGCCGACATCCGCGAATTTGGTTCGCCGAAAGCGCTGGCAGAGCCGAATTTGTTGACGGTAATTTCCGCTCTGGAAGCCAGCAGCAAACCCATCGTCGCTGCCGTGCACACCGTGTGCATGGGTGGTGGTTTGGAGTTGGCTTTGGGCTGCCACTATCGAGTGGCCTCTGCCGGAGCACTGGTGGCTTTGCCTGAAGTGAAACTCGGTTTGCTGCCCGGGGCAGGTGGCACGCAGCGTCTGCCGCGCGTGTTGGGTGTGGAAAACGCGCTCAACATGATCGTCAGCGGCGAGCCTGTGAAAAGCGAAATGTTGGCCGCAGTGCCTGATCAAAAGCTGTTCCAAAAAATCATCGACGGCGATTTGATGGCGGGGGCCGTCGCCTACGCGATTGAAGTCAGTGCGGTACGCCCACTGCCGTTGGTGCGGGATCTCAAAGCCAGCCACCCGAATGCCGATGCGTACTTCCAGTTCACGCGCAACATGGTCGGCGGAATGTCGAAAAACTTCCCCGCGCCGTTGAAGTGCGTGGAAGCAGTGGCGGCTTCGGTGCGCATGAAGTTCGACGAGGGCATGAAGTTTGAGCGCGAGTTGTTCGGCGCGTTGATGCTCACGTCTGAGTCAAAAGCCCTGCGCCATGTCTTCACCGCCGACCGCGCCACCACGAAAATTCCTGATGTGCCGGCGGACACCCCGACCCGCAACATCGCCAAAGTCGCGGTCATAGGTGCAGGCACCATGGGCGGCGGCATCAGCATGAATTTTTTGAATGTCGGCTTGCCGGTCGTCATGCTGGAAATGAAGCAAGAGGCTCTGGACAAGGGCTTGGCCATCATCCGTAAAAATTACGAATCGCAAGTCAAAAAAGGCAAGCTCAAGCAAGACAAGTACGAGCAGCGCATGGCCTTGCTGACGACGACGTTGACGTACGACGGCATCAAAGACGCCGACTTGGTGATCGAAGCCGTGTTCGAAGAAATGGGCGTCAAAGAGCAGGTTTTCAAGCAGCTCGACGCGGTGATGAAACCCGGGGCCATTTTGGCAAGCAACACCTCCACGCTCGACGTCAACGCAATTGCCGCGTTCACCACGCGCCCGGAAGATGTGATCGGAATGCACTTCTTCAGTCCTGCCAATGTGATGAAGCTGCTAGAAGTGGTGCGTGGCGCCAAAACAGGCAAAGACGTGCTGGCCACGGTGATGCAAATTGGCAAAAAAATCAAGAAAACTTGCGTGGTTTCGGGTGTGTGCGACGGCTTCATCGGCAACCGCATGATCGAGCAGTATTCGCGCCAGGCTGGCTTCCTGTTGGAAGAAGGTTGCACGCCGCAGCAGGTCGACAAAGCGGTGGAAAAGTTTGGTTTTGCCATGGGCCCGTTCCGCATGGGCGACCTGGCGGGCAACGACATTGGCTGGGCCATTCGCAAACGCCGCTACCTTGAAAAGCCCGGCATGCGCTACAGCAAAACTGCCGATCTGCTGTGCGAGATGGGGCGATACGGCCAAAAGACCGGGGCCGGTTGGTATGACTATGTCGTGGGCAAACGCGATGCCATTCCGAGTGGGGCTGTGGTGGACATGATCGAAAAACACCGTGCGACCTTGGGCGTCAAGCCACGCAAAATCTCTGACGACGAAATCGTCCACCGTTTGGTGTACTCCTTGGTCAATGAAGGTGCCAAGATCGTCGAAGAAGGCATCGCCTCCAAGGCCAGCGACATTGACATGGTCTATCTCACCGGGTATGGCTTCCCACTGCACCGCGGCGGCCCGATGTGCTACGCCGACACGGTTGGCTTGTTCAACGTGGCCGCAGCGATGAAGCGCTTTGCAGCCAATCCGCTGGACGACGCATCGTTCTGGGTACCAGCGCCCTTGATTACAAAGCTGGTCGCTGAAGGCCGGTCTTTCAGCTGACCGCCTTTGTAAGAGATCGTCCGAAGCCTTCATCGCCAGGAGCCCACCATGAATGACCGCGCTACGTTCACTCGAATGCAAGACAGCACACCGGCTGATTGGCAAAAGATTGGCGGTGAATATCTGCCTTTTGCCCGTCAACTGCCTGACCGTTTGATGGCGCACTTGAAGGTGCTGGAAGGCGATTACGGCGGCTTTCCGGTAGACCGCTACACCCACTCTCTGCAAACCGCCACGAATGCTTTGAGGGCAGGGCGAGATGAAGAGTACGTGGTGTGCACGCTGTTCCACGACATCGGCGACACCCTGGGAACTTACAACCACTTCGACATTGCAGCCGCCATCCTCAAGCCTTTTGTGAGCGAAGCCAATTTGTGGATGGTGCAAAACCACGGCATCTTTCAGGGCTACTACTTTTTTCACCACATCGGTTTGAACCGCGACTTGCGCGACCAGTTTGCCGGTCACGCGCATTACGAGCGCACGGCCGAGTTTTGCGATTTGTTTGACAACCCTGCGTTCAATCCCGCTGCTGAGACTTTGCCGATGAGCGAATTCGAACCCATGGTTCGGCGCGTGTTTGGGCAGCCGAAAAACAGCATTTACAAGTCATCGACCGCCATGCTCGACAAGAGCGACGACACGGCCAGTTCAGCCGCAATTACTGCCTAATTTCAGGAGCCTCCCATGACCCGCGCCGTGATCGTTTCTACCGCCCGTACCCCTCTGGCCAAAAGCTGGAAGGGTGCCTTCAACATGACACACGGCGCCACATTGGGTGGGTTTGCTGTGAAGGCCGCCGTCGAGCGCGCTGACATCGAGGCTGCTGAAGTCGACGACGTCATCATGGGCTGCGCCACGCCTGAAGGTGCTACAGGCGGCAACATTGCTCGTCAGATTGCGCTGCGCGCGGGCTTGCCCGTCACCACCGGCGGCATGACAGTCAATCGCTTTTGCTCGAGCGGTTTGCAAACCATCGCGATGGCCGCGCAACGCATCATCGCCGGTGAAGGCGACATCTACATTGGCGGCGGCGTGGAAAGCATTTCGTGCGTTCAAAACGAAGCCAACCGACACATGGGTGCCGACCCGTGGCTGCAAGAGCACAAGCCAGAAATTTACTGGAACATGCTGCAAACCGCCGAACAGGTCGGCAAGCGCTACAAGGTCGACAAAGACCGCATGGACCACTACGGCGCAGCCAGCCAGCAAAAGGCTTGCGCTGCGCAGGAGGCTGGCTTGTTTGCTGCCGAAATGGTGAGCTGCACCGTCATGATGGGCGTTGCCGACGCCGCGCTGGGGTTGCGCACCAAAGAAGTCACCATCAGCGCCGACGAAGGCCTGCGCAAAGGCACCACCTATGAGGCGGTGGCTGGAATCAAATCGGTGTTCCCCGGTGGGGTGGTGTCGGCAGGCAATGCCAGCCAATTCAGTGACGGCGGCGGCGCCTGCGTGTTGATGAATGAAACGCTGGCCGAGAAAAAAGGCTTGCAGCCGCTGGGCCGATTCCTTGGCTTTGCAGTGGCAGGCTGCGAGCCCGACGAGATGGGCATAGGCCCGGTTTTCGCCGTGCCCAAAGTGCTGAAGCGTTTGGGTTTGAAGGTGTCAGACATTGACCTTTGGGAGCTCAACGAAGCGTTTGCGGTGCAGGTTCTTTACTGCGCCGACACCTTGGGTATTCCGATGGAAAAACTCAACGTCAACGGTGGTGCGATTGCGGTGGGTCACCCTTACGGCGTCAGTGGCCAACGACTCACGGGCCACGCTTTGATCGAAGGCAAACGGCGCGGCGCCAAGTTGGTGTGCGTGACCATGTGCATCGGCGGCGGCATGGGCGCGGCGGGTGTGTTTGAGGTGCTGTGATATTTTTTGACTTGCGTTGAATTTCGCGGATCAACCCCACCCCACCGTTGACAGCTTCCCCGCTCGCGCTGAGGTGTCGAAGGCCAACGCATGGCATCGGTGTCTTGCAAAGCGCGGGGTTTAAACCCAAACCCCCATGACCTATCGTCAAACCGCCGACTTTTTGCTCTACCACTGGCTCAAGGTCGAATCGCTGCAAATGCGAACGCGCTTTGCCGATCACTCGCGCGAAACCTTCGACAGCGTGCTCGACACCTGCGAAAAAATTGCGCGTGAGAAGTTCGCGCCTTTCAACCGTCTGGGCGACACCGAAGAGCCTTGGTTCGACGGCGAAAAAGTGCATTTGCCAGCGCCGAGCAAGGCAGCCGCCGATGCTTACATCGAGTCGGGGATGATGGCGGCGGCGCAGGACTACGACATCGGCGGCATGCAGTTGCCCTGTGTGTTGGAGATGGCGGCCAACAGCTTTTTCTCGAAGGCCGCCATCGCACTGGGCGGCGGCAGCATGCTGACCAGCGGCAGCGCAAATTTGTTGATGGCGCACGGCTCGGCGTTGCAAAAAAAGGTGTTTGCGCAGCAGAATTTTTCGGGCCGTTTCGCAGGCACGATGTGCCTAAGTGAGCCGCAGGCTGGCTCCAGCTTGTCAGACATCGTGACGCGCGCAGTGCCCGACGGTGTGGAGTCTGAATTCGATCCCTTAGGCGCGCGCTTCCGGCTGCGCGGCAACAAGATGTGGATATCGAACGGTGAGCACGAGCTGACCGAAAACATCATTCACTTGGTGCTGGCAAAAATTCCTGGTGCAGACGGCAAACTGACACCCGGCACCAAAGGCATTTCGCTGTTCATCGTGCCCAAAAAGTTGGTGGACGAACACGGTGAGCTCACCGGCGAGCGCAATGACGTGGCACTGGCGGGCCTGAACCACAAGCTCGGTTATCGCGGCATGCCAAACACTTTGTTGAATTTTGGCGAAGGCAAATTTCCTGTTCGCGCGGGTGTGAGCAACGGTGCATCTCAAAACGGCGCGGGTGCCATCGGCTATTTGGTGGGCCAAACCGGCGACGGCCTGCGCTGCATGTTTCACATGATGAACGAGGCGCGCATTGCTGTGGGGCTGGGCGCGGCGATGTTGGGCTACGCCGGCTACGAGGCCAGCTTGGACTACGCCAAAATGCGGCCTCAGGGTCGCACCATCGACGCGGGAGGCAAAGACGCTTCGAAACCGCAAGTGGCCATCATCGAGCACGCCGACATCAAGCGCATGTTGCTGGCGCAAAAAAGCTACTGCGAAGGCGCGCTGGCGTTGACTTTGTACTGCGCGCGTTTGGTCGACGAGTTGCACACCGGAGATGCTTCGGCTGCCAAAGAAGCCGGTTTGCTGTTGGAAATGCTCACACCCATCGCCAAAAGTTGGCCCAGTGAATGGTGCGTCGAGGCCAACAGTCTGGCCATTCAAGTGCTGGGTGGTTACGGCTACACCCGTGACTTCCCGGTGGAACAGTATTGGCGTGACAACCGCCTGAACATGATCCACGAAGGCACGCACGGCATACAGGCACTCGACCTTCTGGGTCGCAAAGTCGTGATGCAAGGTGGCGCGGGTTTCAAGCTGTTGGCCGACACCGTCCTCGCCACTGCCCACAGGGCCGCCGAGGTACCCAGTTTGGCGACGCACGCGGCCGCCTTGACTGCTGCTTTGAGCTCGCTGCAACGTGCAACTCAAGCGGCCTGGGCGACCGGCGAGCCTGTCGAAGCACTGGCCAACGCGACTCCGTATCTGCAGGCGTTTGGTCACACTGTCTTAGCTTGGATGTGGCTTGACGTGGCGCTGTGCGCGCAAGAAGCGCTTGAAGGCAGCGCCGGCTCCGACGCAAATCAACGGAACGCGCTGCAAGGCAAGCTGGCGGCAACCACCTACTTTTTCCACTACGAGCTGCCGCGCATTGAGGCTTGGTTGAGCGTGGTCACGACGCGTGACGACACGTGCCGCAGCATGGCAGCCGAGTGGTTCTGAGCGTGTCCAACGCTACCTTGGGCAAGCTGATTTGGGTGCTGATCTACGGCGGTTTGTTGTCGGTCGTGCTGGGCTTGGTCATTCAGAAAACCGATGACAGCTTGGGTTGGCCCATCGCGTTGGTGGGCGCACTGTTGGCGGTCTTCGGTGCCGGCTTGGTGTTTGTTCGGGCCAGCCGCAAGGACCCGCGATGATTCGACACGTGGTGATGTGGAAACTGCTGGACGCGAGCAACGCCGCACATTTCAAGGACCTGCTCGACACCTGCGCGGGCCTGGTTCCCGGCATGCTCGAGTTTGAGGTCAGCACCCGTTCTGCGGAGTTTGACGCCAATGTGGATGTGCTTCTGAACTCGCTGTTCACTGACGCTGGTGCGCTGGACGCATATCAAACGCACCCTCACCACAAAGCCATCAGCGCGCAGTTAGGGCCCTTGCGCGAGACCCGCAACGTGCTGGATCACGAAGTCGTGAGCGCTTCAAACGGCGCGATCACAGCGGTTTGAACCGGCCGAGTCTTGATTGAAATGAAGCTTCACCAAGCCTCGAACAGGCTCCCCGTGCTTTTTCGCTGAGCGCACAAGCGACAGAACCCAAACCCAAACCCAAACCCAAACCAACGTCCGGAGACCTCATGAGCACACCCATCAAAAACTTGTTCGACCTGACT
>JBBRGA010000125.1:0-10138 GCA_038241115.1 Burkholderiales bacterium | reverse complement strand
AAGACGAAGCCGAAAAACAGCAAGCCGAAGAAGCCGCCACCGCCTTCAAGCCCATGCTGGACAAGCTGAAAGAGGCGTTGAAGTCGCGCGCCAAAGACGTGCGCATCACCACCCGCCTGGTCGATTCACCGGCCTGTCTGGTGGTGGAGGAAGGCGACATGAGCGGCCACTTGGCGCGCATGCTCAAGCAGGCCGGTCAAAGCGCGCCGATGGTTTTGCCCACTCTGGAAGTGAACGCCGAACATGCGCTGGTCAAGCGCCTGGAAGGCAGCGCGCACTTCGAGGACCTGGCCAACATATTGTTTGACCAGGCGGTACTGGCCGAAGGCGGTCATTTGGAAGACCCGGCGGCTTACGTGAGGCGCGTCAACGGTCTGTTGACGGCTTGAGCAAGCTTCTTTGATAGCGGTAACTGTTGGGCGGTGAGCTGGTTGATTGAATCGGGCAGTTCGTTGAAGCAGGAGGCAAAAAACATGGCGCACGCCAGTCCCGACGCTTTGCAATCGGTGTTGCCGTTGCTGCGGCAATTGCGTGACATCAAGACCTTGAAAGAAAAACAGCCGGGCGTCTTCTACTGCCGAAGTGCGGCGTTTTTGCACTTTCACGATGAGGGCGGCGAGCTGGTCGCCGATCTGAAAAAAACCAGTGGCAGCGGGTTTGACCGTTATCCACTGACTTCTCCGCTGGCTCAGCGCAAATTGCTCGAAGACACTAAATTGCGCGCCCTGCGGGCCGATCGCGCAGACGATTGATGAGACAACTGCATCCAACTCACCGCCCATGAACACGCACCACAAACCTCAAGACAGTTCGCACTACGACACGCTGGAGACACGCGCTCCTGCGGTACGAGAGGCCCAGCTCATGGCGGCTTTGCCGCTGCAGTTGGCGCACGCGGTTCGGCATGCGAGCGCCTTCACCGAATTGTTGCGGGGCCACGACTTGGCGGCCATCGGTTCGCGCGCGGCGCTGGCGACCTTGCCTGTTACCCGCAAGTCGGAACTTCTTGTGCGTCAAAAAGAAGCCCGCCAAACGGAAAAGCGCAGCACCGATGTGTTCGGCGGCTACGCCACTGTGGGTTGGGGTGCTGCTCACTCGCAGCGCGCGGGCCGCGCTTTGCGCGTCTATGCCTCGCCCGGCACCATCTTCGAGCCCGAAACTGCTCGCCCCGATTACTGGCGCATGGCCCGCGCCATTTTCGCGGCGGGTTTTCGCGCCGGTGACCTGGCGCACAACTGTTTCAGCTATCACTTCACACCCGCTGGTTTGATGATGGAAACCGGCGCTCATGCGGTGGGCTGCACGGTGTTTCCAGGCGGCGTGGGCCAGACCGAACAGCAAGTGCAAGTCATGGCCGACCTGCAGCCGGCGGGCTACATCGGCACGCCCAGCTTCTTGAAACTCATCCTTGAAAAAGCTGCCGAGATGGGTGTGGCCTTGCCCTCACTCACCAAGGCATCGGTCGGCGGTGAGGCGTTTCCGCCCTCTCTGCGCGATTGGTTCACGCAGCGTGGCATCAACGCTTACCAAAGCTACGGGACGGCCGACCTCGGCCTCATCGCCTTTGAGACGCCGGCTCGCGAAGGGCTGGTGCTCGACGAAGGCGTGATTGTCGAGATCGTGCGCCCCGGCACCGGCGATGTCGTGCCCGACGGCGAAGTCGGCGAGGTTGTGGTGACCACCCTCAACCCTGACTATCCGTTGATCCGCTTCGGCACCGGTGACCTGTCGGCCGTGATGGCCGGCACCTGCCCCACAGGCCGCAGCAATGTGCGCATCAATGGCTGGATGGGCCGTGCCGACCAGACCGCCAAGGTGCGCGGCATGTTTGTGCATCCTAGTCAAGTGGCCGAGGTGGTGCGACGCTTCCCCGAGGTCAAAAAAGCGCGCTTGGTCGTCAGTGGCGAAATGGCCAACGACAGCATGGCCCTGCACGTCGAGGTGAGCGGCGCACCCGAAGGCTTGGCCCTCAAATTGGCCAACAGCATTCGCGACATCACCAAGCTGCGCAGCGAGGTGCATCTTTGCGAGGTGGGAAGTCTTCCGAACGACGGCAAAGTGATCGAGGATGCGCGGCTTTACGTTTGACCTTTTGGCATCACCTTTTGGTCTGACCTTTACGTGTAAATTTTTACCTGTGACCTTTGGGTGTGATTTTTACGTGTGAAGGTGGCGTGTGTCTCAAACCAGCGCTGTCGATTTGCCCGACTAGGTAGTTTCCGCGCCTGCGATTCGCGCCGTTTTGCAGACAATCACACTAGTTTTTTTACTGACCAGGACGCATGACATGAACGCTATGAAAACCACTGCAGCACGCGCCGCGTTGGCGTTGACGATCACGGCGCTCGCCGCCACCGTCAGCGTCTCCCCCGCCCGCGCTGAGTACCCCGACAAGCCCGTCACCATCGTCGTGCCTTTCACGGCCGGTGGTCCGACCGACAAGGTGGCACGCGACCTGGCCGAAGCCATGCGCAAGCCCATGGGCGGCCAGAGCATCATCATCGAGAACGTTGGCGGTGCCGGCGGCACGCTGGGCGCGGCCCGTGCAGCGAAAGCGTCCAACGATGGTTACACCCTGCTGCTGCACCACATCGGCATGAGCACGTCGCCGGCGCTGTACCGCAACATGACCTACAAGACGCTCGAAGATTTCGAGTACCTCGGCATGATCAACGAAGTACCGATGACGCTGATCGGCAAGCCCGGTCTGCCGGCCAACAACATGGCCGAATTGCTGAAGTGGATGGACGCCAATAAAGGCAAGATCAACCTCGCGAATGCTGGCTTGGGTGCCGCCTCGCACCTCTGCGGTTTGTTGTTCCAGCAAGCCACTAAAACCGACATGACCACCGTGCCCTACAAAGGCACGGCACCCGCGATGACCGATTTGTTGGGTGGCCAGGTTGATTTGATGTGCGACCAATCCACCAACACATCCAGCCAAATTGAAGGTGGCAAAGTCAAGGCGTTTGCGGTCACCACCGCCAAGCGGTTGACCACACCGGCGCTGGCCAAATTGCCGACGATGGACGAGTCGGGTTTGAAGGGCTTCAACGTCAGTGTGTGGCACGGCTTGTATGCCCCCAAAGGCACGCCCAAGGCCGTGGTGGACAAGCTGAACGCGGCCCTGAAAACGGCGCTGAACGATGCTGACTTCATCAAGCGCCAAGAGGCTTTGGGCGCAGTGATCATCACCGATGCGCGCTTGAACGGCGCCGAGCACAAGAAGTTTGTGGAAGCCGAGATCAATAAATGGGGCCCGATCATCAAGGCCGCGGGTCAGTACGCCGACTGAGTTTTTCGGCGCTCATTAAAAAGCCACCTTCGGGTGGCTTTTTGTTGTTTGAAACTTGGTCCTAGAGCACCATTTTCACCATCGGGTGCGTGCTCAGCGTGCGGTAGAGCTCGTCGAGCTGTTCGCGGCTTGTCGCGGTGATGTGCAGCGTGACACCCAGGTATTTGTCGCCTTTGCTGGGGCGCAATTCCACTGTCCTGGCGTCGAAGTTGGGGTCGAAATGTTCGGCAATGCGCGTCATGGCATGGACGTAGCCGTCAACGTTCAGACCCATCACTTTGATGGGGAAGTTCGACGGGTAATCGATCAGCGACTGCTCTGGTGGAATCGCGGCTGGAGTTGCTGGTGGAGTTGCAGGTAAAGCGGGGGGTGTCATGTCTGTCATGGTCTGTTCTTACATCACGTCACGTCACGTCACAGGCGTTGCGGCAAATGGTGGGCCTCAGATCGACTGAACCGCTTTGGCCCGTTGATACGCGGCGTGCAGCTTGGCATACACCGGGCCGGGCTTGCCGCGCATCGCGCCGTGGCCGACCGCCGTGCTGTCGAGCATCGTCACCGGCAAAACTTCTTTGGTGGCTGAGCTGAGCATGATTTCGTCAGCGGCCATCACCTCGGCTTCCGAGATGGGGCGCAGGTTGAAGGCAATGCCTTCTTCTTCGCAAAGCTCGCGGATCAGCTCGTAACGGATGCCTTCGAGCACATGGCTGCTTTTGGGCGGTCCCAGCACCGCGCCTTCGGTCACCACCCATACATTGCTGGCGGCGGCCTCGGTGAGGAAGCCGTCCCGAAACATCACGGTCTCTAGCGCCGAGTGGTCGGCTGACATCTGGCGCGCCATCACGTTGCCCAGCAGCGACGTGCTTTTGATGTCGCCGCGCTCCCAACGAAAATCGCGTGCGGTCACGCAGGTGACGCCGCGGTGGCGCTGTTCGGCAGACGGCGTTTTCATCTCGCTGACCATCATGAACACGGTCGGCTCGACGTTGCTCGGCATGACATGGTCACGAATGGCCACGCCACGTGTGACCTGGATGTAGACGATTTGATCGTTGGCGGCGTGGCTGGCCACCAAGTGGCGGCAACGCTCCAACCACTGCGCCACGGTGGCGGTATTGGCGATGCGCGTCTTCTCCAGGCTGCGACCCAGGCGCGCCATGTGTTCGTCAAAGCGAAACAACTTGCGGCCATAAACAGGCACCACCTCGTAAATGCCGTCACCGAAAATAAAGCCGCGGTCGAGCACCGACACCTTGGCTTGGTTCACTGGGCTGTAGTCACCGTTCAGGTAACACAAAGTGTCGGGAAGGGGCGTCATGACGTGCTCCGCAGTTGGAAATTAAGCTTACTTGATCCACAGCCGAATGGCGTCCCATGCGCGGCCCATCACCCCGGCCTGCTCCACTCCGTCCAGCGCCACCAAGGGCAGCTCGGCAACCGCGGTGCCCGACTCGGTGGTGATCTTCAACATGCCCACGCGTTGGCCTTTGCCGAGCGGTGCTATCAAGGGGTCGGTGCGCGAAATGGTGGTCTTCAGCTTGCCGCCCTCGCCTTTGGGCACGGTGATGAACACGGCTCCTGTCGCACCCAGTCGGGCCTCGTTCGCTTTGCCCTTCCACACCGGCACGGTGGCCATGGCTTTGCTGTCTTCAAACAAGCGCACAGCGTCAAAAGCCTGGTAGCCCCAGTTCAATAATTTCTGACTCTCATCGGCGCGCGCTTGCATTGACGTGGTGTTCAGCACCACGCTGAGCAGGCGCCGTTTGCCATTGGGAAATTCGCGCTGCGCGCTGGCAATCAGGCAGTAGCCCGCCGCTTCGGTGTATCCAGTTTTCATGCCGTCCACGCTGGGGTCGCGGCGCAGCAGCAGGTTGCGGTTGGGCTGACTGATGTTGTTGTATTTGTATTCTTTGATGGCGTAGTAGGTGTAGAACTCGGGGAAGTCGCGGATTAAATTAGTGGCCACGACTGCCAGGTCGCGTGCCGTGCTTTTGTGGCCGGCTTCTGTCAATCCGGTGACGTTTTTGAAGACCGTGTTCTTCAAGCCCCAGGCTTGGGCCTGGCGGTTCATCATGGCCACAAATTGCTCGACAGAACCTGCAACACCTTCGGCCAGCGCCACGGCGGCGTCGTTGCCCGAGGCGACAATTTCACCGCGCAGCAACTCGTCGACCGTTGGGGTCATGGTGGTGTCGATGAACATCAGCGAGCCGCCCGCCTTGCGTTCGTCCCAAGCGCGTTTGGACACCGACAGCTTTTGCTCCAGAGCGATTTTTTTATTGCGCAGCGCGGTGAAGACGACGTAGGCGCTCATCAGCTTGGTCAGCGAAGCCGGGTCGGCTGGTTCATCGGCGTTGCGCTCGGCCAGGCTTTGGTTGCTGGTGAGGTCCATCAGCAAGTAGCTTTTGGCTGCCAGCTCGGGCGGCAACGGGGCTTGGGCTTGAGCAAAGCCCGCGAGTGCGAAAGTCAAAAACAGAGCAAGCAAACGGTTCATGGGGGAGAAGGTTTTCATTCGAGGAAAAAAAGAGGACGGGCCGCAAAGGCGCCTAGTTGGCAACCGGCTGCATCTGCTGAACCACCACGGTCCGCAGCCGGGCCAGTTGGCCGTGGAAAAAATGTCCGACGCCAGGAAAAACAATAACCGGCAAGTTTTGAGGCCGCGCCCAATCAAGCGTGGCCGACAGCGGCACCACATCGTCGGTTTCACCATGCACCACCACGGTGTCTGCAGGCACGGCAGGCATCACCTGCCTTTGGGTCGACGGACCGACCAACACCATCCGACCGGGCTTGGCATCATCGCCCAGCTGCAAGGCTGCTTGTGAAGCGATGTAAGCGCCGAAAGAAAAGCCGCTCAGTACCCAAAGCGGGGACTGCGCCGCAACTGGACTGCAGAAATGCGCGATGACGCACATCGCGTCGTCCAATTCACCGCGGCCCGCGTCCCACACGCCCTGTGACGCGCCGACGCCGCGAAAATTAAAACGCACGGAGCGCAAGCCCAATTGCAAAAATGCACGTGCCAATGTTTGCACCACCTTGTTGTCCATGGTGCCGCCATGTTGCGGGTGGGGGTGGCAGATGACGGCGGTGCCTGCTGCGCCAGACGTTGGGCCGGGCGTGGGCAAGTCCACGGCGCATTCGATGCTCCCAGCGGGCCCGGCGATTTGGATCTTTTCGGTGTTTGCGTTCATTGCGCCATGGCCTCAGTCCGCAGCCTGAGTCATCAGCGGCCCACGTCAGGAGGCAGCAGCAAACGCTCCACCACCTTGCCGTTCTTGAGGTGCGACTCGACGATTTCGTCGATGTCGTCCGTGTCCAGAAACGTGTACCAAACCGCCTCGGGGTAGACCACCGCCACCGGGCCGCCAGCGCAGCGGTCCAGGCAGCCCGCCTTGTTCACGCGCACGCCGCCGGGATGGTTCAGCTTCTCGGCCTTGATCCGCGATTTGCAGTGGTCAAAACCTGCTTGCGCGTTGTGCTGCGCACAGGCGTTCTCGCCTTTGTCGCGCTGGTTCAGACAGAAGAAGATGTGTCGTTCGTAATAGCTCATACCGGCATTTTACGAAGAGTGCAAAGCGCAGCCGCCTCAGTTGTCTTGCGCGCCTATTCGAGCCAGCAAATAAGCCAGCGCGGTGTACGGCCACAACCAACCGATCCAGTGCGCCGCGCCGTGAAATCGGATGAATCGGCCCTGCTCCCAGGCCTGCAAACTGTCGGCAAAGTAAGGGTCGGAAGGGGCCTGCGCCACCAAGGCGACCAGGGCGGTCAAGGCCATCAAACCGAGCGCCGCGGCAGCGCGTGGGGGCACCCAGGCCAGCGACATGGCAGTGACGATTGCCGCCAACAGCGCCGCCACCGCGTTATCGGTTCGCCATGCCATGGCGTGCTGAGGACCAAAGTTCAAGGCGGTGGACAGGGCGGTGGCAGCCACTGCGGCAGCGGACAAACCCAACACCAGCAGGCCGCGCCGCCAAGTGGGTTTGGAAATACTGAAAGCCAACAAGCACGGCCCCAGCAAGCCCATGACCGTGGCTGCGAACTCGCCGCTCGGTGCCAATGTGGAAGTCGCAAGCTCAGGGCTCGTATGCAGCAATGACGCGACAGGAATTTCCAACGCGGTGCCTTGCAGCCAATCTTCAAGCGTGTCGCGAAGCCGCGTCAGAACCTGGCCCAGACCCAGAGGCACAGGCGTGGGGAACAGCAAGCCCAACGGCCACAGACACAGCAGAGTCAAGCCCCCTGCGCCGCGGGCAATGAACCAGCGTTCGCGCACCACTTGCCAACGCTCGAGTGCGCCCCATTGGTGAATCAGCGCGGCCAGCGCGACACCCAGACCGCCACCGGTCACATTCAAGAACAAGTCCAGGTTAGAAGACACCCGCAGGGGCAAATAGTTTTGCAGCCACTCCATGGCCAGCGACAACGCGCAGCACGCACCGGTGGCCAGGGCGACCGCATAGCGCGCGGGGTGGCCGGTGCGCACGGCGCCGCCAAACACCAAAGCCCCCAGCGGCAGGTAGCCCAGCAAATTGGCCACCACGTCAAAGACGGTCCAGTAGCGCGGCCAAGGCAAGCTCAAGAACGCCCATGGACTGACACCCGGGACGCGCCAACCGCTGAAGGGGTACAGGCTGGCGTAAACAATGATCCCCGCCAGCATCCAAGCCAACAAGGTGGCCGAGCTGCGATGGCGTGTCATCAGCCTGTCTTCAAAGGAGCGTGCTCAAAACGGTTTGACCACCACCAAGATCACGATCGCAGCAAACAGCAACACCGCCGACTCGTTGAACACCCGAAACCAGCGCTCTGAGCGGGTGTTGCTGAACTGCTCGAATTTACGCAGCAGCGAACGGCACATGTGGTGGTACCCGATCACCAACACGACCAGTGCCAGCTTGAGGTGAAGCCAGCCGCCCGTGTAGCCGCGAAAGTTGACGAACCACACCCAGAAACCGAACCCCAGCGCAAACACCATCAGCAGGCTGGAGAAGCGGTACAGCTTGCGCCCCATTAGCAACAAGCGCTCGCGTTCGGCATGGCTGTCGGCCGGCACCATGGCGAGGTTCACAAAAATGCGCGGCAGGTAAAACAAGCCAGCAAACCAGCTGGCAACGAAGATGATGTGAAAGGCTTTGATCCAGAGCATGGCTTGATTATGGCGAGGCGTCTTTTGTGACGTGAAGCGGGCTGAGAAGTGCGGGGTCCCATACGGGGTGAAGCAGGGCGAGGAACAAGGCACGACGGCTATGATGAAGACGCATTTTGAGATGCGTTTTCCGACAATTTTTCGGCATGTTTTGCCATGGAAAGAACCCGCTGTGCACACACCTCCCGCTTACCCCACGAGCCGGCCGCGCCGCCTGCGTCGCGATGAATTTACCCGTGCCATGGTGCGCGAAAACAGGCTTCATCCCAGTGATTTGATCTTTCCCGTGTTTGTGCAGGCGGGGCAAAACCAGAGTCACGCGGTGGCGTCGATGCCGGGCGTGTCGCGCCTTAGCCTGGACAACCTCTTGCCGCTGGCCGAAGAGTGCGTCAAGCTGGGTGTTCCGGTGCTGGCACTGTTCCCCGTGATCGATGCGGCCTTGAAGTTTGAGGACGGCCGCGAAGCCTTCAACCCCGAGGGCTTGGTGCCCACGGTGGTTCGCGCCTTGAAAAAGGAGTTTCCTGATTTGGGTGTGCTCACCGATGTCGCGCTCGACCCCTTCACCAGCCACGGACAAGACGGGCTGTTGGATGCCAGCGGCTACATCGTCAACGACTCCACTGTGGCGGTGCTGACCCGACAAGCCTTGGTGCAAGCCGAGGCCGGTGTGGACATCGTCGCGCCCAGCGACATGATGGACGGACGCATCGGTGCCATCCGCAATGCGCTCGAAGCTCACGGCCACATTCACACCAAAATCATGGCGTACAGCGCCAAGTACGCGAGCGCTTTTTACGGCCCGTTTCGCGATGCCATGGGCTCCGCCGCCAATCTGGGCAAGAGCAACAAAAAGGTCTACCAAATGGACCCCGCCAACACCGACGAGGCGCTGCGCGAAGTGGCACTCGATATCGCCGAAGGTGCCGACATGGTGATGGTCAAGCCCGGCATGCCTTACCTGGACATCGTGCGCCGGGTGAAAGACGAATTCCGCGTGCCGACCTTTGCCTACCAGGTCAGCGGCGAGTACGCCATGCTGAAAGCGGCTGCGGCAAACGGCTGGCTCGACCACGACGCGGTGATGATGGAAAGCTTGCTGGCTTTCAAGCGTGCCGGGGCTGACGGCGTGCTCACTTACTTTGCGCTGGACGCCGCTCGCCTGCTGAAGTCGGCTTGACGGCAACTGAAGTCGCCTTGGCATGCGCGTCTTCCACATCACCGGCGACCAGTTCACCGAACTGGCGGCGATGCCCACCCAAATGCCCGCTCACGGATACCTTTGGGTGGGCAGTGCGCGGCGTGAGTTTGAAGTCCAAAGCGCCGAGGTGCAAAGCGCTTTGCAGAGGTGGACGGGTGGACAACTGGTCGACCTGCACATTCTTGATTTGCTCAACAACCAATTGCCTTCGCACCATGAGTACACCTCCTGGTACGACATGCTGGTGTTTCGCCGCTTGGCTGCCGGCGCCAACAGCGCTTCGTTGTTTATCGATGACAGCAAGGGCACCTTAAGCACTGCCAAAGCAGCGCTGGACGCAATAGACACCAGCCCCGTGGGCTTTGCGTTGTTTGACCGCGTGCTGCTCAGCATCCATCCAACCGACTGTCAGGTGCGTGATTTTTTTGCGATGCGCTTTCAGCAGCAAGTCCAGATGCCGGGGGGCAGTGGCGTGGCGGGCCGTCGCGGTGGGGGT
>JBBRGA010000124.1:0-10231 GCA_038241115.1 Burkholderiales bacterium | reverse complement strand
ATCGGCGCAAAACGCATTCATGTCAATTGCGCTTTCGACATGCCGATGCATGTCCTGGGTTTCGCCCCGCAGGCGGTCCATGGCCATTTCGAGTTCTCCTGTTTTTGGTCGACACGACAGTTGCTCAGCCGACACAAACCGCAGAGCAATCTGCCGATTTCGACCCTCGAGGCGCTGTCCTATGAGCATTCTTCACGCAACAAACAGCACTCGCGTCAGGAAACTTTCGCTTTAAATGTAAGGCGAAGTCGGCGTGGGCGTCGATACGTCTTCACTTCCATCGGGCTGCACGCGTGGAGAAGAGCGGGCTTGCAATCGGCCTAGAGCGCATTTATCATTGACCGACCGGTCGGTAGACAACGCGGTGAGTGAACACGGAGTGCCCATGTCTGAAACGCTGGTTTTGTTGTCGCAGTCTGCCGCCGTGCTCACGCTCACGCTGAACCGGCCGCTGGCCTTGAACAGTTTTACAGGCGAAATGCATCTGTCACTGATGGGCGCGCTGAACCAGGCCGCCGCCAACACCGAGGTGCGCTGTGTGGTGATCACCGGTGCGGGCCGTGGGTTTTGTGCCGGGCAGGATTTGACGGATCCGGCGGTAGCGAGCCCAACCGCGTCAGACACCACATCCGGCGCAGCGGCGGTGAATCTGCGAGGCGTGCTGGACCTTCACTACGCCCCGCTGCTGGCGCGAATGCGCAGCATGCCGGTGCCGTTGATCGCAGCAGTGAACGGTGTGGCAGCCGGAGCGGGGGCCAATTTCGCACTTGCGTGCGACATGGTCGTGGCGGCGGACAACGCCAGCTTCATTCAGGCGTTCAGCAAGATCGGCTTGATCCCTGACACGGGCGGCACTTGGTTGCTGCCGCGTTTGGTGGGCCGCGCCTGCGCCATGGGCCTGGCTTTCACCGGCGACAAGCTCAGCGCCGCTGACGCCGAACGCATGGGATTGATTTGGAAATGCGTACCCGCTGACACGCTGATGCTGGAAGTGCAAACGCTGGCCAACAAGCTCGCCGCGATGCCGACCGCAGCCTTGGTTGCCACACGCCATGCGTTCGCAGCCGCGGCCCACATGGACTTGGAGGCCGCATTGGAGCAAGAAGCCAAAACGCAAAGCGCGTTGGGCTTTGCACACGACTACCAAGAAGGCGTGGCAGCGTTTCAGGCGAAGCGCGCGCCTGTGTTCTCTGACCGTTGATCTCTGATCCCCAACGACGCTCATGCTCGACCACCTGACTCCTCAACAACTCGCCGACCACGTGAGCCAAGTCATGTTCGCGCAAGATCGCGCCAGCGCGGCCTTGGGCATGCACATCGAGCACATCAGCCCAGGCAGTGCCACGGTGACGATGCGGGTGCGCGAAGACATGCTGAACGGCGCCGATGTGTGCCACGGCGGCCTGATCACCACGCTGGCCGACACTGCCTTCGCGTTTGCCTGCAATTCGCGCAACCTTCTCACGCTGGCATCGGGTTTGAGCACCGACTTCGTGACGTCGGCGTTGCTGGGCGATGTGCTCACTGCCGAAGCGGTGGAGGTGGCGTTGAAGGGCAACACCGGTGTTTACGACGCGATGGTGCGCAATCAAAACAATCAAGTGGTTGCCACTTTTCGCGGCCGCTCGCACCGCATGAAAGACAGGTTCACATGCTCTTGAACATGCCCTTGAATAACTTGAATCGCAGTCCTTCGCGCTACGAGCTGGAGCCGATCGAAACCGCCAGTCGCGACGAGATCGAAGCGCTGCAACTCAAGCGCCTGCGTCACACCCTGGCGCACGCTTATGAGAACGTGGCGCACTACCGCCAGGCGTTCGACGCAGCAGGCGTTCAACCCGACGATTTGAAGCAACTGTCAGACCTGTCGCGCTTTCCCTTCACCGTGAAAAGCGACCTGCGCGCCAACTACCCTTTCGGCATGTTCGCAGTGCCGCGCGAACAAGTGGTGCGTGTGCATGCGTCCTCGGGCACCACCGGCAAACCCACGGTCGTGGGCTATACCCAAAACGACATCGACAACTGGGCGCATCTGGTGGCGCGCTCCATCCGTGCAGCAGGTGGGCGGCGCGGCGACCTGATTCAAATTTCTTATGGCTACGGCCTGTTCACCGGCGGCTTGGGCGCTCACTACGGCGCCGAAAAATTGGGCTGCACGGTGATCCCGATGTCGGGCGGACAAACCGAAAAACAGGTGCAACTCATCTGCGATTTCAAGCCGCGCATCATCATGGTCACGCCTTCCTACATGCAGGTGATTTTGGAAGAATTGGCGCGCCAGGGCATCGACCCCAAACAGACGTCGTTGAAGATTGGCATCTTCGGTGCCGAGCCCTGGACCGAGGCCATGCGCCGCGAGATTGAAGGTGCCTCGGGCATCGACGCGGTCGACATTTACGGTCTGTCTGAAATCATGGGACCGGGCGTGGCGAGTGAGTGTGTTGAGAGCAAAGACGGCCCCGTCATCTGGGAAGACCACTTCTTGGCCGAGATCATCGACCCCGACACCGGCGCAGTTTTGCCGGACGGGCAAGAGGGCGAATTGGTTTTTACTTCATTGACCAAAGAAGCGCTGCCGATGATTCGCTACCGCACGCGAGATTTGGCACGCTTGCTGCCGCCCACCTCGCGCTCGTTCCGACGCATGAGCAAGATCGTCGGGCGCACCGACGACATGCTGATCATCCGCGGCGTGAATGTGTTCCCCACGCAGATTGAAGAGATCGTGTTGCAACACGAACACCTGTCAGGGCAGTACCAAATTCACGTCAGCCGAGACGGCTTGCTGGACGAAGTGGAAGTGCGCTGCGAGTTACAACCAGGCGCTGCCGCCGTCAGCGACGAGCAGCGCCGCGAGATCGCGGGCTGGGCGCAAGACCGCATCAAAACTTTGGTGGGTGTGTCAACACGCGTGCTGGTGATGTCACCCGATTCGATAGAGCGCACTTTGGTCGGCAAGGCCAAGCGCGTGTTTGATTTGCGGCCTCGGTAGAGACCTATGTCGCACCCACACGGCAAACGGAACCCATTTTTTTCACCGATTTTTGAAAGGATTTGACATGTACACCCAAGCCATGGACAGCATGCCCGCCGAGGTGAAACCCACCTTGCGCAGCGCCGAAGAAATGCAGCTTCAGCAGCGCTTCGATGCGCGCATCGATGACGGCCAATTCATTGAAGCCAAAGACTGGATGCCCGAGCACTACCGCAAAACCTTGGTGCGCCAGATCAGCCAGCACGCGCACTCGGAAATCGTCGGCATGCTGCCAGAAGGCAACTGGATCAGCCGCGCGCCGACGCTCAAACGCAAGGCCATTTTGTTGGCCAAGGTGCAAGACGAAGCCGGTCACGGCTTGTATTTGTACTCGGCCGCCGAAACGCTGGGCACCTCGCGTGACGAGATGTTTGACGCGCTGCACAGCGGCAAAGCCAAGTACAGCTCCATCTTCAACTACCCCACGTTGACGTGGGCCGACATCGGCACCGTGGGCTGGCTGGTGGACGGCGCGGCCATCATGAATCAGGTGCCGATTTGCCGCTGCTCTTACGCGCCGTATGCGCGCGCCATGGTGCGCATCTGCCGTGAAGAAAGCTTTCACCAGCGCCAGGGTTTTGACGCGCTGATGACCATGATGCGCAGTGGCACCGAGGCGCAAAAAGCCATGGTGCAAGACGCCGTCAACCGCTGGTGGTGGCCAGCCATCATGATGTTTGGCCCGCCCGACGATCAGTCGCCCAACTCTGAGCAATCGATGCGCTGGGGCATCAAGCGGGTGTCCAACGACACGCTGCGCCAAAAGTTCATCGACGCAGCGGTGGATCAGGCCAGGGTGCTGGGCGTGACCTTGCCCGACCCCGATTTGAAATGGAACGAAGCGCGCCAGTCGCATGACTTTGGCGCCATCGACTGGAGCGAGTTTTTCCGGGTGGTCGGTGGAGACGGACCGTGCAACCGAGAGCGCCTCGCCGCGCGCGTGAAGGCTTGGGACGACGGCGCATGGGTGCGCGAAGCGGCTTTGGCACACGCTCGCAAACAGGCGGCAAAACAGGCCGCCGAGTTGGCAGACGACAGGCAGGCCGCATGAGCACTTCAAACACGTCGCAAACGACGGTGGGTGCGACCACCGACGCGGTGGCCGCGGTGGTGGCGGTGGTCGCGGTGGCAGAGAAACATGCGGACGCTGAATGGCCGCTGTGGGAAATCTTCGTTCGCACCAAGGCCGGTCTCGACCACAAGCACTGCGGCAGCCTGCACGCCGCCGACGCCAAGATGGCCATCCAATTGGCGCGCGACGTGTACACCCGTCGCCAGGAAGGCAGCAGCATCTGGGCCGTGCCCTCAGCCCAGATTGTGGCCAGCGACCCCGCCGACAAAGACATGTACTTCGACCCGATGGAAGACAAGGTCTACCGCCACCCAACCTTCTACAAACTGCCTGAATCTGTGGATCACATGTGATGACAACCTCCATCCAGATCCACCGCACGCCCGACGTGCAATACCTGCTGCGCATCGGCGACACCTGCCTGATCCTGGGCCAGCGCTTGGCCGAGTGGTGTGGTCATGGTCCGGTGCTGGAAGAAGACATCGCGGTGACCAACATGGCGCTGGATTTGGTGGGGCAAGCGCGGGCGCTGCTGACGCGTGCGGGTCAGATGATTGGCGGCAGCTTAGGCGCCGGTTTTGACGAAGACCAACTTGCGTTCTTGCGCGACGAACGCGACTTTTTCAACGTCACCATGGTCGAGTTGCCGGGTGGCCCGAAAGACGGCGATCTTGCTTTCACCGTGCTGCGCAATGCGATGGTGGCCACGCTTCTGAAGCTGCTGTGGGAGCGGCTGATCGACTCCAAAGATGTGGAGCTGTCGGGCATCGCCGGCAAGGCCGTGAAGGAGGCGCGCTACCACCAGCAACACGCCGCCGATTGGGTGGTGCGTCTGGGCGATGGCACAGAAGAATCTCGTCGTCGCATGCAGGCCGCCTTGACCGCACTGTGGCGCTACAGCGAAGAATGGTTTGAAGCCGACGCCGTCGATGAGCACGCACACGCCACCGGCTTGGGCCCGCGCTGGGTCGATCTGCGCGCTTCATGGACCGAAGAGATGAACGCTATTTTGGAAGACGCCACGCTCACCGCGCCCAAAGCATCGACCTTCCGCAGCACCGGCAAGAACGGCCATCACAGCGAGCACATGGGTTTCATTTTGGCGACCATGCAGTCGCTGCAACGCAGCTTCCCGGGCGGTGCGTGGTGATGATGCACACAGAGCAAGACCCGCGCGTGCAGCGAGCATGGGACGTGCTGTCCACCGTGCTGGACCCTGAAGTGCCTGCGCTGTCGGTGCGCGATTTGGGCATCGTGCGCGATGTGTTGATGGACGATCGCGGCATGGAAATCATCCTCACGCCGACCTACTCGGGTTGCCCCGCGACCGAGGTGATTGAGCAAGACGTGCTCGCCGCCATCGCGGCGGCTGGTTTGGGTGCCGCCCGCGTCACGCTGCGCCGCGCGCCCGCCTGGACCACCGACTGGATCAGTGAAGACGGCAAACGCAAGCTGTTCGATTACGGCATAGCGCCACCCGGCCCGGTGTTGGACGGCGGTGCGGTGCCCATTCGTTTCATGGCGCGACAAGTACCAGCCGAACGTTTGATCTGCCCACAGTGCAAAAGCCAAAACACCGAGCGTCTGTCAGCCTTCGGAGCGACGGCCTGCAAGGCGCTGTACCGCTGCTTGGCGTGCAAAGAGCCGTTCGAGCATTTCAAGCCGATTTGACAGGTTGACTGCCTTATGAATCGTTGCCTTGATGAATCGTTGGTCTAAAAACTCGCCCGCATGAACATCACCTTCCACCCGCTCACCGTGCGCAGCATTCAGCCCGACACGACTGAGGCCGTGATCGTCACCTTTGATGTGCCCGCGCCGCTGCGCGAGGTGTTTGGTTTCACGCAGGGCCAGTACCTCACGCTGCGCAAAGACATTCAAGGGGTTGACCTGCGCCGCTCGTATTCCATTTGCGCTGGCGTGGACGACGGTGAGCTGCGCGTGGGTGTGCGCAAGGTCAAGGGGGGCGTGTTCTCCAACTGGATCAACGAGCAACTGCAGGCCGGCGACAGCATCAAGGTGATGGCACCGCAGGGCCGCTTTTTTGTGCCGCTGAACAGCGCCCTGAAGCGTCACCATGTCGGCATCGCCGGCGGCAGCGGCATCACGCCGATTTTGTCGATCATGAAGACGGTGCTGGCGCGCGAGCCACTGAGCCGTTTCACGTTGATCTACGGCAACCGCTTGCTGAAGTCGACCATGTTCAAAGAGGAAATCGAGGACCTCAAAAACCGCTACCTCTCTCGGCTTTCACTGCATCATGTCTTCAGCGATGAGCACACCGATTCGCCTTTGAACATGGGCGTGATGAACCGCGACAAGCTCGGCGAGTTCTTGAAATCGGTGGTGCCTGCGGCGCATATTGACGAGGCCTACATTTGCGGTCCGTTTCAGATGAACGACGAAGCCGAAGCCGCTTTGTTGGCCATGCAGGTGCCCGAAGAGCGCATCCACATTGAGCGCTTTGGGGTTGCTGTTGTGGCGGGTGCGGGTGCGGGTGCGGTTTCCGGCGCCGCTCAAGTCGGTGCCGTCGTGCACGAGGCCCAACCCGGCGACGCCGATGTGGCCCGCATCACCTTGATACGCGACGGTCTGCGGCGCGAATTTGCCTACAGCAAGGACCAGCCCAGCATCCTGGACGCTGCCACCGCTGCCGGTTTGGAGGTGCCCTACTCGTGCACTTCGGGCGTCTGCGGAACCTGCCGCGCCAAGTGTGTGGAAGGCGAGGTGCGCATGGAACGCAATTTCGCGCTCGACAAGGCGGAGGTGGCCGCCGGTTTTGTGCTGACCTGCCAAGCGCATCCGCTGACCGACAAGGTGGTGTTGTCGTTTGATGAGCGTTGAAGTCAGTCAACCTAAAACGCAGCCATGTCCCGCACCCGCGCCGCCAACTTCGACGACCAGCAAGCCATGATCTTGTCGCACGCGGCGCACCTGTTTGCGCAGCGCGGCTACGTGGCCACGTCGATGAACCAGGTGGCCGAAGCCTGCGGGCTTTCCAAGGCCACGCTGTACCACTACCACCGCGACAAATACGGCCTGCTGGTCAGCATTGCCGAGGGCCATGTCACCCGCTTGCATGAGTTGGTGCTGGACGTGATGGCGCAAAAACTGAACCCCGATGCGCGCTTGCGCGAGCTGATACGGCGCCTGGTCACCGAATATGCCGACGCGCAAGACGCACACCGCGTGCTCACTGAAGACGTGAAGTTTTTGCTGCCCGACGACCGTGCGCGCGTGCTGGGCCGCGAGCGTGAAGTCGTGGCCGGCTTTGCGCGCGCCGTGACCGATGCCTACCCGCAAACGGGCAGTGCACAGCTGAGCAAACCTCTGAGCATGCTGCTGTTCGGCATGATCAACTGGCTGTTCACCTGGATGAAGCCAGGCGGCGATTTGACCTTCGAGGCCATGGCCGACATCGTGGCCGATCTTTTCTCGGGCGGCGTGCCGAATGTGAAGCTCACGCAGGGGGTTGAGGCCTCAAAATAAGTGGCTGCGTTTTGTTTATTTTTTACTTTTTCACAACATCAGGAGAGCTCCATGAATTTCAAGAAACTGGCCGTGAAACCGCTGGCTGGCGCGCCACTTGGCGCTGCCCTTCTATTGGCTTTGAGCGCCAGCTTGGCGCACGCCGACATCAACGTCGGCGTCACCGTGTCGGCCACGGGTCCTGCGGCGTCGCTGGGCATTCCCGAAAAAAACACCCTCTCACTGCTGCCCAAAACCATCGCCGGGCAAAAGATCAACTACATCGTGCTGGACGACGCCTCTGACACCACCGCTGCGGTCAGCAACACACGCAAGCTCATCACCGAAAGCAAGGTCGATGTGATCATCGGCTCGACCACCACGCCCAACTCGCTGGCCATGATCGACGTGGTCGCAGAGGCGCAAACACCGATGATTTCCATGGCCGCCAGCGCCCGCATCGTCGAGCCTGTGGACGCCAAGAAACGCTGGGTTTTCAAGACACCGCAAAACGACATCATGATGTCGCTGGCAATTGCCGAACACATGGCCGCCAACGGCGTCAAAAACGTGGCCTTCATTGGTTTTGCCGATGCATACGGCGAGGGCTGGTTCAATGAGTTTGGCAAAGCTGCCGGCTTGAAGCGCCTGAACGTGGTGGCCAACGAGCGCTTTGCGCGCAACGACACGTCGGTCACCGGCCAAACCTTGAAACTCATGGCCGTCACACCTGACGCGGTGTTGATTGCCGGCTCGGGCACACCGGCCGCGTTGCCGCAAAAAACGCTGCGAGAGCGCGGCTACACCGGCAAGATTTACCAGACCCACGGCGTGGCCAACGCCGACTTTTTGCGCGTTGGCGGCAAAGACGTGGAAGGCACTTTCCTGCCCAGCGGCCCGGTCTTGGTGGCCGATCAATTGCCCGCGTCCAATCCGGTGAAGAAGTCGGCGTCGGCTTATGTGGCGCTCTACGAGGCAGCCTTCGGTAAGGGCACGGTTTCGACCTTCGGCGGCCACGCTTGGGACGCCGGTTTGCTGTTGACCGCGGCCATTCCCGTGGCCCTGAAAACTGCGCAGCCCGGCACACCGGCTTTCCGCGCGGCGCTGCGCGATGCGATCGAGCAGGTCAGAGAGCTGCCCGGCGCGCACGGAATTTTCAACATGTCGCCCACCGACCATTTGGGCCTCGACCAACGCGCCCGCGTGATGGTCAAGATCGAGAACGGCACCTGGAAATTCCAGCCGTGATTTTTGAAAACTGGGGCTGGCTGGACAGTCTTGGCTCACCCCCCGGAATTCGCTTCCGTTTAGGCTGAGACTTAGCAAGCACACCCCCCGTCCGCACACTCCCGTTCGGGCTGAGGTATCGAAGTCCAGCGCTTGACTTCGACACCCCAGTCCGAACGGGTTTTCTTTGTGTTGTTCATTTCATAACCACCACGATTCGGGAACCCGATGACCACCACCCTTCAAAGCTTGATTGCCGGCCAATGGTTCGGGACGCAGGGCGCGCAGACCTTGCTCAGCGCCATCAACGGCACGCCTGTGGCTCACACCCATGCTGAATCCATCGACTTCGCGCATGCCGTTCACCACGCCCGCAAAGTCGGCGTGCCTGCGCTGATGAAGCTCGACTTTCAGCAACGCGCTGAACGCTTGAAGGCGCTGGCCAAATACCTGGGCGAGCACAAAGAAGTTTTGTACGCGGTGTCGGCCCACACCGGTGCCACCCGCGCCGACAGTTGGGTGGACATCGAAGGCGGCGCGGGCACGCTGTTTGCCAACTCTGGCATCGGCAGCAACGAGCTGCCTTCGGGCAACGTGGTTCACGAAGGCCCGGCCATGCCGTTGGGCAAAAAAGGCGGCTTCGCGGGCACGCACATCCTGGTGCCGCGCGGCGGTGTGGCGGTGCACATCAACGCCTTCAACTTTCCGGTGTGGGGCTTGCTGGAAAAGTTGGCGCCGTGCTTTTTGGCCGGCATGCCCTGCATCGGCAAGCCCGCCACCTCGACCAGTTATTTGACCGAAGCGGCGGTGCGGCTCATCCATCAATCGGGCATCTTGCCCGAGGGCAGTTTGCAGCTGGTCATTGGCAGCACCGGTGATTTGCTTGACCGTCTGGAAGGTCTCGATGTGGTCACTTTCACCGGCTCGGCCGACACCGCTGCCAAGCTGCGTGTGCACCCGAACCTGGTGCGCCACGCCATTCCCTTCAACGCCGAAGCCGACTCCTTGAACTGCGCCATCCTGGCGCCGGACGTGACGCCTGACATGGAAGAGTTTGACCTCTTCGTCAAAGAAGTGGCGCGTGAAATGACGGCCAAGGCGGGTCAAAAATGCACCGCCATTCGCCGTGCCATCGTGCCGCGCCAGTACATGGAGGCGGTGGCAGAAAAGCTGCGCGCGCGCCTGGGCAAAACGGTGGTCGGCGACCCGTGCGTTGAAGGCGTTCGCATGGGCGCGTTGGCGTCGCATGCGCAGCAGGCGGATGTGGCCGAACGCGTGGCGATGTTGTTGAAGGCCGGTGCGCGTCAAGTGTTCGGTGCCAGCGACGGCTTCGCGCCGCAGGGCGTGGGCGTGAGCGAAGGCGCTTTTTTTGCGCCCACCTTGCTGGCGTGCGACAGGCCGTTCGAGGTGGACGCGGTGCACGACGTGGA
>JBBRGA010000123.1:0-10318 GCA_038241115.1 Burkholderiales bacterium | reverse complement strand
AGAACGACGCGTCGATTTTTGTGACGGCGTTTTCATATGGATACAAGTAGCTGGCCTGACCTGTCAACAGGTAACCACGTTGCCCGCTTTCGGCTTCCAGCACGGCCAGCTGCACTTCACGCAGTTGGGTTCGAGCAAGCGCGTAGTTCTCGAGGTTGTCAAGTTTGACGATAGACCGCGAGTAAGACGCTTCGCTGACCACCACGATGGACGCGGCCGCCACGCAGGCTGCCGCAAACACCAACGGACTGCGCTTTATGACGGTCAAAACGTCCATATTCCACGTCCATGTGCGACGATGTCGAAACAGCATCCCTTGAGGAGCCCCACACCATGATTCGAATTGCCATCGTTGATGACCACGCCATCGTCAGAGCCGGCTTGCGCCAGTTTTTCACTGAACAAATTGACTTCAAAGTCGTGGCTGAAGCGTCGACTGGCCGCGAGGCGCTGGACATTGTTCGCAAAGGCGAAGTGGACGTGATCGTGCTGGACATTTCCATGCCGGATCAAAGCGGTGTGGATGCCTTGGCCGCCATCAAAGCGCGTGCGCCCGACCTCCCGGTGTTGATCTTGAGTGGCTTCCCGGAGGAGCACTACGCCACCACACTGTTGCGCCAAGGCGCGAGCGGCTACCTGAACAAAGACTGCGATCCGGAAGAAATCGTCAAAGCCATTCGCACCGTGTTCCGAGGCCGCCGCTACATCACGGCGGGCGTGGCCGAACGCTTGGCTGACGGCCTGATGAACGGCGAAGACCGGCCTTTGCACGAGCAGTTGTCTGAGCGCGAGCTGCAAGTTTTTCTGCGCCTGGCCAAAGGTGAAACTGTCAGCCACATGGCGGACAGCATGTCGCTGAGCGTGAAAACCGTCAGCACCTACCGCACGCGGGTAATGGAAAAAATGTCGTTGGAGTCGAACAGTGATTTGACGTATTACGCACTGAAGAACGGTTTGATTCAGTGAGTACTTCATAAGGTCAGCACTGAAGAACGGTTTGATTCAGTGAGTGCTTCATCAAGTCAGCACTGAAGTAACGCCTTAGCTCGATCCGAGCGCCGCGTTGCCGGTTTCGCCGTCGGCCAAACGTCCGCAGTAGTGGATCAAGTCGTCGATCTCGTTGGACTTGTCGAACACGCGATTGGCGCCGAGTTCCATGCATTTGCGGCGCATGTCGGGCGTTGCGTAGTTGCTCAGAACCACCAGCGATTGGCGCGGCGGCATGTTTTGAACCGCGCGCAGCACGCCCAAGCCTGAGCCTTCGCGCAGGAAAATATCGATGATCACGAGGTCGGCGCCATTGCTTGCTTCAGACAGCCACTGCACCGCGGTGGTCTCGTCGTCAGCAGTTCCCACCACTTTGATTGCAACCAACTCTTCCAGCGCCGAAATCAGGTTGTCCCGAATGATTTTGTTGTCTTCGACGATGTAGGTCTTGAGCGGTGTCATGAAGGGGCGCATCAAAGGAACCGAGTTTGCGCGCCAGTCGGAGGATGCAGGTTGACTCGGCTTGAAACCAATCCTGCTCTGTACTTCAGTTGCAAGGGACGCAGACTTGAACGCTCCTTCGCCCAGCAACTTCTGGCGACCGCGCATGCTAACGCCGATGCGTCTGGTTTGCGACCTGGAATGGAGTTCATGAGAGCGCCCTTGGCAGCCCACGTCCGCGTTGGCGGGGCATCCTCAGGTTTCTGAAATCAACCAAGGTCAGACCTTGGGGTGGTCTTCCTTGAACCAAGTCTCGGTGGCGCTGCGTTCCCATGCGGCCACTTGTTTTTCAGCTTCTTCTTTGGCCACGCCGTAGCGTTCTTCGATCTTGCCTGCCAGCTGATCGCGGCGCCCTGCCACCACGCTGAGGTCATCGTCGGTGAGCTTGCCCCAATGCTCTTTGGCCTTGCCGGTCACTTGTTTCCAATTGCCTTGCACACGGTCCCAATTCATGGCGGTCTCCTTCTTTTGAAATGGCACCGACATCCCAAAAGGGATGTCGGTCCTTGGGTCATTTACTCAACGGTCAAGGGCGAACGACAACTTCGTTGCGAACCGATTTCACGCCGCTGACTTTGCGTGCGATTGACTCGGCAGTCGAGCGTTCGTTGATGTTCTTGGCAAAGCCCGAAAGCATCACGGTGCCGTTCAAGGTTTCGACCTTGATGGAAGACGCGGCGACGTCGGGGCTGTCGACAAAGCGTGCCTTGATCGATGTCGTGATGGTGGCGTCGTCGACATACGCGCCGACGGTTTCCTGGTCACGAATCACAGCGCAGCCAGTGGCGCTGAGAAGGGCGATGGCCGCAACAGCGGCTGCAAAAGTTTGACGTATCAGCATGTGAAGTCTCCTGAAAATTAAGCCTGTCTCGGTCGGTTGGACGTTGACATGCAGATGGTGGGTGATGACGTTGAACAGACGAAGAACACGCACTTGGGAGCAGTCAATCGGTGCTTTTAGGTTTGACCGCAGTGCGGTCGGCGAGTCCATTCAATGTAAGCAGATGCCAGCGGCAAAACATCGGCGAGCGTCGCCGCAGTACGTAGGACATTGCCCCGTCGGGCTGTGAGGCAAGCGTTCGGACGACACG
Organism: Burkholderiales bacterium; assembly: GCA_038241115.1. Taxonomy (GTDB): domain Bacteria; phylum Pseudomonadota; class Gammaproteobacteria; order Burkholderiales; family Burkholderiaceae_C; genus JANYJJ01. The sequence continues at coordinate 7,739 of JBBRGA010000123.1, read as the reverse complement.
TTTTTTCAGCGCGCAAGCGTGGTGACGAAACAGCGCCTCGAGACATTGGCCTGTGCGTTCGACAGCAGCATGTCGGCCCAGCGCAAGGTGTGGCCGGGCGCCAGTTCTTGTGCATGCGCTTCGGGGTGCGCCGCCATCCACTGCCCGGCGCTGGCGCGACACAGCACAAAACGCAGCACTTGCCCATCGCGCGTCAACGAGATCTCGGCCTCGTCCCAATGCGACGGCAGGCAGGGCTTGAGCGTCAGTTCGGTGGCACTCAGCGTCAGTCCAAATATGGATTCGACGGCGGCGCGGTGCATCCACGCTGCCGCGCCGGTGTACCAACTCCAGCCGCCTCGGCCCTCGAAGGGTTCGTGTGTGTACACGTCCCCCGCCATCACATAAGGCTCCAGCTCGTAGGCCGCGCCCCACTGCGTGTTGGCCGCGCGATGCGCCGGGCTGAGGTAGGTGAAGTAGAGGTAGGGCAGGTCGCTTCCGGGCTGCGCTGAAATCTTGACAGCGGCAGCGGCAGCGACAGCGGCAGCGGCAGGGGTCGGCTCCTGCAAGGGGCTTGCTACTTTTTCCGGCGTGTCTTGTGGGCACCTGTGCCTGTTCAGCTTGGCCTGCGCCATCAGCGCCCATACCGCGCCGTGCGAATACTGGCCGCCGTTTTCGCGCACCCCTGGCGGGTACGCCTGGATGTAGCCGGCACTCGGTGTGGCCGACTGCAGCGGCGGGTCCAGCAAGTGAATCAAACCGCTGCGCTGGTCCACCAGATGACTGTGCGCCGCGTCCATGGCGGCTGTCTGCCGCTGCGCGCTGGCGCTGCCCGACAGCACCGCCCAAGCCTGCGCAATGAGGTCGATGCGCGCCTCCGGGTTGGCGGCGCTGCCCAGAGCCGATCCGTCATCGAAGAAGGCTCGCTTGTACCAAGCCCCGTCCCAGGCTTGGGCTTCCAGGGCCAGTGTCCAAGCCGCGGCGGCTTGATCCCATTTGTCGGCGCGCTGGACCTCGCCGCGCGAGCGCGCTATCGGCGAAAAGTCGGCGACCAATTTGCACAAAAACCAGGCCAGCCAAACTGACTCGCCTTTTCCCTCGGAGCCGACGCGGTTCATGCCGTCGTTCCAGTCGCCGCTGCCCATCAACGGCAGGCCGTGCACGCCCACGGCCAGACTTCGGTCGAGGCTGCGCGCGGCGTGTTCGAACAGGCTGGCGCTTTGCGCGCTGACGCTGGGTGTTTCATAAATGTCTTCGGCGCCCGCTGGAATTTGTGCGCCCTCGATGAAGTGCACAGGCTCGTCCAGCACCTGCCCATCACCGACCGTGTTGACGTAATGCGCGCATGCCCATGGCAGCCACAACAGGTCGTCGGAGAAGTGGGTTCGCACACCGGCACCGCCCGGCGAGTGCCACCAGTGCTGCACATCGCCTTCGGGATATTGACGCGCAGCGCAGCGCAAAATTTGCTCGCGCAGCAGTTGCGGCGCGGCCCAGCTCAGCGCCATCGCGTCTTGCAGTTGGTCGCGGAAACCACTGGCACCCCCGGCTTGGTAGAAGCCCGCTTTGGCCCACATGCGGCACGACAAAGTCTGGTACAGCAGCCAGTGGTTCACCAGGTTGTCGAACAAGGGGTCGGGCGTTTTGACCTGCGTGGCCTGCAGCAACTGCTGCCACTGCGCGCGAACCTCTTCGCGGCGTGTGTCGGTGGTTTTGCGCACGGCACGCGCCACCGCGTTGCGCACAGCCGTGTCACTCGAGGCGGCGGGGGGGTCGAGGTTGGGATTGGCCACGTAGCCAAGCAAAAAGGTGTGCGTGCTTTGGGCACCGGGTGCCAGGTCGATGTTGATCGACAGGGCCGCGCACGGGTCGAGGCCCTCGCCGCTGCGATGGCCCAGGTAATCGGGCAACACCAAGCGGCCGCGCGCGTCGTAGAACTCACGCCGGTCGCAGGTCCAGTCGATGGGGGCGGTGTCGTCGTCGGGGCTGTCAAACAGTGCGCTGTTGAAGGCGCTGAATGCGCTCAGGCTGCTGGCGGCCTTCTCGGGCGGCACGAGCGCAAAAAAGGCAGTGCCCGCGCCGAAACCGCCGCTGTGTTCGCGCTGGCTGCAAAGCAAGGCGTTGTAGGGCGCGCGGCCTTTGGGTGACGCCGGGTTTTTCGAGCTGGCAGCGAGGCGCAACTTTTCGGTGTGCGCGGTGCGCCGGTCTGCAGGTGCTGCGCCCATGAGCCACTCCACGCCTGCAGCCAGACGCCATTGCAGCTTGCGCGACCCCTGGTTGACGATGTGAACGGTGATGTGCTTGACGCTGTCTTGGGCGTCCACACACCACGTCACGGTGACCATCGCGGTGGGCGCGCTGGGGGCGCTTGGCGTGGCCGCCACGGATGATTCGGGTGCGCCTGCGTCGACGGTGCGGCGGTCTGCCTTGCTGCCACCGCGTTTGTCGCTTCTGCCGTCGCTTCTGCCGTCGCTTCGTCCGTCGCTTCGTTTGTCGAGGCGTCTGTCACCAAGCTGGTGCTGAATCCGCGTGCTGCCCTGGCTGTGCGTGATTTGGTACACCGCGTCGGCCGCCGCGTGGATGCCGGGCGTGGCGCTCCACACGATGTCACTGCGCCGGTCTTGCAGCAGCAGCCACTCCGAGGCGGGGTCGCTCAGCGGGTCGTTGGTCCATGCCGTCAGTTGGTTCATGCGGCTGTTCAATGCCCAGGTGTGGCCGCCACCGGCTTCGGAAATGTGGCAGCCAAAGTCGGGGTTGGCCAGCACATTGATCCACGGCCGCGGCGGACGTTGGCGCGTGCTGACATCGAAGCTGAAGGCGCCGGCATCCACGCTGTCACTGGCGGCGAACTGGCCCCGGCTGACCACGGGGTGCGCGAGCGCTGGCCTCGGCTCTGTCGCATAACCTGGTTCCACCAGTGCTGCCGTGGTCGAGGTGTTGTTGCGAACCTCCAGGTCGGCCTCGTGCTGCTGCGTCCACGCCTGCAGGTGGTGCACCAATGGCCGGCCATCGGCTTGCAAAACAATGCGCGCCAGGCCGTGAAGCGTGCTCAGCTCACCGGCAGAGACCTCTTCGGCGCGCAGCAGATGCATGGCGGTCAACGGCGCGAAGGTGTGCCCGTCAGCCACCTCGTTCATGCGGGCATCGGCCGCGCTGTCGGCGGCGTGGCGGTCGCGCATCGCGCCGATGTCGCGGTGCAGCGCCATCTGGTAAGACGCGGCCTCGGCATTCACCACCACCAAGTCGCAGGCCACTCCCCCCCACGACCACAGTCGCAGCGCCTGCGTCAGCGTGCGCAGCAAACCCAGGCCTTGGGCAGCGCCAGCAAACACCAAAATAATCGGCCGGTCACCCGAGATGGACATGCGCCACAGCAGGCGCTTGTCATACACCGGCGGCAGCGCGACAGGCCGCGAATTGGGCTCGGTGCCCAAAGACGGGGGCAACTTGGATGACAGCCGCTCCGGGCTGGCCAACGTCATCACCAAGGCGGTGGTCAGGCTTTGGATGGCGCTGAAGTTCTCGGTGCTCAAACGCAGGCTGCGCAGGCGTATGCCCATCAGCGTGGCCGACATCATCGAGGCGCGCTGCACGTTGGTGGGCTGACGGTATTTGTCGACCACGGCGTTCAGCGTGGTCATGTCTTCGCTGGCAGCCGTGGCAAAGGTCAGGCGCGCCTGGCTGCGGGCTGCGATACGGACGCGAACGCTCATGACGCACACCGGGTCAAGGCCGGTGTTCAGCACCTGCGCCGTGGGTGAGTTGCCTTCTGCACCCTGGCCGGGCACGGTGCGTATCGAGCCCAGCGGCTGGCTGACGCTGCGGTTGCGGCCCTGCCAGTGCGCGCGGTCGGTTTCCACACACAACCGCGTCAACACCGCGTTCGTCGGCATGTCGGGCGCCCCGCGATAGCCGAGGGTGTTACCGAGTGCCGCAGTGAGTTCTGTGTCCGCCAAAAAATGGGCCATGCGCAGGCCGCGCTCATGTTCCAGCCGAGGGCGGCGTTCGAACACCAGCGCATTGCATTGAGGCCGCCACTCGGCGCTGACAAAAAAGTTGGAAAACGCGGGATGCGCTTCGTCGGCGCGCTGGTCGGCCAGCGTCACTTCAAAGGCGCTGATGACCTCAATTTCAATGGCCTCGTCGCTTTGGTTGTGCAGATCGACACGCCGAAATTCGATGTCATCTTCCGGGCTGACCCAAACCGTCGTGTGGGCTCGCAAATCGGGCCACGCCGCATCGAAACAAACGCGGTCGGTGTGGAAGATGCTGGTGTACTGGGCCGCCGGGTCGGGTGCCGGATGCTGCGTGATGGACCACATCGATGCCGCCAATCCTGACCCTGACCCTGACCTCGATCCAAACCCTGACCCTGATCCACCGTAAGACCTGGACCCCGAGCCGGCTTGGCGGCGCACATAAAAAAAGCTGCCCAAGCCGTCGCGCAAAGCGTCATCACGCCAGCGGTTGATGCCCACGCCATGGCGCCGGCTTTGCCCAGCGCCATTTGCGCGAAGGCTGACGCTGTAGCGCCCGTTGCCCAGCATGTGAGTCGGCGGGAGCGCGCTTTCGCCGGGCAGCACTTCGCGCAGCAGGCCCGGTGCGCGCCGCTGCAGGGCTTGTTGTGGAAGCCCCAAGGGAATGTCGGGGCTGGACGGCACCTCGCGCGGCGGGCGCTCGTGCAGCAGCGACGCGATCGCCTGAATTTTGGGGTGGGCCATGCCCCAACGCTGCGCGGCCGAGTCGAGCAGCACATTGGCCAAGGCCACGATGGTCATGCCTTGGTGGTGGGCCATGAAGGTGTGCACCGGCGTGAACGCCGGAGCCGCAGCGATGGCGGTCGCTGTGGTGACTTCAAGGGTGCTGACTGCGGAACCCGTCGTGGCGGCCGAACCGGGCGGCGCGAGGATCTGCGCTTCGGCTGCGGCGGAAACCCGCGACGGTGAAAAGTCGAGCGATTCAATGAAGCCGTAGCGCGCCGCCGCACCGAGCTTGGCCATGGCGGCGAAATTCTTCACTGCCAGGTGCGGCACCACCATCGCCGCCAATGCGGTGGCGTACGGGGCCACCACCTGGTCCTCGGGCGGTGTGCGGCGCAGTGCCAGTTTCGGCACGCCTTGCGGCGCGTACTGGTAAGCCAGCGTTTGGTCGCGTGCTGCATAGGCCGACTCGGAAATGCCCCATGGCAATTTCTGCATGCGGCCGTAGGTGATTTGCTCAGTCACCGCAGAGCGGCAAGCGTTGTGCAGCACGCTGCCGGGAGGCTCGGCCAATGTCAAAGTCGGCATCAGGTACTCGAACATCGAGCCCGACCACGAACGCAGCGAGGCGGTGCTGCCCACGGCGTGGAACGGCCGACCCAGCGCGCCCCAGTGCGCGGCAGGCACGTCGGCTTTGGCGATCGCAATCAGGCTGGCCAAGCGTGACTCTGAAGCCAGCAAATCGTAGTAGCTGCTGTCCAGCGTGCGCTCGTCGACGCGCCAGCCCAAGTGCAGCAAGCGCCGGCTCGGGTGGTACAAAAAGTTGAAATCGGGTTGCCAGGCCAGGGCTTCACAGCGGTCGGCCATGGCACGCAGGCTGATGGCTGTTGCGACGGAAGTTACCGCATCCACCGCACCCGCCGCACCCCCCGCACCCACAGCCGCCGAACGCAGCAGGGCCACGTGGTCGTCGAGTTGCCAGGCGGCGGCGTCGGTCAGCGTGTTGCGCAGGTTGGCCAGTTCCAGCTCGCTCAGGTCCTGAAGCGACACCGCTCTCAATGCGCCGTCCAGCACACGCAACTCCACCGCCGTGGTCAACATCGATGCCTGTGGTGTGCGCCAGACCGGCGAGTTGCAAGCCGACGTGGTGTCGTCCGACGCGTCGCATGCATCGGCAAATTCCCGACATGCCTGCGCCACCGCCAGCAAATGGCCGCTGAGGTTGCCGCTGTCCACAGTGGAGACATAGCGCGGCATCAGCGGCAGGCCGGTTTGGGTGTCGTACCAATTCAGGAAGTGACCCTGGTAGCGCTCCAGGGTGTCGAGCGTGGCCAGCGTGGCCTGCAGCCGCTGCAAGAAGTCGTGCGTGCCTATCCAGCCAAACTGGCGCGCGCAGGCAGCGCTGAGCAGGTACATGCCGATGTTGGTGGGCGAAGTGCGGTGCGCCACCATGTCGCTGGGCTCGGTTTGCAGGTTGTCAGGCGGCAGGTGCTTGTCTTCGGGGCCGACGCAGCGCTCAAACAAGCGCCAACTCGCGCGCGCGATGGCTTCCAGGTTGGTTTTGTCGGAGGCAGTCAGCGTGCTCACGGCCTGCGGCCGGCGCACTTTGCTGACCCACCAGGTGCCCAGCGGTGCCGTCGCCCACAGGCTGCAAAACAGCGCGGTCAAAACCGGGTGCGGCGTGTCGGTGAACAGCAACGCCGCCCACAGCAAAAGCGCCAGCACGCTGGCCAATGCATGCGCACGCAGCGTGGCAGCCAGCTGGGTTTGCGCGGCGGCTTGAGCCGCGGCGGCGGTGGTCCACTGCAACAAAAGTTTGCGGCTGACGCACATGCGCCAAAGCGCACGCGCGATCGCGTCGCCCGACGACAAGGCGTGCGCCAACAACTGGCTGAAATGCCACAGGCCACCGCCCAAAGCGCGGGCCACTTCAATCAGCGCGTTTCTGTAGAAATACCACTTGGCGATGCCGTCGTGGCTGGGTGCCAGCCCGGCCAGCGCGCCCATGAAAGGCCCGGCACAAAACGCCGCCACGATCAGCGCCAGAACGGCCTTGGGCGTGGCCATGCCGCCGCTCAACATCAACACGCACAACGCCAGGCAGGCAGGCGACACCAAAGAGCGGCGCAGGTTGTCCAGCATCTTCCAGCGATTGATGCTGCGCATCGGGTAGCGGCGCGGCTGCAAAAGAACCGGCAGCAGTTGCCAGTCGCCGCGGGTCCAGCGGTGCAGGCGCGACGCGGCCACGTCGGCATGAAAAGGCGCGTCTTCCATCACGGTGAGGTCGGTGGCCGACGCACAGCGCGCCAGCGAGCCTTCCAACAGGTCGTGGCTGAGCACTTGACTTTCGGGCAAGCGGCGGCCGAGCACCGCATGCACGGCCGCCACGTTCAACAAACCCTTGCCGCTGAAGGTGCCCTCACCAAACAGGTCTTGATAAACCTCGGAACTGGCTGCGGTGTAGGGGTCGTTGCCGCACTGGCCGGCAAACAGCCAGTGAAAAGGCGTGGCTTCCAGGGGCGAGGGCAGCGGCGTGACCACGCGGGGCTGGATGATGCCGTAGCCGCTGCGCACGCGCAGGCCGTTCGGGTGCAGTTGAGGACGGTTGCTGGGATGGGCCGCAATGCCCACCAATTCGCGCAGGCGACCGGGCGGCAGTTCGGTGTCGCTGTCGAGTGTGAGCAAGTAGGGTGTGCCCGGCGCCAGACGTGACAACTCGCCCAGATCGGTGAAGTGGCCGGCGGCGCCTGTCCCCTTGGCGGCATCGGCAGCTGCCGTCGTTGCCGACAGGGGCGCCGATGACATCGGCTCTATGGGATTCACGGACATCGGCGCCGATGACAGCGACGGCGTGGTCAGCGCCATCAACTCGACCAGTTGCTCCAGCTTGCCGCGCTTTCGTTCCCAGCCGATCCACGCGCCTTCGCTGGCGCTGTAGCTGCGTTGCCGGTGCAAAACTATGAAACGCAGCGTCTGCCCGGGCGCCACCGGGCAGCGGCGGTTGAGCTCATCCACCAGCTTGCAGGCTTCCTGCAACAACGGCTCATCGAATTCGGTTTG
>JBBRGA010000122.1:0-10347 GCA_038241115.1 Burkholderiales bacterium | reverse complement strand
CATGATGGTCTCGGTGCCCAGGTGGGTCATGTCGAGCAGCACGTAGTCCTTGTTCGGCCCGCAGCCGCGACCTTCCTTGATCTCCTGGTCCATCGAGCGCGAGACGATGTCGCGCGACGCTAGATCCTTGAGGTTGGGCGCGTAGCGCTCCATGAAACGCTCGCCGTTGCCGTTGCGCAAAATAGCGCCCTCTCCCCGGCAGCCCTCGGTCAACAACACGCCCGCGCCGTGGACACCAGTGGGGTGGAATTGCCAAAACTCCATGTCTTCCAAGGGAATACCAGCGCGTGCCGCCATTCCAAGACCGTCACCGGTGTTGATGAAGGCATTGGTAGACGCAGCGAAGATACGCCCCGCTCCGCCAGTCGCCAAAAGCGTGGTTTTGGCCTCCAAAATATGGACGTCGCCGGTTTCCATTTCCATGGCGGTGACGCCGCAGACATCGCCTGAGTCGTCGCGGATCAAGTCAAGCGCCATCCATTCAACGAAGAAGTTGGTTCGCGATTTGACATTTTGTTGGTAGAGCGTATGCAACATGGCATGCCCAGTGCGGTCTGCCGCGGCGCAGGCGCGCTGCACCGGTTTTTCACCGTAGTTGGCGGTGTGTCCGCCAAAAGGACGTTGGTAAATGGTTCCGTCGGGGTTGCGGTCAAACGGCATGCCGAGGTGTTCAAGCTCGTAGACCACCTTGGGTGCTTCGCGGCACATGAATTCGATGGCGTCTTGGTCGCCAAGCCAATCTGAGCCTTTGACCGTGTCAAAGAAGTGATAGTGCCAATTGTCCTCAGACATGTTTCCGAGTGACGCGCCGATACCACCTTGAGCGGCCACGGTATGTGAGCGCGTCGGAAATACTTTCGAAAGCACCGCGACGTTCAGCCCGGCGCGCGCCAGCTGCAAAGAAGCACGCATGCCCGACCCACCAGCGCCGACGATGACCACGTCAAATTTGCGCTTGGTTACCGCCGATGCTTCAAAAGATTTTGTTGTCGTATTCATAGTTCCTACAGCCTCCACAACACTTGAACAGCCCAACCCATACAACCCACCAACCAGACAATCACACCGACCTGAGCGGTCAAGCGCACAGCCACCGGTTTGACGTAATCCATCAAGACGTCACGCATCCCGACCCAGACATGGAAGAGCATGGAAATAATCACGACGAAAGTAAGCACCTTCATCCATTGGGACGCGAAAATCCCCGCCCATTTGTCGTAGCCCATCTGGCCCGGCAGCAGCACCTGCACGATCAAAGCAACGGTGAATAGCGCCATCAAAGAAGCAGTGACGCGCTGAGACAACCAATCGCGAAAGCCGTAGTGCGCACCGACAACAATGCGTTTCGAACCAAAGTTTTGAGCCATGTTTTTAGTCAGACAGATCAGGTTCAAACGACTTAAAAAAAGAGCCTATAACCGAGCAACAGCGTAAGCGTGATGCTGAGGCCCAAGGTAACCAGCGCCGAGTTATGACCAAATTGTTTGGTCACCGCGTGCGTCGCGTCCATCCAAAGATGGCGAAGCCCGGCAATGAAATGGTGCAAGTAAGCCCAGATGAGGCCCAGAGCGATAAGCTTGAAAAACCATCCCGGCAGGAACTTTGCGCCACCGGCAAACACTGCAGTGAACTGCGCATAGGAAATTTCCGAGGTCAAGCTGTTGTCGAACATCCAAATGATGAAAGGCAAAAGCACAAACATCAAAATTCCACTGACTCGGTGAAGGATGGACACGACGCCTGCTGGCGGGAGCCGGTAGCCCAATGCGTCGACCAGGCGCATGTTCTCGCCCGGTCTTGATTTGATGATTTTTGCCGTGGTGGACATGTTCAATTCAGGTTGGACTTAGGTCACTGGATATTTGAAACGCGATTCATGACCAGAGTTTATTGCAACGCAACAAGAGAGTTACACGAAGCACCGCATTTACCCTGACGCCGGCAGGCGCGACGTCGCCATCAGTTCAATTCGTTGCTGTAGTAGTGGGAACTCGTGTTGTAAAGACCGCGACGTAACTCCACCGCTTTGTCACCGTAGGTCATGGACAAGCGCTCGACGCTGAGCAAGGGTGCGCCCACCTCCAAGCCGAGAAGCGAAGCGCTGGCGTCATCCGCCAAGACCGAGCGAATTTGCTCCTCCGCACGGATCATGCGCACGCCAAACTCAGATTCAAACAACCCGTACATCGGACCCTTGTAGTCGGCCAAACGCTCTGCGGTGAGCCCTTTGAACAGCGCGCCAGGCAACCAAATATCGTCCAGCACCGTTGGAGCTGCGTCGAACGACAGCACACGCCGCACATTGACAACCGCATCTCCAGACTTCAAGCCCAAACAACGCGCAACGTCGGCCGGTGCACGGAGTCGGCGGCAATCAATAAAACGACGCTGCGCACCCACCATAGGCCCGTCGTTGGGCATGAGGCGCAAAAACCGGTACTGCACGTTTTGCTCAGCGTGGGTCGACACGAAAGTCCCCTTGCCCTGTCGGCGCACCAACAAGTTGTCGGCTGCCAACGCGTCTACCGCCTTTCGAACCGTGCCTTGACTGACCTTGAAACGAGCGGCCAGCTCCAGCTCGCTCGGAATGGCCTCTCCCGGCCGCCACTCACCGGCTTGCAGGCGCAGTGTGATCAGCCGTTTTATCTGTTGATAAAGCGGGCTGAACTCCGGCGCTTTTTCATTGATCAGCAGCTCAGCGACAGAGGCGGGGTCCGTGACAGCGACAGGATGCATGGCCACAGTTTACGGCACGAAGCCGCTTCGAAACAACGTCTTATATAAGACATCAGACAAAAGACGAGACCCGAATCAGGGCCCTTAGGATGCCCGGGCCGCGTGGTGTCTGCGCCTACACTTCGCGCTGACGGATCGTGCGCAGGTGCATTGATTTACCGCAAAAAACCGAGCTTGCCACCTGCCACCTGCCAGAAAAGCGTTTGTCGCGAGCTGTCAGGCCGGCCAATTCAACGCAAGTTCAAAACATGATCCCTTCACCCTTGGAGCATTCCTCATGAGCAAATCCCCCGTTCGCGTCACCGTCACTGGCGCCGCTGGTCAAATTGGTTATGCCACCTTGTTTCGCATCGCTTCCGGCGAAATGCTGGGCAAAGATCAACCCGTCATATTGCAGCTGCTTGAGCTGCCTATGGAAAAACCGCAACAGGCGCTGCAAGGCGTGATGATGGAGTTGCAAGACTGCGCCTTCCCTTTGTTGGTCGGGATGGAAGCTCATGGCGACCCCATGACCGCTTTCAAAAATACGGACTACGCGCTGTTGATTGGCTCACGCCCGCGCGGCCCAGGTATGGAGCGCGCCGAGTTGCTGGCCGTGAACGCTGAAATCTTCACCGCGCAGGGCAAAGCGCTCAACGCCGTGGCAAGCCGCAACGTCAAGGTGCTGGTGGTCGGCAACCCTGCCAACACCAATGCTTACATCGCGATGAAGAGCGCACCTGACCTGCCACGCAAAAATTTCACGGCAATGCTGCGCCTGGACCACAACCGCGCGCTCAGCCAAATCGCTGCCAAGACTGGCAAGGCGGTGGCCGATATCGAGCACATGGCAGTGTGGGGCAACCACTCGCCCACCATGTATGCCGACTACCGGTTTGCCACGATCGACGGCGTCAGCGTGAAAGACATGATCAATGACGCGGTTTGGAACGCCGATACCTTCTTACCCACGGTCGGCAAGCGCGGCGCTGCCATCATTGCGGCGCGCGGGGTCTCGTCGGCAGCCTCAGCGGCAAACGCTGCGATCGACCACATGCGGGACTGGGCGCTGGGAACAAACGGCAAATGGGTCACCATGGGCATCCCGTCTGATGGCCAGTACGGCATACCGAAAGACGTGATGTTCGGCTTTCCCGTCACCACCGCCAACGGCGAATACAAAACCGTCGATGGATTGGCGATCGACAGTTTCAGCCAAGGCCGCATCGACGCCACCTTGAAAGAGCTGACCGACGAGCAAGACGGCGTCAAGCATCTGCTCTGAAACCTCGCGCTCACGCGCTTCCTGCAAACTTTTTAAACACAGCCGGCCACCTCCCAGTGCGCCGGCTTTTTTTCTGAGCTGACAGTCCAACACGCAGAGAAAGACCACACCATGAGCCAAGCTCGAGCCCAGCACGTTCATCCGAGGCAAGCGCTTTTCGGGTCTGAAGAAATCGTCGCATCGCTGCCAGTTTGTGACCACTACGCGGGCGTCGAAGTCCGCATGCGCAAGAGCTTGGAACTGCAATGCGAACTGGGACCGGTGTTCGACGTGACCCTGGATCTTGAAGATGGCGCACCTGTGGGTGGAGAAGCGGCGCACGCACACTTGGTGGCAGAAATGCTCGCCTCCAAACTGAACCGTTTTCACCGTGTGGGCGCACGCCTCCACCCAGTCACGCACGCCGCTTTCGGGCCAGATGCCGCCACGCTGGTCGCCCGCGCTGGCAACCAGTTGGCGTACCTCATGGTGCCCAAACCGAATGGCGCGGCAGACGTCGCGGCGGCCTGTGCCGAGATTGACCGCTTGAGCCATGCGGCGGGCCTGCGGTCGCCAATTCCAATACACGTATTGATCGAAACCCACGGTGCACTGCGCGAGGTTGACGCGATCGCCGCACACCCACGGGTGCAGTCGCTTTCGTTCGGCCTGATGGACTTTGTGTCGGCCCACAGAGGGGCCATTCCTGCCCATGCCATGACGGCGGAAGGTCAGTTCCAACACCCTTTGGTGGTTCGCGCCAAGTTGGAGATTTCAGCCGCATGCCATGCCCACGGCAAGACGCCCTCGCACTGCGTGGTGACTGAGTTCAACGACGAGGCCGCCGTCAGCGAAGCTGCCACCCGCGCTTGCCGTGAACTGGGATACACGCGCATGTGGAGCATTCACCCCAGTCAAATTAGAACCATCGTCGACGCGTTCGCTCCCAGCGTGGCCGAGGTTGACTCGGCCATCGAAATCATTGTTGCCGCGCAGGCGGCGCATTGGGCCCCGATCCGTCATCACAACACCTTGCACGACCGCGCCAGCTATCGCTACTTTTGGCAAGTCTTGGAACGTGCACAACGCACCGGCGGGCCCTTGCCAATTGAGGTTCGCTTGGCGTTTTTTCCTAACTCAGCGAGCTGATTTGAGCAACCAATAAGTTGCCGTGAAGCGTGCAAAGTTGGCGGGTCATTCACCCTTAATTTGGCGACGTTCGTCAGCCCGCAATTTGTTGCAATTCGGAATCCGAACACCGTCGTACGCACAGAACGGCCACCGCACAATCCCAGCCTCTGCACCGCACAGGATGTCCTTATGAACCGTTCACTGATCAACACCGCCTTGTCACTGGCAACCGCCGCGCTTCTGGCAATCACGGCCCTCTCGACGCAAGCACAAACGCAAGCTCCAGCAGACTCAAAACAGAAGATCAAACCCGCCAAGACCACTCGGCAGACTCAGCAGACTCAACAGACTCAGTCTGAGGCCGACGGCTTGGCGATGGCAACGAGCACGATCGGTGCGATTACCGCCAACCAACTTGACATTGCTGCGCGCGTGTTGACTGGCAAGGCCGATTGCGAGTTTGGCCAGCACGTGAACGTCGACGCCGTCGCAGCGAATCCGGGACATTTCAAGGTGAGTTTCAAGAACGCCCACTATCTGATGACGCCCGAAGAAACCAGCACCGGAGCGGTTCGCCTTGAGGACAAGAAGGCAGGCATGGTGTGGCTGCAAATTCCCACCAAATCGATGCTGATGAACCATAAAGTGGGCCAACGCATGGTGGACGGTTGCACCCAAACTGAACAGCGCGTTGCCGTGGAAGCCGCCAACGCCGCAGCCAAGAGCACGCTGGCAAATTGATCTGTTTTTGGCGCGACGTGGGGCTTGAATACGGATTTAAAAGTATGTATCATTCCAGCATACTTTTAGGAATCCACCCATGGAAGCGACGGTTGCCGAACGTGGCCAAATCACATTGCCCAAGGCCATCCGGGACGCATTAGGGTTGGTCAAGGGCAGCACGCTGAGCGTCGAACTCGAGGGTGGGCGCATCGTGCTGCGCAAAAGCGTCGACGATGCGATTTCGCGGGCACGCGGCCGCTTCAAGCTGCCCAAGGGCGTGACCACCGACGACGTGATGCGCGAATTGCGCGGTCGTGCGCCTGGCGACGCCATCGAGATCTGATGCGCCTGCGACAGCTCACCACGCTGACACTCATGGGCGGCACAAGGTGATTGCGTTAGATACCAACATCCTCATTGACCTGCTCGGAGACGACCCGAGTGCAGACGCGTCCGAGGCAGCCCTTCGCTTGGCGCTGACCAACGGCCCTGTCGTTGTCTGCGATGTGGTGCTCAGCGAGCTGACGGCAGCTTTGGGGTCAGGTTCGGAAGTACTTGACGTTTTGGAAGAAATGGGCGTTCGCTTCGTGCCCATCGACCAGCGCGCTGCAGTGCGCTCGGGCGAGATGCAGCGCAAGTACAACGAGCGCAGGCGGGTCGCCGGCCAGCCCGGATTGATGAACCGCACCGTGCCCGATTTCTTGGTGGGTGCGCACGCACTGTTGCAGTGCAGCGCATTGATCACCCGTGATGCCAGCTTTTTTCGCGACTATTTCAAGGGGCTGAAGGTCATCGTGCCTACAGCGAATTGATCGCTTCTTCCACTTTTTCAAAGGACCCCCCATGCTGCAAACCTACGCCCAACACACTGCCGAGCGCGCCGTCTTGGGGATACCGCCGTTGCCTTTGTCCGCCAAACAAACCGCGCAACTGATCGAGCTGCTGAAAGCGCCACCTGACGGCGAGGCCGACCAAGTGCTGCACCTCATCACCCACCGCGTGCCCGCTGGCGTAGACGAGGCCGCGATGGTCAAGGCCAGCTACCTGGCAGCTGTGGCGCATGGCTCGGAGGTGTGCCCGCTGATCAGCCGCCAGCGTGCCACCGAACTGCTGGGCACCATGCTGGGCGGCTACAACATCAGCCCGCTGATTGACTTGCTGGAGGACGCGGCGGTGGCCAGCCAGGCGGCACAGGCTCTGAAAAAAACCCTGTTGATGTTTGACCAGTTCCACGACGTCAAAGCCAAGGCCGACAAAGGCAATCCGCACGCGGTGGCGGTGATCCAAAGCTGGGCCGATGCCGAATGGTTCACCTCGCGTCCCGAGGTGCCCAAAAACATCACGGTGAGCATTTTCAAAGTGGCCGGCGAAATCAACACCGACGACCTTTCTCCCGCGCCCGACGCCTGGAGCCGCCCCGACATTCCGCTGCATGCGCTGGCCATGCACAAAAATTCGCGTCCCGGCATCACGCCGGAAGAAGACGGGAAACGCGGCCCCGTCAAGTTCATCGAAGACCTGCGCGCCAAAGGGCATTTGGTGGCCTACGCGGGAGACGTGGTGGGCACGGGCTCGTCGCGCAAATCAGCGACCAATTCGGTGTTGTGGTTTACCGGCGAAGACATTCCCTTCGTGCCGAACAAGCGATTCGGAGGTGTGTGTTTGGGAACCAAAATCGCGCCGATTTTTTACAACACGATGGAAGACGCAGGCGCCTTGCCAATTGAACTGGACGTGTCGCAAATGAACATGGGCGAAGTGATTGAACTGCGCCCCTACGACGGTCAGGCGCTGAAAGACGGCCTGGTGGTGGCCACTTTCAAAGTCAAGAGCGATGTGCTGTTTGATGAAGTACGCGCGGGCGGCCGCATACCTTTGATCATCGGTCGCGGCTTGACGGCCAAGGCACGCGAAGCGCTGGGCCTGCCGGTGAGCACCCAGTTCCGATTGCCACAAAACCCCATCGACACCAAAAAGGGCTTCAGCCTGGGTCAAAAAATGGTCGGCCGCGCCTGCGGTTTGCCTGTCGTAGCCGGCAACCAACAAGGCGTGCGACCAGGCACTTACTGCGAACCTCGCATGACCAGCGTGGGCTCTCAAGACACCACCGGCCCGATGACGCGCGACGAACTGAAAGACCTGGCCTGCCTGGGCTTTAGCGCCGACCTGGTGATGCAAAGTTTTTGCCACACCGCCGCTTACCCCAAGCCGGTTGACGTGAAGATGCACCACGAGTTGCCCGACTTCATCAGCCACCGCGGCGGGGTGGCGTTGCGACCCGGCGACGGCATCATCCACAGCTGGTTGAACCGACTTCTTTTGCCTGACACCGTCGGCACCGGTGGCGACAGCCACACCCGCTTTCCGATTGGCATCAGCTTTCCCGCAGGCTCGGGTTTGGTGGCCTTTGCAGCTGCCACCGGCGTGATGCCGCTGGACATGCCTGAGAGCGTGTTGGTGCGATTCAAAGGCACGATGCAGCCTGGAGTCACCCTGCGCGATCTGGTCAACGCCATTCCGCTTTACGCCATCAAGGCAGGCCTGTTGACGGTCGAGAAAAAAGGCAAGAAAAACATCTTCAGCGGTCGCATTCTGGAGATCGAAGGACTGCCCAATTTGAAAGCCGAGCAAGCTTTTGAGTTGAGCGACGCGTCCGCCGAACGCTCGGCCGCTGGCTGCACGGTGCATCTCAACAAAGAGCCGATCATCGAGTACATCAACAGCAACATCACGCTGATGAAATGGATGATTTCTGAAGGTTATGCCGACGCCCGCACGCTGCAGCGCCGAATTGCCGCGCAAGAGGCTTGGCTGGCCAATCCGCAGTTGCTCGAAGGCGATGCCGATGCCGAATACGCGGCCGTCATCGAAATCGATCTGGAGGACATCCACGAGCCCATCGTGGCGTGCCCCAACGACCCGGACGACGTCAAAACACTCAGTGATGTGGCTGGAGCGCACATCGACGAAGTGTTTATTGGCAGTTGCATGACCAACATCGGTCACTTCCGCGCCGCCAGCAAATTGCTCGAGAACAAGCGCGACATCCCGGTGAAGTTATGGGTCGCCCCGCCGACCAAGATGGACGCCAAAAAACTCAGTGACGAAGGCCACTACGGCGTGCTTGGCAATGCGGGTGCGCGCATGGAAATGCCCGGCTGCAGCCTGTGCATGGGCAATCAGGCGCAGGTCAAAGAAGGTGCCACCGTGTTCAGCACGAGCACCCGCAACTTCCCCAACCGCCTGGGCAAAAACTCGAACGTCTACCTGGGCTCTGCCGAACTGGCGGCCATTTGCTCGAAGCTGGGCCGCATCCCAACCCGCGCCGAGTACATGCTCGACATGGGCGTGCTCACCGCAGCAAGTGAATCGATTTACCAGTACATGAACTTCGACAAAATTGAGGAATTTACTGACGCGGCGGAGAAAGTTGGGGCCTGAGTCAAGCCCACGGCCAAAGACACAAACGGTCCGCTGAGCGGGCCGTTTTTTATTGCCGCGGCAAATTTCAAACGCCCGTCAACGCACTGCCAGAGCCGTTGTTTTCTTGACCGTGCGCAGCACCAGCATTGAGTTCGACCGAACAACGCCGGGCAAGTGCTCTAACACCACAGTGTGAAAGCGTTCCAAGTCGCCCGCGTCGCGATATGTGAAGCGCAGCAAGTAGTCGTTGCTACCGGCCACATAAAAGCAGTCGAGTATTTCGGGCACGGCGCGCACGGCGTCTTCAAACACGGCCATGGCGGCTTGAGTAAGTTTCTCTAAGTTGACGATCGTGAAACTGGTGCCGGGCTGTCCTACAGCCTTGGGATTGACCAAGGCCACGTACTGGTCGATCACGCCTTTGTCTTCGAGCGCTTTGACGCGCCGCAGGCAGGCGCTGGGCGACAAATTCACGCGCTCGGAAAGCTCTAAGTTTGACAACTTGCCTTCGCTTTGAAGCACCACCAAGATGGCCTGATCTATGGCATCCAATTTCAATGTGTCACTTGCATTTCGCATTTTCGACCTCAGAAAGCACTCTACGCAGCATGATATTGTTCCGAGCAGGGTTTTCAGATTCTCAATCTGCAAGTAAATTTCACGCTTCCGCGGCTAGACTCAAGCGTTGATTTGTCGCCACTCTTGCGTGTTCACGCACGCGCCTTGTGAAAGCTCACCATGCATAAAAACCTCGACGCTTATTGGATGCCCTTCACGGCAAACCGGCAGTTCAAGCAGGCCCCGCGCCTGTTGTCACGCGCCGAGGGCATGCACTTTTGGACGCCTGAAGGACGCCAAATTCTGGACGGCATCGCCGGGTTGTGGTGCGTGAATGCGGGCCACGCACGACCGAAAATCGTCAAAGCCATTCAAGACCAAGCAGCCGAAATGGATTTCGCGCCGCCCTTCCAGATGGGCCACCCCAAAGCCTTCGAGTTGGCCGAGCGCTTGGTCGAATTGACACCAGCCGGCATCAATCGAGTTTTCTATACCAACTCTGGTTCTGAGTCGGTCGAAACCGCGTTGAAGAT
>JBBRGA010000121.1:0-10564 GCA_038241115.1 Burkholderiales bacterium | reverse complement strand
ACTCCTTCACGCCCTGGTTCATGCGCCAAGGCAGGGTCCAACCGTTCAGGGTGACCACCGGGTTGTAAGGCCGACCGGTGGTGGGCAGCAGCGGCGGCATGGTGTCGGGCGAGGTTTGGAGCGCCGGCTCGGGCAAGGCGGCCATCGCCACTTTGCTGACGGCGGTGGCAGCCACAGCGGCTGTGATCGATGTGGCGAGGCTTGCGGTGTTACCCATGAAATTGCGTCTGTTCAGCATGTTCATTCCTTGGTGTGTCAGTGGGCCGCAGCGGCAGGCTCGGCAGCCATGCTTGGTGAGCCTGCGGACGTGATGGACGGCTTGCCGATGAGCGCCATGTCCAGGTCGGCCTGCGCCAACCAAAACACGCGCAGTGCGTCGATGGATGCGCTGACACTGGCAACTTGCGCGCGCGCGTCGGCCAGCAGCTCGAACACGCCAATCAACATACCGTTGTAGCGAAGCATGTTTTCGTCAGAGATTTGTTTGCGCAGCGGCACCAGTTCGTCGCGGTGGTAGCGCGCCACATCAAATGCCGAGCGATAGCCGCTGTAGGCCTCGCGCACTTCCGAGCGCGCGTTCACCGCGGCCTCGCCTGCCTGGTTCACCGCCTGCATGTAAACCGCCTCGGCCTTGGCCACGCGCGCGCCACCCCAGTCAAACAGCGGCAGCTCCAGGCTGACCTCCCAGCCGCGCTGCGTGGGCATCTCGTTCGAGCTGTTGCGCACCGCGCCCAGCTCCAGCACGTTGATAAAGCGCGTGGTGCGGGTCAGGCCCAAGTTCTTCGCCGTTCGTTCGGCTGCCAGCGAGGCGGCTTGCACATCGAGCCGCTGCGCCATAGCCATTTGTTCCACATTGGGCAGGTCGAGCGGCGCTTTCGGCAGGTCAGGCAAGCGCTCGGGCAGGGTGAACAGCGTTTGTGCACCCCATGCGCCCAGCAGGCGCGTCAGCCGCTCGCGTGCGGTGCGCTGCGCTTGCTCGGCGTGTGCCACGCCCAGGGCCGCGTCAGCAGAGAAGCTCTGTTCGCGAGCGCGTTGCAACTTGTTGAAATTGCCTACCTGCTCCATGCGGCGTGCCAGTTCGGCGCTGGCGTCGGCCGTCTGCCTGACCTGACGCGCATAGCGCACAGCCTCACCGGCCGCCACGGCGTTGACCCAGGCCTTGCGCGTGTCAGCGGCCAGCGTCAGCACTTGCAGCGCCACGGTATTTTGGGTTTGCTGAAAACGCTTTGCCTCCATCTGACCGATCAGCGGCAGCGCCAACAAGCGCGCCACATTGAAGTGCAAGCCGCGCTCGAACTCCACTTCCGATCCGCGCGTCAGACGGCCAAAGCTGAAGCCGGGGTTGGGCAAGCGGCCGGCCTGAACCCCTTCGGCCTCGGTGATGCCCAGCTCGGCAAAGCTCGCCTGAAGGCCGCGGTTGTTCAGCAGGGCCATTTGCACGGCGTCCTCTGTGCTGAGCGGGTTTTTCAGCAGCGCTTCGACGCGCTGATCGATGCGTTCTTGGTCTGAGGCTGAGCGTGCCCACACCACGTCTTTGCCCAGACGCGCCTGCGCGGTTTTTTCGACGCTGGCAAAGCCGCCGTCGGGGCTGAAGGTGGCGCAGCCAGACAGCACCAGCGCCGCCAAGGCGGGCATCGTTTTGACAAGCAGCGCGGTCATGGCTTGGGGTGCTGATGGGGTTTGAACGGGGCCACCGCTGCCGCTGACGGCGGCACCGGCGATGTCGCTTGCACTGCCGATGTCGACACGACAGGCATGACCGGCGCCAAGGCGGCGGCGGGTGCGGCGGCGGGTGCGGCATCTGACGTCTGCGCCTCGCGTGCGTAGACCCGCCAACCACCAATGCGGGCCACGTTGTCGTTCGCTTCACGCCAAGCGAGCGGTTGGTTTTCGCTGCGCGTGCCGGCGGAGGTGGCGAACGTGGCCAAAGGCGATTGATACGTCATCGCAGGTACGGCCGCACTGGCGTTCAACGGGTTGGGCCGGGCGGCTGTTTGTGCTGCGACGCTCGCGCAGGCAAAAAGGGCTGCGCCCAGCACGGCTGTGTGCTTGGTGAAGGTAAACATAGGATCTCCGGGAGATGTCGTGGGGGACATCAGAGCAGTGCTTCGACTCGCCTCGGGTGGGCTGTGAAAGTGCCGTCGCAGCTGCGTTCTCAAATAAGCCGACTCGTCAGCATGCGCCTGTGTGTTGGCGCGTGTGCGGTGTGGGGGCCGGTGCGGGTGCGGGTGCGGGTGCGGGTGCTTGTGCGAGTGCGGTGGGGTGTACGCGACTCAGGCGGCGAGCGCACGGCGCGGAGGCCGGTCCAGCCTGCCGATAAATGCACGGCCGGTGTCGGTGCTGACGAAGCCCAAGCTCTGGGTCGCAGCCGTTTGCATGGAGTTGACATGTGCCGCCGTGGTGACCATCGCGACGCTGTGGCACAGGTCGCACAAGGCGCATGCAGCGTGACCGCCGTGGCTGTATTCGAGCGCTGAATCAAGCTGCGAATCATGCGCAGATGGGTCAGAGCCATCGTGCGCCGCTTGAACGGCTTCGCCGTGACAAGGCATTGCGGCGTGGTGTGGGGTTTGAGCTTCAACTTGCAGCGATGACGCGGCCACCGCGGACGCCGCCAATTCGTTTGCAGCCATGCTCATTTGCATCTCGCTCGTGGCCCAGCCGCGCAACGGCAGCAGGGCCAGCAAGATCCACAAAATGAAGGGACGAAAGCGCATGAGCGAGGAGTCGACGTGTTTGTTTGCGAAGTATAGGCATCCGGCGTCCAACGCCGCTGCGCCCTCAATGGAGCCGCAAAGCGAAGCGAAGTTCCGCGGCGCTTTGGATTGATTCAAACGGATTCAGGTGAATGAAATCTGCGATCTGCGGTCTGCGGTCTGCGGTCTGCGATCTGCGAACGACAAGTTGTGCTTCGCAAGCCGCAGCGCGCGATTGGCATCGAAAGCAGGCTCATACAATCTTTTCACTCTCCCTTCCTTGTGCGGACGCTCTATGACTTCTGACTCTTACTCCGCTTCCCCTTCTGCCCCATCCGTTCCTTCGGTTGACTCCCTCGACGCGCCCGATTTGTCGCACATTTCGCCGCGCGACAAGGCCGAAATCTTGGCGCAGGCGCTGCCCTATATTCGCAAGTTCCATGGCAAAACCATCGTCATCAAATACGGCGGCAACGCCATGACCGACCCCGCTTTGCAACAAGACTTTGCCGAAGATGTGGTGCTGCTCAAGTTGGTGGGTTTGAACCCGGTGGTGGTGCACGGCGGCGGGCCGCAAATTGAAGATGCGCTGGCCCGGGTCGGCAAAAAAGGCACCTTTATTCAAGGCATGCGCGTCACCGACGACGAGACCATGGAAGTGGTGGAGTGGGTGCTGGCCGGTCAGGTGCAGCAAGACATCGTCGGCCTGATCAACGTGGCTGGCGGCAAGGCCGTGGGCCTGACCGGGCGCGACGGTGGCCTGATACGCGCACGCAAACTGCGTATGGTTGACCTCAAAGATCCCAGCGTCACTCACGACATGGGCAACGTCGGCGAGATCGAGTCGATCGACCCCAGCGTGGTCAAAGCCTTGCAAGACGATCAGTTCATTCCCGTCATTTCGCCGTTGGGCTTCGGCAGCAACAACGAAAACTACAACATCAACGCCGATGTGGTGGCGGGCAAATTGGCCGAGGTTCTCAAAGCTGAAAAGCTGATCATGCTCACCAACATTCCGGGCGTCATGAACAAGGCCGGCGAACTTCTCACCGACTTGAGCGCGCGCGAGATCGACGAGTTGTTTGCCGACGGCACCATCAGCGGCGGCATGCTGCCAAAAATCGCGTCGGCCTTGGACGCCGCGAAAAACGGCGTCAACACGGTCCACATCATCGACGGCCGGGTGCCGCACGCGATGTTGCTGGAGGTGCTGACGGAGCAGGCTTACGGCACGATGATTCGGTCGCATTGAAAATGCGGGCCTTTCGAATCAGCGTGACGACGCGTGGCCCCCGCACGATGATTCGGTCGCATTGAAGGTTCGTCTCACCAAAAAAGTCGCCAGGGAAAAGGCGTCGCTCGCATCCAAGCGAGTCTGGCTGTTCGACCTCGACAACACCTTGCACGACGCCTCGCACTCAGCGTTCGGCGGTATCAACCGAGCGATGACCGACTACATCGTCGATCACCTCCAACTGTCCATCGACGACGCCGCTACTTTGCGCACCCACTACTGGCACCGCTACGGTGCCACGCTGCTGGGTTTGGTCAAGCACCACGGTGTGAACCAGATGCATTTCCTGGAACAAACGCATCTGCTGCCAGGGCTGGAAGAGCGTGTGCGTTGCAGCTTGCCCGACCGCGCCGCGCTCAAACGCTTGCCGGGTCGCAAATTTATTCTGACCAATGCGCCCCGCGACTACGCCATGCGAGTCATGAACACCCTGCGCCTGACCGAGTGTTTCGACGGCATCATTTGCGTGGAAGACATGACCATGTTCGGCCACCATCGACCCAAGCCCGATGCGCGCATGTTCAGACACTTGGCTGCGCGCCTGAAAGTTCCCACGCATGCCTGCGTTTTGGTGGAAGACACACTGGCCCATCAGCGCTCGGCCAAGCGCATTGGAATGCGCACCGTGTGGATGCAGCGCTACCTCATGTCCAGCATGCGGGCACCAGTTTTTGCTGCGCTCTCAACGCCGATAAACAGCGCGAAAGTCAGTGTTCACCCTTGCCGCAAGCCCCCATATGTGTGTGCCAGAATCAAGTCGATTCGACGGCTTCGATCTCTGTGGTGCACGCGCAATGACCCCTCGCTCTGACGACGTCCCGCAGGACGAATCTGAAGCCCCATCTTCAGCAGCACCTCCGGCCCAAGCCGCTCGCAAGCGACCCAAACCAGGCGAACGCCGTGTGCAAATTTTGCAAACTCTGGCCTCGATGCTGGAGCAGCCTGGCGCCGATCGAATCACCACCGCTGCATTGGCCGCAAAGCTGGATGTGAGCGAAGCTGCGCTCTACCGCCACTTCGCCAGCAAGGCGCAAATGTTTGAGGGCCTGATCGAGTTCATCGAGCAGAGCGTGTTCAGCCTGGTCAATCAAATCGTTGAACGCGAAAAGTCCGGCCTCGTGCAAGCGCGGAAGATCATCACCGTGCTGTTGCAGTTTGCTGAAAAAAATCCTGGCATGACACGCGTGATGGTGGGCGATGCGCTGGTGTTCGAAAATGACCGGCTGGTCGCGCGCATGAACTTGTTTTTTGACCGCATCGAGTCGCAGCTCAAGCAAGCGTTGCGCTTGGCGGCCGAAGAAGCGGGTTCGAGCACGCCCACGGTCGACGCCAATGCGCAAGCCTCGGTGCTCACCGCGTTCTCGGCAGGCCGCTTGCAACGTTATGCACGCTCAGGCTTCAAGCGCAGTCCTACCGAGTTCATGGACGCGGCCCTGAATTTGATGGTGGTTTGAGCTCCTTAGACGCTTGCCGTCCGGTTGCCTGCACCGTTGAAGTCGGCGGACACACCTTGCACCTGCTGCCCCAGAAGGCAGTGTTCTTGCCCGACAGTTGCACCTTGTTGATCGCCGATGCGCACATCGGAAAAGCTGTGAGTTTTCGTGCCTTGGGCGTGCCGGTTCCGGCAGGCACCACCACTGAAAACCTGAACCTGCTAAGCGAGTTGGTGACGCTTCACCGCGCAAAGCGCATCATTTTTCTGGGCGACTTTTTGCATTCGGCCAAGTCGCACGCGACAGCCACGGCGGCGGCCGTGTCGAAGTGGCGCGCCGCGCACCCCAACCTGCAACTCAGCCTGGTGCGCGGCAACCACGACGACAGCGCCGGTGATCCGCCCGCTCATTTGCGCATCGATGTCGTCGACGAGCCGCTCGCTCTGGGCGGATTGGCGCTTTGCCATCACCCCCAAGAGGTGGCAGGAGCGTACGTGCTGGCGGGGCATGTGCATCCCTGCGTCAAGATGGCGGGTCGGGGCCGCGACAGATTGCGTTTGCCGTGCTTTTGGATGGGGCCGCGCACCGGTGTGCTGCCTGCCTTTGGTGCTTTCACCGGGATGGCTGAAGTCAGGCCAGCGGCTGCGGACCAGGTGTTTGCAGTGGCAGGTGACGCAGTGCTTGCGGTGGCCCATTCAACACGCGTGCCATCACGCCACACAAGCCGAGCGCCGCGAAAATCAAGCCCAACGTAGAGGCAGCCCAAAAACCTTGCGCGCCTTGCAAGCTTTGCGGTGTGAGACCTGTCAGATTGAAGGCGACCACATAGCCACCCAGCAACCCCACGCCCCACAGCGCAACAACGTAAATCACCAAGGGCAGGGTGGTGATGCGGTAGGCCCGAAGCACAAAAGCGGCCACGGTTTGCGCCGCGTCGGCGATGTGAAAGACCACCAACCACGCCAGCAGGGGCAACGCGGCCGCCAAAATTTCAGGGTTGGGCGTGTAGGCGTTCAGCAGCACTTCGCGCAGTAAAAACACCACACTGCCCGTGCTTGCAGCCACCAGCACGCCGCACATCAAACCGTGCCATCCGACGCGCCGCGCGCCCAGGACGTCGGCGGCACCGATGCGCTGTGCTGCCAGCGTACTGGTGGCGTTGCCAACGGCCAACGGCACCATGAACATGAGGCTGACCAAGTTCACGGCAATTTGATGACCCGCCACGGGCGTGGCACCGAGCCTGGAAACGAAAAAAGCCATGAAAGTGAAGCCGGTCACTTCGACGCCGATCGACAAGCCCATGGGGATGCCCAAACGCAGCAACTCAGCAAGGCTGGCGCGCTGCGGTTTGCCCAAGCGGCTTGTGTGCAAACCGAAGCGTTCGTAGAACGGATCACGCTGAATCACCCACCACGCCGCGAGCAACTCACAAGCCATCACCAGCGCCGTGGCCAAGCCGCAACCAGGCGCGCCGCGCGCTTGCACGGACCACTCGCCCCAGGGTGTTTGCACCGACGCGCCAAACACCAGAAGTGCTGTCAGCGGCAGCTTCAATGCCAGTGCACCGAGCTGCAACGCCATCACGATCTTGGGTCGCGACACCGCCGTGTTGAAGCCGCGAAACGCGGTGAACAGCAACGCCGACGGCAGCGCAAACGCCAGCGCACTCAAGTAGCCACGCACCTTCAGTTCCACATCGGGCTGCACTTTGGCCAAGCTCAAAAACGGCTGTGGAAACAGCAGCAAGCTACAGCCCACCACCGATAAACCCAAGGCCAGCCACACCGCTTGGTGCAGTTGCTGGCCTGCTTCGAGATGTTTGCCGGCCCCAAAAAGTTGACCGGTGATGGGCCCGACTGCGAGCACCACGCCCATCAAACCAATAAAAACGCTGATGTAGGCTGCTGCGCCCACGGCCAGCGCCGCCAGATCGAGCGGGCCGTGTCGTGCCGCCATGACGGTGTCGATGGTGCTGAAGGCCAACACCGCCAACTGGCCTATCAACACCGGCCACGCCAACGGCAGGATCTGCCGCGCGCTGCGCCACAGGCTGCTGGTGGCGCGTTTCATAGGCCGCTGTTGACGGCGCTGCCTGCGTTTGTGAGGGTCGAAGGGTTGGCGTTGCCCGCGCTGTTGACGTCGATGTTCACAGCGGCCGCATTCACTTCGGCTGCGCTGACTTTCGATTCACGTGCACGTTCGGAATAACGGTTGAAACGCCACGCCGTGCCCTCCATGGTGATGCGCCGCCAAGTGCCGCGTTTTTCGCCGGGACTCATTTCTGGCCAGTGCTGCACTTCAAAAAATGTGCGTCCGCAGCCCTTGCAAATGTCGTCGCCCTGGCTGGTGGAGCAAATGGCGATACACGGCGCGTCGGGGGTGCTGTCGTACCACGCTGTCCAGGCTGCTTTGGCTTTGCGAGGCATCGAGGTTTCGTCGCAGTCGTACTCGCGGTAATAGACCATCAAGGCGTACACCTCAGCGAGTGCCAAAACTTCAGCGCACGCGGTAATGCCGTCAGGCGAAGGCGAGCGCTCGCGCCACCAATTGATGGCGCTTTCGATGTCGGTGATGTGCAGGGTAGACATATGGATTTTTGTGAGGGGGCGCAGAGCATAGCGCGCGGTCGATGGCCTCGAGCTTGCTGTTTACAGGCTGCAGTCAGTGGCTGAAGACTGCCCAGCGCAATGCCTGGAATCGTGCGAATGCCCGAGGCGGCCGGCGAAAACTGCTTTCCCAAGCCGCGTCATAAAAAACGCCACCGAAGCTCGGCTTCGGTGGCGCCAGATCTGGCTTCCTGACTGTTTGACGTTCGGGGCGCGCCCAGCTCAGGTCGCTGGCTTGTCAGGAGTTTCTGAAACTTCAAACGGCAGCTTGATCTGCGACAGGTCTTTGCGCGTTTCCACCATCACCAGTGCACTTTCGTTCACCGGTGCAGGGGCCTTGATTTCGCGGGGTACGCGCACCGGTGCGGGCTCACGCGCCATCGCTTCTTGTGCCGCTTTGATCTTGCTGGCGTCAGAGTTCACCCACTGCAAGCCCGCCGTTT
The DNA here is from genome assembly GCA_038241115.1 of Burkholderiales bacterium. GTDB lineage: Bacteria > Pseudomonadota > Gammaproteobacteria > Burkholderiales > Burkholderiaceae_C > JANYJJ01. The sequence goes on along the minus strand of JBBRGA010000121.1, from coordinate 2,089 downwards.
CCGCCACGCTGTTCAATTGCTCCAACTGAAGCACGAACGGTGCTGCGGGCGCGGTACTGACCGAGATCACCGCCGCTGCGGGTGCAGGGGCTGATGCAGTCAAAGGGACTGGTGCCGGAACTGCGGCCGGCGCGGCGGGCGCGGATGCTTCTGCTCCTGCTGCCGCCACGGCATGCGCTACCTCAGGCGTTGGCACGGTCAAGGCTGACGTTGCTGTTGCTATTTCCGTGCCAGCCTGCGTGCCGGCTTCTGTGGCAGCGTCTGTTTCAGTCTCTGTTGCAACCGATGCGACCTGAACCGACGATGCACTACCGATGGGCTCTTCGACGTTCAGCTCTTGAGCGCCATCTTGCGCAACAGGCGCTGCATCTTCTGCGCCGCGCTCACGGCGGCTGCGTCCGCGACCACGGCGACCGCGTTCGCGTTCTCCACCTTCGGCGAGGGTGCCGCTTTCACCGTTTTCAGCGCGCGGTGTGCCTTCTTCAGGCTGTGCTTTGCCGTTGAGCTCGTCTTCAGCCGGCAGCGCGACGCGACCGCCGTCTTCAGCGCCAGCACTCGCGTCACCGTTCAACTCGGTCGATGGCATTTCGCCATTTTGTGATTCATCGCGGTCGCGGCCACCACGGCCGCGGCGACGGCGGCGGCTGCCCTCTCTTGCCTCGCCAGTGGCTTCGCCGGCCTCACCATTCGCTGCAGTTTCTGCACCAGGCAGGGAGTCCACAAAACTTTGCTGATGCGGTACCGCTTCAACATTTGTTCCCTCTTCGACACCAGTTGGACGTGGGCTGCGCGATCCGCGACGGCCGTCGCCTCTGCCTTCACCGCGTCCATCTGCGCGTCCGTCCGTGCGCCCTTCGGGTTTGGGGCCGCGCTCGTCCATGCGCGCGGTGCTGACTTCGGTGCCGCTGACCTCTTCGGGCCTGTCGCCGCGATCTCCACGGCCACCCCGTCCGCCTCGCTCACCCCGACCACGACCTTCGCCGTTGGTGGGCGGCTTCTCGCCGCGGCCCTCGCCACTGGCAGGTGATTTGTCGACACGTCCGTCGTTGCGGCCTTCGCCACGCGCTTCACCGCGCTTGCCGTCACGGCCACCACGCCCGCCTCGATCGCCCCGGCCTGTGCGGTCACCGCGTGAATCGGAGCTTGCGGCCGACAAAGTTGCGGTCGCTGCGGCTGCAGCCGAGCTGGTTGAAGCTGTTTTGGCTGCGCTTGCCGCGCTGCTTGTTGAAGCGTTTGATGGGCTCTCCCCGCCGCTAAAAAGCCGTCCCAACCAGCCAAAGAAACCGCCGCTCGACGCTGGCGCAGCGAGTGCCGCAGGAGCAGGTGCCGAGACAGGCGCCGCTGCCACAGCCACCGGTGCAGGCTTCGGAATGGCCGCAGGTGCCGGCGTCTCGGGCAAGATGCCTTTGATGACCGGTTGCTGCTTGGGCGCTGTCTTCTCGCGACGCGTGGGGCCGGTTTCTTCGTCGGCCTCTTCGATCATCGTGTAGCTGGCTTGAAGGTTTTCCAGTCGCGGATCGTCGTGGCGCAGGCGTTCCAAACGGTAGTTCGGTGTGTCCAGGTTTTTGTTGGGCACCAACAGCACAGTCACGCGCTGTTTCATTTCGATCTTGGTGATCTCGGTGCGCTTCTCGTTCAGCAAGAAGCTGGTCACTTCCACTGGCACTTGCACGTGCACTGCGGCGGTGTTGTCCTTCATCGACTCTTCTTGAACCATGCGCAAAATTTGCAGTGCGCTGGATTCGGTGTCGCGGATGTGGCCGGTGCCGTTGCATCGCGGGCAGGTGATATGGCTGCCTTCAGACAGCGCCGGCCGCAGGCGCTGCCTGCTCATCTCTAACAAGCCAAATTTGCTGATGGTGCTGAACTGCACGCGGGCGCGATCGGGGCGCAGCGCGTCGCGAAGGCGGGTTTCCACTTCGCGGCGGTTCTTCGACTCTTCCATGTCGATGAAGTCGACCACGATCAGGCCTGCCAAGTCGCGCAGGCGCATCTGGCGGGCAATTTCGTCGGCCGCTTCCAGGTTGGTGCGGGTGGCGGTTTCTTCGATGTCTGAGCCGCGCGTGCTGCGCGCTGAGTTCACGTCCAC
>JBBRGA010000120.1:0-10598 GCA_038241115.1 Burkholderiales bacterium | reverse complement strand
GCTGGGCCAAGGCCCAGGCCGCGGAAGAACCCGCCAGACCTGCGCCAACGATGACCGCGTGGCGCGTTGTCGAGGGTTTTTGGTGAACGCGGGCGGCGGCGCGCTTGGGACTGAAGCGCGGGGCAAAGCGTGCGGTGAAGGTGTCGGCGTTGGAGTCTGTTTTTTCAGCCACGAAACCTTGGCTTGCGAGTGCGGTTTTGAATGCCGATGCAGGGCTGTTTGCAGGCGCTTCTTGCTCGCCAGTTGCGATGACTGCTGGCATGGCTGCTGGCATGGCTGCTGACACGGCTGCTGACATGACTGCCGCCACGAGCACCGCGTCGTCGGCTGCCAGCCGCGCCAACGCCTTGGCCAAGCGCGGTGAGTCTGCGGCACTGTGGCCATGCACAAAAAACACGTCGACCTGGGCCACCAATTCGCTCAAATTGCGTTCGGCGCTGCCGTTGCAAAGCAGCAGCTGCACTTGGCCGCTGTCAAAGCTCAGCATGTGCAAACCCGGCGTCAAGCCAGGCCATGCATCGGCGAGCAACAGGCGAAGCGGTGACGTTTGCGCAGGTTGATTTGTGCCGAGCAACTGCCCGCGAGTCAGCGCGGCGGGCAGCATCGCCATCACATGCAAGCGCTCGCAGCGTGCTGGGTCTTTGCGAAAGGCCTGCCAAAGCCCGATGAAGTTTTGGCCGTGCTGAAAGTCGGTGTCCAAGACGACGCAACGCGCGCGCCGTTGCCAATGCAGCCGCGCCGCCTCGATCATCAAAGTGCGGATTGCGTTGTCAGCCACGCCAGCAGCCTGTCGCGCACCGTCGTCAAATTTCGATATGCCAAGACCGCCGGGCTCATGCTGGCCACGGCGTCGTGCAATTGCCGGGCTTGCGCCGCACCTTCGGCTGAACGCGTCAACGCTTGTGCCAGTGGCTGAACGTTCACGTGAATGGTGAATATTGCCAAAGCCAACTCGGTTGCTGGAATGAAGGTTTGGCGTTCGGTGCGGAAGTAGCTCAGTGCAGCGATCTGCGTCGGGTTGGCGTCTGCATCAGCGGGCCAGGCGGCGACGTCTGAACGAGCGGGGTGTGCATGCAGGCGAGGCTGAGGAGTGATCGTCCACACAAAGCGCTCCCAGCGGTCTGCGCCCGTCACCAGACGCGCCAAGTGCGAGCTGGCGCTGACCAGCATCTGGTTGTCAGCCACGAGCGCATGAACCTCGGCAAAGTGGCGCCCCACCTTGGTTTCGGGTGCCCAGTGCGAAGGCAGGCACACCGCCATCCAGGGGATGTGCGCGCTGCGTCCGTCGATGACGGCAAAGTCTTCGGCGAAGGCCAGACTCAGCAATCCGGCGAGCCGCCAGTTGGGCGGCAAGGCGTTCAGGCAGGCACCGATTTCAGCGGGCGCGTTGGCAAAGGGTCGCAATTCGTCGCCGCGAAGCGACCAGCCCAAGTGATGGGCCCGAACGCATCCGCGCTCATCCACAGAAAGCGCGGTCGGATGTTCAGCTGCGGCATGTGCGCAAAGGGCACGCAAGGCGGGGCCACCGTCGAAGCCGGGTGCGCAAAGCAGGGCCTGCGGTGCATGGCAAAACAGCACCGCCAGCTTCTCGCGCAGCGCGCGGTCACCGATGCGGTTTGGCGTCAGCTGCACCGCGCCCGCCGCCAACTTGCGCAGCCCGGGCTGCATGCGAAAGGGCGACTGAACGGCGCTGAAGTCGAAGCTCATGGATGAATGATGAGGTCCAGGAAAAAAAAAGGCACCCGAAGGTGCCGTGCATTTTGAACAGGTCAGCTAAACCCGTTTGCGGTACTCGTGAGTGCGTGTGTCGATTTCGACCTTGTCGCCGGTTTGCACAAACAGCGGCACCGAAATCTCGAACCCGGTGGCCAGTTTGGCATTTTTCAGGACTTTTCCCGAGGTGTCGCCCTTGACGGCGGGTTCGGTTTCCACAATTTCGCGCACCAGGCTGGTGGGCAGCTCGACCGAGATGGCCTTGCCGTCGTAGAACACCACTTCAACAGCCATGGCCTCTTCAAGGTATTGCAGCGCGTCGCCCATGTTTTCGGACTCGACTTCAAACTGGTTGTAGTCGGCGTCCATGAAGGCGTACATCGGGTCTGCGAAGTAGGAGTAAGTGCAGTCCTTTTTGTCGAGGATGACTTGGTCCATCTTGTCGTCGGCCTTGAACACCACCTCGGTGCCCGAATTGCTCAACAAGCTTTTCAGCTTCATGCGCACGGTGGCCGAGTTGCGACCGCCTCGGCTGTATTCGGTTTTGAGCACGACCATGGGGTCTTTGCCGTGCATGATGACGTTGCCAGCGCGAATTTCCTGTGCGATCTTCATTGGGTTTTTCCGTGTTCCGTGGGCTGAATGCTGTGAGTGGGTTTGCGCGGGGTGGTGTGAACCTGTTTGGGCTTGTGCAGGCTTGTATAGGCTTATGTAGGCTTGCGCTGCGCTTGCAGTGGCTTTACACCGGGCAAAGCCTTGGATTTTAGCGTCTTTCGGCAACAAAGCTTTGCAGCTGGCTGGTCAAGTCGGTCTGCGTCAACAAGTGTTTGCGCCATTCGTGGCTGGCGGTTGCCCAAACCGACGTCTGGGCGGCGAATTTCGGCAGCTTCAGGGCCGATTGGGTTGGGCGGATTTGGTGGGTTCGCTGGGTTCGGTCGGTCAGGCCGTTCCATGCCGACCAACTGGGCCAGAGCAAATCGGGCTGCGGGGTCGACTGGCTGGTAACGGCACCAAACAGATCGGTGAAGGCTTGCAGCTTGAGTGCGTGTGCGCCGTCGTGCTGCGGATAAATCTGCCAGACAAAAGGCTTGCCCGCCCACTGCGCGCGCACAAAGCTGTCTTCGCCGCGCACAAAATTCAGGTCGCAGGCCCACAGCAGGTGGTCGTAGTCGGTTTGGCTGAGCCACGGTAAAAAACGAATGCGCAGCAGACCGTGTTGGCGTTCAGCGCCCAAAGACTTTTGCACTTGCTGAACCTGCTGCTGCGCTGCGCCGGGAGTGACCAGCAACAAGGTGGGCTCGGTCGACAGCGCCAGCAGCAGTTCGGGCACACACGGGTTGTCGTAGCAGAACAGGCTGACCACTCGCTCGCCGTTTGCTGGTGCGCAGGTCAGCTCGGCAAGCCATGCGGCGGCGCTGAAGTTCTGCTGGCGTGTCGACAAGTCAGCTTCGCGCAGCAAGCCGCCACTGCCGTTTTGGAAGCCAGGATAGAAAAACCATTTGTGCAACCCAGCGCCCGGGCCGCCGGCCTGCGGCGAACTCAGGCCGTGGCTGCGGCGCGCGTAAGGCTCGGCGCTCAGGTACTCCAAGTTGATCCACACGGGCGGTGCACGGCGCGCGGCCATTGCTTCCACAAACGCTGTGGGCAATTCGAAGCCGAAGGCTTCGATGACGACGTCACCCGGCGATGCGGTTCCTTCGGCTTGCGTCCAATCCAAAACTTCTACAGAAGCGGCTGCGTCAGGCGCCATCCAGCGCAGCGCGGAGGCGTCGTCGACCCACAGGCGCACACGTTCTCCGCGCGCCGCCAAATCGGCTGCCAAGCGCCAGCACACACCGATGTCGCCAAAGTTGTCGACGACTCGACAGAACACGTCCCAAAGCATCGCCGCATTATGTAAGTTGGCAACAACCAGGCGGCACAATCGCAGTCGATGACGACACCGCCAGACTCTCCATTCCCAACCGTGCCGGCGGCCAAAGGCGCGCCCGCGGCGTCCGCTGAGAAGCCCGAGCCGGTCAGCCCCGAACGGGCGCAATTGCTGGCCGATGTGGCCGCATTGCCCGGCCTGCCCGGCGTTTACCGTTACTTCGATGCGCAGGGCGGCGTGCTTTACGTGGGCAAGGCCCGCGACCTGAAAAAGCGCGTTGCCAACTACTTCCAAAAGCAGCATGGCGGCACGCGCATCGGCCACATGATCACGAAGATCGCGCGCATTGAAACCACGGTGGTTCGATCTGAGGCCGAGGCCTTGCTGCTGGAAAACAACCTGATCAAAACGTTGAACCCGCGCTTCAACATTTTGTTTCGCGACGATAAAAGTTATCCGTATCTGAAGATTGCTGGTGCGGCGAACATCCACGCTGAAGGCAGCGCGGCGTTTCCGCGCATGGCGTATTTCCGAGGCGCTGTAGACAAGCGACACCGCTATTTCGGCCCTTACCCCAGCGCCTGGGCGGTGAAAGAGTCGATTCAGCTGCTGCAAAAAGTGTTTCGCTTGCGCACTTGCGAAGACACGGTGTTCAGCAACCGAACGCGGCCGTGTTTGCTGTACCAAATCAAGCGCTGTTCCGGCCCCTGCGTAAAGCACATTGCGCCCGAGGATTACGCGCGCGATGTCGGCAATGCCGAACGTTTTTTGCTGGGCGAAACCCAGGAGGTGATGCAGACGCTGCAAACCGAAATGATGTTGCAAGCGGAGGCCACCCACTTTGAGCAGGCGGCTGAAATACGCAACCAAATCAGCGCCTTGTCGCGCGTGCTGCACCAGCAGTCGGTAGAGGACAACTCGGGGCACCCGACCAAAGATGCCGACATCCTGGCCGTGAAAGTGCAGGGCGGCCGCGCCTGCGTCAACTTGGCCATGGTGCGCGGAGGCCGGCACTTGGGCGACCGGCCGTTTTTCCCGACTCACCTCGAAGATGCGTCGGCAATTTCAAGCGCCGAAGGTGACGACGGCGATCAGGCGGCGATCGTGTCGCCCGAAGTGCAGGTGTTGGAGGCCTTCATTGCGCAGCACTACATCGACAGCAAAGTGCCGCCGCTGTTGGTTCTCAGTCATGCGGTGGACAAGAGCCTGTTGGACGCGCTGTGCGAGCACAGCGGCATCAAAGTAACGGCGCAACACCAACCGCGCGATGCTCGCCGCGCCTGGTTGGACATGTGCATGCAGGGTGCAGACATCAAGCTGGCGCGTTTGTTGTCTGAAGAAGGCTCGCAGCAAGCGCGCACCCGGGCTTTGGTCGACGCCTTGGACATGCCGGTGGAGGACTTGGAAAACTTTCGCATCGAGTGCTTCGACATCAGCCACACCGCCGGCGAGGCCACGCAGGCGTCTTGCGTGGTGTTTGAGGGGCACAAGATGCAAAGCGCGCAATACCGCCGCTACAACATCGAAGGCATCACTGGTGGCGACGATTACGCTGCCATGCGCCAGGTGCTGACGCGCCGATACGGCAAGTTGATGGCGGCGGCCAAAGCAGTCGAAACGGATGGTGCCGGCGCTTCAGCCAAGCCGAGCGCAAAGTTTCCCGATCTGGTGTTGGTGGACGGCGGCAAAGGTCAAGTCAGCATGGCGCGCGAAGTTTTCACCGAGCTGGGAATCGACCTGGGCCTGATCGCGGGCGTGGAAAAAGGTGAGGGGCGGAAGGTGGGGCTGGAAGAACTGGTGTTTGCCGACGGCCGCGACAAGGTCTACCTCGGAAAAGACTCGGCCGCATTGATGTTGGTGGCGCAAATTCGCGACGAGGCGCACCGCTTCGCCATCACTGGCATGCGCGCCAAGCGTGCCAGCGTGCGCACTGGCGGCAGCAAGCTGGAAGACGTTGCTGGCGTGGGGCCCAAAAAGCGCGCCAAGTTGTTGCAACGCTTTGGCGGCGTGCGCGGGGTGGGCAGCGCCAGCGTGGAAGACTTGATCACCGTGGACGGCATTTCTAAAGAACTTGCAGAGGAAATCTATCGTGCGTTGCACTGAAGCTCAGTCAAAACGCGGCGCATCGTCGCGGCGTTCACCGTTGTCCCTGCGCTCGCTCGTGCAGCGGTCATCGCAGCGCTTTGAAGCTGGACAGCTTGCAACGCTGCTGGTGATGACTGCTTGTGCGGTGGTCTTGTGGGGCTGCTCGACGCCTCTGCCGCCCATGAAGCCGCTGCCCGCGGCCGCGCCATTACCGCCGTTGTCACCAGTGCCTCAGCCGGGCTCCAACGCGCGGCCCACCGCACCCGCAACGATTGCCGCGCCGTCTCGTCCGGTGCCCCCACCGCCCGCCAACATGGCGGCCTTGTCGCAGCCTGCGCGACTTCCAGCACCCGGGCCTGTAAGCAATTGGACCGAAGTTCGTTTGCAAGCGGCCAAGCGCATGGTTGCTGCGCATCCTCAGACAACCTATACCGGTACGGTGCCGGACATTTTGCTGGCCATACCGGTACTGGAAATTGTGTTGAATGCCGACGGCAGCGTGCGCCGAGTCGATGTGCTGCGCGTGCCCACGCAGGCCACGGACACCGTTCAGCTGGCCATTGCCGCGGTCAACCGTGCAGCTCCCTACGGAGACGTGTCGCGCTTGCCCAAGCCCTGGCAGTTCACCGAGACCTTCTTGTTCAACGACGACCGAAAGTTCAAGCCCCGTACACTCGATCGTTAAGGCAAGTTTCAGTCTGACTGCCTGGCCGATGCTCGCTACTCACCAGTCTCCCCCCGCCCCTCATGTTCTTTAATCTGCCAACCTTGCTGACGTGGGCGCGCATCGTTGCCATCCCGCTGGTGGTGGGCGTCTTCTATCTCGACCTCGACTGGCCCACCCGCAACACGGTGGCCACGGCGCTGTTTATCGTGGTGGCACTGACCGATTGGGCCGATGGCTACCTGGCGCGTCGCTTGAACATGACATCGTCGTTCGGCGCTTTTTTAGATCCGGTGGCCGATAAGTTTCTGGTTTGCGCGGCGTTGTTGGTGCTGGTGCACTTGAACCGCCTGCACGCCTTGGTGGCGCTGGTCATCATCGGTCGCGAGATTGCCATCTCCGCGCTGCGCGAATGGATGGCGCAAATTGGAGCGTCGCGTAGCGTTGCGGTTCACATGCTCGGCAAACTGAAGACGGTTGTGCAAATGGTGGCGATCCCGTTTTTGCTGTATCACGACACGTTTTTGGGTGTGATTGACACCCATTTCTGGGGCACGTTGCTCATCTATATTTCCGCTGTTCTGACCATTTGGTCCATGGTCTATTACCTGCAAAAAGCGCTGCCTGAGATTCGCGCCAAGGCTCGCTGAACCTCATGGAGTCGCACCTGGCTGCCATGAGCCGCGTTGAGCCGCAATAGTCGTCGTCGCGTTGTCAGCGTTGTCAAGAGTGCGAATCATGCCTGGCCTGCCAGCCTCATCAACGCTGTTCACCCGCGCGATGCCGTGGCTGTTTGTGCCGATCTGGAGCACCGGTTTCATCGTCGCTCGCTTCGGCATGCCGCACGCTCCACCGTTGACATTCTTGGCGCTGCGCTTTGCGTTGTCGGTGTTGTGCTTTGCAGTTTGGGTTGGTTTGTCGAAGGCCGTCTGGCCGCGCAGTCGGGCTCAGTTTTTTCATTTGGCTGCCGTTGGTGTCTTGCTGCATGCGGGCTACTTGGGCGGCGTGTGGGCTGCGGTCAAGGCGGGCATCGGCGCAGGCACGGTGGCCCTGCTGGTCGGTTTACAGCCGGTGCTGACTGCGCTTTGGCTCAACGGGCTGAATTCGGTGAGAAGGCCGAGCTTGGCTGGTGCCGTGGTCGCTCGTTTAGGCGTTGTTCAGTGGGCCGGCCTGGCCATCGGTTTTGGCGGCTTGGTGCTGGTGGTTTGGCGCAAGTTGGGCGCGGGCGAACTCAATGCACTCAATTTGGGTTTGGCAATTTTTGCGCTGCTGAGCATCACCGCCGGCAGCCTGTATCAGAAGCGCTTTGTGGCGCCTTGCGATGTCCGCACGGCGAGTTTTGTGCAGTTGCTCGCTGCCTTGGCGGTTTGCGCGCCTTTGTCCTTGCTCGAAGTTGAGTCGGTGGTGTGGCACCCGCAACTCATCGTTGCGCTCGGATGGTCGGTGCTGGGATTGACCTTGGGTGGAAGTTCGCTTTTGTATCTACTGCTGCAGCGTGGTGCGGCCACGCAAGTGGCCAGTTTGATGTTCTTGGTGCCACCCGCTACGGCATTGATGGCGTGGTTGATCTTCAATGAAACCCTCAGCGGGCTGATGCTTTTAGGCATGCTGTTCACGGTGGTTGGTGTGGCCTGTGTGATGAGGCCAATTCCCGTGTCGATAGCTCATTGACGCCAAGCAAAAAACGACTGCGCTGCAGGCATAAATCACCCCCTAACAACCCAGTTGATTGCGAATAGAATTCTTTTTTGAGCTTGACACCAGCACAGTGGGCGGCTGTAATAAATCGGTTGCAGGAGATAAGTTTTCAAGCGTCAAGTGAAACACCTGATGCCATCTCAATCGACTCCAGACAGCACGCAAGCCCAAGATTTGCAATGTTTCAAGTCTGCTCCAACAGCGCCACAGAACTTTCCAAAACATCTTTCCGAGGGGGCACCTTTTGTGAATAAATCCGAATTGATCGAACACATCGCCAAGCAGGCCGACATCTCCAAAGCGGCAGCCGCTCGCGCCTTGGAAGCCTTGATCGGCGGCGTGAAATCAACGCTCAAAAAGAACAACAGCGTCTCACTCGTCGGGTTTGGCACTTTCAGCGTGACCAAGCGCGCCGCTCGCGCGGGCCGCAATCCGCGCACCGGCGCCGCCATCAAGATCAAGGCGGCCAAGGTTCCTAAGTTCCGTCCCGGCAAGGCATTGAAAGATCATCTGAACTGATGGCGTTTATTGCCGTCGGTGAGGAAGCGATATTCCGTATTTGCACCGGTTTGGGTGCTTAGCTCAGTTGGTAGAGCGCCGCCTTTACACGGCGTAGGTCGGGGGTTCGAGCCCCTCAGCACCCACCATCCGCAGCATTCACTGCGGTCCCCGTCGATGCGAAAGCATCCATCAACGCGGCGGTTAAAATCGCTTTTGATAGACGGAATGATTTCAGTTCTTAAAAAGGCGAACCGAGGTTCGCCTTTGTCGCATTTGGCGCCTGCACGCACACCGAGCGCTCCGTATCGCAAGTCGAGGTTCTTCACATGTTTGATTTTTTCCGCGCCCACACGCGCGTCGCGCTGGGGCTTCTGGTGTTGCTGATCATCCCGTCGTTTGTTTTTTTCGGAATCGACGGATACAGCAAATTCAATGACGGCGCCAAGAGCACCGTGGCGCATGTAAACGGCCAAGAGGTATCACAGGCTGAATGGGACAACGCTCACCGCGATCAGGTTGAGCGCATACGGCGCCAGAACCCGGGCGCTGACGCCAAGTTGCTGGACAGTCCTGAAATCAAAAATATGGCTCTTGACGGACTCGTGCGACAGCGCGTCATGCTGGCGGCCGCAGAAGCGCTCAAGCTGACCACGACAGACGACCGATTACAGCGCCTGTTCAGCACCGATCCGCAGTTCGCGTTTTTGCGCAACCCCGACGGCAGCGTCAACAAAGAGGCCTTGTCTGCACAGGGCATGTCATCAGAGGTTTTTGCGCAGCGCCTGCGCCAAGACCTGACCGTGCGGCAGGTCACGCAGGGCATTGCCGGGACAGGTTTTGCAACTTTGAGCAACACCTCCAGCGCTCTCGATGCGATGTTTCAACAGCGCGAAGTTCAGGTTCAACGCTTTGATGCCAAAGACCAATTGGCCAAAATCAATCCCAGCGAAGCAGACATTGAGAAGTACTACAAAGACCCGGCCAATGCAGCGCAGTTTCAAGCACCTGAGCAGGCCAGCATTGAATATGCGGTGCTCGACATCGAGGCCTTGAAAAAGACCATCACCGTGCCCGAAGACGATTTGCGCAAGTACTACGACAGCAACGCCAAGCGCTTTACGGCGCCAGAAGAGCGTCGTGCTAGCCACATCCTTGTCAAAGCCGACAAAACAGCACCCGCGGCAGAGCGTGAAAAGGCGAAAGTCAAAGCCGAGGCCCTTCTGGCGCAACTCACCAAGACGCCATCAGCCTTTGCTGAGACCGCGCGCAAAAACTCGGATGATCCAGGTTCTGCAGCGCAAGGCGGTGATCTGGATTTTTTTGCGCGTGGATCGATGGTGAAGCCTTTTGAAGACAGCGCGTTCGCGCTCAAGCCTGGCGAAATGAGCGGCGTGGTGGAAAGTGATTTCGGCTTCCACATCATCCAACTCAACGCAGTGCGCGGTGGCGAGAAAAAGGCATTTGAAGCGGTGCGATCCGAGATGGAAGAAGAGGTGCGCAAGCAACTTGCGCAAAAGAAGTTCTCTGAGCTGGCCCCAGAGTTCAGCAACACGGTTTACGAGCAATCCGACAGTCTCAAGCCCGCGCTCGAGAAGTTCAAAATCGAACTGAAGACAGCCACCGGGGTGACCCGATTGGCAGCGCCCGGTGCAATTGGCCCCTTGGCCAACGCCAAATTTTTGGAAGCAATCTTCGGCAACGACGCCATCCAAAAGAAGCGCAACACCGACGCAGTCGAAACCGCGCCGAACCAACTGGTTTCAGGCCGTATCGTGAAGTACGAGGCCGCTCGCTTGTTGCCCTTGGCTGACGTCGTGGCCAAAGTGCGCGAACGTGTGGCAGCCGCACAGGCCAGCGCCGCTGCACGAGCCGAAGGCGAAGCACGCTTGACAGTATTGAAGGCGGCGCCACAAACCGCGATGAATGTAGAGGCGCAGACTGTCTCCCGGGCGTCTGCTAGAAACATTCCTCGCGCAGTCCTGGAAGCCGTATTGCGCGCGCCATCTGCCGCGCTGCCTGCCTTTGTGGGCGTCGATCTTGGCGCGCAGGGGTATGCCGTGGCCAAGG
>JBBRGA010000119.1:0-10855 GCA_038241115.1 Burkholderiales bacterium | reverse complement strand
CGTAGACGGCCAGCAGCTCGTTGCTCGACGACGGACGACGGGCCAGCAGCGCCTCGCTGAAGTGCGTGGCGGCGTCGACTTCCAGCAGCAGGTCCGGCAACTGGACTGGGCCGATGTGCTTGAAGACCGCCTCCCGGGTCTACGGTGGTGATGATCGACAAACCTTTGCATGTGCAAGGCGATGCCACGCAACTGCAGCAGGTGCTTCTGAATCTTTGCACCAACGCATGGCATGCCTTGCCGGGCGGTGCCGGGACCGTTGCTGTTCGCTTGAGCATCGGCGCACCCCGAGGAGTCACCGGCCGCTATGCCCACCTTGCGGTGATCGACAGCGGGGCGGGCATGGACGCGACCACCCAAGCGCGCGTGTTTGAACCATTTTTCACCACCAAACCGTCTGGCCAGGGCACCGGCTTGGGTCTGTCTGTGGTGCACGGCATCGTCGCCAGTCACGGCGGCGTGATCACCTTGAGCAGCCTGCCGGGGCACGGCAGTCTGTTTGACGTTTACTTTCCGCTCGTCGACGAAGTCGATTCGTCGACCGCACTCGCTCCGCTTGCGAAGGCGCCGACGCACGGCTCGGGCCAGCATGTTCTCTACATCGACGACGATGAAGTCATGCTCGTCATGGCGGAAGAGTTGCTGCGGAACTGGGGCTATCGCGCCACTTGTCTGGCCGACCCGGTGGCGGCCATCGCTGCGGTCAAGGCAGGGCCCACAGATTTCGACGTGGCGATCAGCGACTTCAACATGCCGCAAATGTCGGGGCTCGACGTGGCGCTGGCATTGCGCGAAATCGACGCCAAGCTTCCGGTGGTGATCAGTTCAGGTTTTATCTCCGAACAGGTGCGAATCGACGCCCTGAACGCAGGGGTTGTTGCGCTGCTGCGAAAGGAGCACACGCTCGCAGAGCTGGGCGCGGTGGTTGCGAAGGCCTTGGAAAGGGGACGCTGACTGGGCTGTCAATTTGCCTTTCAACATCGATTACTGATCTGTGAGCCAGCCGTTGGCTTCATGACGAAGACCACTGCGCTGCGCGGACAGCCCTCCCGGCATCTTCCTTTTGGATGCACACGGGCAAGAGAGGACCGAAGCCCGCGTCATCGTTTTTCTTCCCGCGCCGTGGTTCTCGGCGTCGTCGACGCTTGCTGGTCTGTCATGACCGCGCGGTAGCGCTGCAGCCCGTCGAGGTCCAGAACGCGCAACGCGCCGTACTTGACCTCCAACAATCCGGCGTCTTCCAGCAAACGCAGCGCACGGTTGACGCGCTGGCGCGGAACCCCGGACAGATAACCGAGCTCTTGTTGCGTCAGCTCCAAGCGCCGGCCGACATTGGGGTAGAGCACCGGGTTGAACAACCACGCCAGACAGCGCGCCACGCGCGTCTCGGGAACTTCCAGCCGCTCCGCCTCGATCACAGACAGGAACTGCGACAGCCGCTCGTTGAGCTGGCCGATGACGAAGCGGTTGAAGGCTGCGCTGTCGTCAAGCAACCAGAGGAAAGTTGTGCGTGGCACCAGCGCGACCATCGTGTCGCGCATGGCCACACCGTCAAAGTCCCACTTCGCCGATCGCAGCACCGCGCCTTCGCCAAACCAGGCGCCGGCGGTGAGTCCGGCCAGCGTGGAGGTCCGTCCGTCGGGCGAGGCCACGCTCATCTTGACCATCCCGTCGATGACGCCCTTCCAGTATTCGACCTCTGAGCCCGAGTGGCAGACCATGCCGCCGCGCGGCACCAAGCGTATGCGCGTCTCGGCGCGCACGCGTGACTGCGCTGTTTCATTCAAACTGCGCGCCCAGATTGACGACATGACGATGTCGAGCGCGGTGTTGTTATTCAATGGCAATCGGAAACCCCTAAATGTCTGATTCAAGACAAACACAAACCGGCTGTCTCCCTACAGTCCGCCGTCCACCCGATTTTGAGGGCTGTGTGCGCTGAAAAACGGCACGCGGTGAACCTCGGGCGGCCTCGCCCACCACGACTTGAAAACCGACCCCATGCCCGCCGAAGTCCGACAAGCCGATACCTTTCCCAAGTTGTTGCTGGAGCATGCGCAGCGCAGAGGAACAAGACCAGCCATCCGCGAGAAGAGCCGAGGCATCTGGCAGACATTGAGCTGGCAAGAGCTTGCCGACAAGGTGGCAGCCATCGCCGCCGCACTTCAGGCCGACGGCTTCCAACGCGGCGGACATTTGGCGCTGATCGGGGACAACCGGCCACGCCTGTATGCCGCCATGTGCGCGGCGCAGTGGTTGGGCGGAGTGGCAGTGCCGCTCTACCAAGACGCATCCGCCGAAGAGCTGGTGAACCCGTTGAACATGGCAGAAATCACTCATGTGTTCGCCGAGGATCAGGAACAGGTCGACAAGCTGCTCGAAATCTTGCCGAAGTGCCCACAGATCAAGCGCATCGTTTATGACGAAGACCGCGGCATGCGCCACTACGCACAGCCTCAACTCTTGAGCTTTGCGGAGTTTCGCAAACAAGGCGAGGCCCAGCTGGCGACACGCAAAGATGCCGTGCGAGCAGAGGCAGAAATCGGCAAGGGTAGCGACGCAGCGGCGATGTTTTTCACCTCCGGCACGACCGGGCAAGCCAAAGGCGTGGTGCTGACACACGCGGCACTCATCGACCGCGCCTGCGCCGCAGCTGAAATGGAAGGGCTTACCGACCACGATGTGGCAGTGGCCTATTTGCCTCCGGCCTGGATCGGCCAAAACATGTTCAGCTATGCGCAGCCCATGGTTGTGGGCTACTGCATCTGCTGCCCGGAGTCTTCGGAGACCATGCTCTCTGACATGCGCGAGGTCGGCCCGACCTACTTTTTTGCGCCGCCCCGTGTGCTGGAAGCGCTTCTGACCGACGTCACCATCCGCATGGAAGACGCCAGTCGGCCCAAACGCTGGTTGTATGCGCAGGCCATGAGTCTGGCGCGTCGTGTTGGTGCCAAAGAGCTGGCGGGCCAGCCCGTGGCGCTGGGCGACCGGTTGGCTTATTGGTTTGGCGACATGCTCATCTTTGGGCCGCTGCGCGATGTGTTGGGCATGAGCCGCCTGCGCGTTGCCTACACGGCCGGCGAAGCCATTGGCGGTGACCTTCTGATGTTCTTCCGATCGATCGGCATCAATCTCAAGCAGCTCTATGGTTCGACCGAGACCAGCGTTTTCGTGTGCGTGCAGCCCAACGGAGATGTCAAGCCAGACACCGTCGGCCCGGCAGTGAAGGGCGTTGAATTGAAGTTCACCGCCCAGCGGGAATTGCTGATCCGTTCGCCTGGTTTGTTCACCGAGTACCACGGCAACCCCGAAGCCACTCGCGCTGCCAAGGACGCCGAAGGCTGGTTCCACACCGGCGATGCCGGCTATGTGGGCGACGACGGTCATCTGCGCATCATCGACCGGGTGAAGGACGTCGGCGCGCTGTCTGACGGCACTTTGTTTGCGCCCAAGTACCTCGAGAACAAACTCAAGTTTTTTCCTTACGTGAAAGAGGCCGTGGCGCTGGGCGATGGGCGCGACCGGGTTTGCATGTTTGTGAACATTGACCTCGCAGCCGTCGGCAACTGGGCCGACCGCCGCAACATCGCTTACACCGGTTATGCCGACCTCGCCGCGCGCGAAGAGGTTCGTTCACTGTTGGCTGATTGTGTGGCGCAAGTCAATGCCGATCTGGCGCAAGAGCCAACGCTGGCGCAGTCGCAAATCCACCGCTTCATCATCTTGCACAAAGAACTCGACGCCGACGACGGCGAGCTGACGCGCACGCGCAAAGTGCGGCGCGGCTTCATTGGCGAGCGCTATCAAACTCTGGTGGATGCGCTGTACGACGGCCGCACAAGCGTGCGCCTTGACGCGCAAGTGCGCTATGAAGACGGCCGCATCGGCAACATTTCGGCCGACCTGGCAATTCGCGACGCAAAAACTTTCGCGCCAGCTCAGCTCAAGAAAGTGGCCTGACGGCTGCATCCCCATGACATTCCAACTCCACGCCCACGCCCACGCGCGCGCATTTCCCATCGGCGGCCCCATCGTCGAGGTGCAAGACATTTCGCTTGCTTTCGGCGGTGTCAAGGCGCTGACCAAAATTTCTTTTGATGTGCGAGAGCACGAAGTGCGCGCCATCATCGGCCCGAATGGGGCGGGCAAGAGCAGCATGCTCAACGTCATCAACGGCGTGTACCGACCTCAAGAGGGCAAGCTGCGTTTTCGCGGCGAGCCGCTGGTTGGCATCACGCCGCGCCGCGCGGCACACCTTGGCATCTCGCGCACCTTTCAAAACATTGCGCTGTTCAAAGGCATGAGCGTGCTGGACAACATCATGGCCGGGCGCAACTTGCGCATGCATGCCAATTTCCTTGAGGTCGCCTTCCGCTTGCCACGCGCACTGCGCGAGGAAAAGGAGAACCGCGAAGCGGTCGAAGAAATCATCGAGTTCCTCGAAATTGAGCACATTCGAAAAACGCCGGTGGGCCGCTTGCCTTACGGTTTGCAAAAGCGTGTCGAACTTGGCCGTGCGATAGCCGCCGAGCCGAAGGTGTTGCTGCTCGACGAGCCCATGGCCGGCATGAACATCGAGGAAAAGCAGGACATGTGCCGCTTCGTACTTGACGTCAACGACCACTACGGCACCACGATCGTGCTGATCGAGCACGACATGGGCGTGGTGATGGACATCTCCGATCGCGTGGTGGTTCTCGACTACGGCAAAAAAATCGGCGACGGAACCCCCGATGAAGTTCGGGCCAATCAAAACGTGATCGACGCCTACCTCGGCGTGGCGCACTGAGCGAGCGCAAAAATGGCAGGTTTTCAATTCTTCCTGGAAGTGCTGGTGGGCGGTTTGCTCTCCGGCGTGATGTATGCCCTGGTGGCGCTGGGCTTCGTGCTCATCTACAAAGCCTCGGGCGTGTTCAATTTTGCGCAAGGCGCGATGGTGTTTTTTGCTGCGCTGTCGTTTGTAGGCTTCATGGAGCTTGGCGCGCCGTTTTGGTTGGCCTTGCCGATCACCATCGGCCTGATGGCGCTGTTGGGTGTGGGCATCGAACGCTTTGTGCTGAGGCCACTCGTCAATCAGCATGAGATCACCTTGCTGATGGCCACCATCGGACTGACCTTCGTCATTGAAGGCGCGGCGCAACTGGTGTGGGGCGTCGAAGTCCGCAGACTCGATCTGGGCATCAAAGACCAGCCCTTGCCTTGGCTGGCTGACAACGCGGGCCTGTTCATCAGCCAGATCGACATCTTCGCGGCAGTGGTCGCTGGCATCTTGGTAGCCACGTTGGCGTTGGTTTTCTCGCGCACCAAGGTCGGCCGAGCGCTTCGCGCGGTGGCCGATGACCACGCTGCTGCGTTGTCGATCGGCATTCCGCTTAAGCGCATCTGGGCGCTGGTGTGGGCGATTGCCGGTGTGGTGGCGCTCGTGGCCGGCATGCTGTGGGGCGCTCGCAGCGGTGTGCAATTTGCACTGGTGTTCGTGGCCCTGAAGGCGTTGCCGGTGCTGATCATCGGCGGCTTCACATCGGTACCGGGCGTCATCGTCGCTGGTCTTATCGTCGGCGCTGCCGAAAAACTGGCCGAGGTTTACATCGGGCCCAAATTTGGCGGCGGTATCGAAAGCTGGTTCCCCTACGTTTTGGCCATCTTGTTCCTGCTGGTGCGCCCAGAAGGCCTGTTCGGCGAAAAAATCATCCGCCGCGTTTGAGCGAGCCTGAAAAGAGACGCACACCATGTTCTACAGAGAAGCAGGCCAGTTCCGCACCACCTATGGGCAGGACAGTCAGATATTTCCGCTGCGGCAAGACCGCTTTGCCATGTTGGCGCTCATGGCGGTGGCAGTGGTTGTGGTGCCTTACATAGCGTCCGACTATTGGCTGCGTGCGCTCCTCATTCCTTGGCTGATCTTCTCGCTGGTGGCCCTCGGGCAGAACATCCTCACTGGTTACGCCGGGCAGCTGTCACTCGGCTCTGCCGGCTTTATGGCCGTGGGCGCGTTTGCTTGCTACAACTTCATGCTGCGTGTGGACGGCATGCCTTTCCTGGTGGCCGTGGCGCTGTCGGGTCTTTGTGCTGCTGGCGTGGGAATGGCCTTCGGACTTCCCAGCCTGCGCATTCGTGGCCTTTATCTGGCTGTGGCTACCTTGGCGGCGCAGTTTTTCATCGTCTGGGCGCTTGACAAGTTTGGTTGGTTCAAGAACAACGACCCTTCGGGCGTGATCACCGCTCAGCCCATGGTCATCCTGGGCTATGCCTTCAACACGGCTCAGAAGAAGTACCTCCTGGTGCTGGCGATCGTGGTGGGACTGGCATTGCTGGCCAAGAACATGGCGCGTGGCGCGACGGGACGCGCCTGGATGGCTGTGCGAGACATGGACGTGGCAGCTGAAGTCATGGGCTTGCCGCTGATGCGCACCAAGCTGCAAGCCTTTGCGATCAGCTCGTTTTACTGCGGGGTTGGCGGCGCACTCTTTGCCTTTGCTTACCTTGGCACCGTAGAGCCTTCGGCCTTCACCATCGATTTGTCTTTCCGCATTTTGTTCATGGTGATCATTGGCGGAGTCGGCACCATCTTGGGCTCCTTTCTCGGTGCTGCATTCATTCTGCTTTTGCCTATTTTTCTCAGCGTAATGTTCCATTTCATCTTCGGCAAAGCCGTCGATGCGAGCGTGACTTCTGCGGTGGAACTGATCGTCTTTGGCTCGTTGATCATTATTTTCCTCATCATCGAACCCCACGGTCTGGCACGCCTGTGGCAGATCACCAAAGAAAGACTGCGGCTGTGGCCGTTTCCGCACTGAGCGCGGTTCCACAGATATTTCTCGACTCAGATCACTCAACCACCACAACTGGAGACTTCCACCATGTTTGACACCGCAATTGGCCGCGCGCTGCGCGGCGTGACAGCCGCCGCCGTCGTTGTAGGGGCCGCGTTGGCACCTTCAATCGCACAGGCGCAGGCTGCCGTCAAAGAACAGTATTTCGGTATCCCCAGCTACCGCGTAGGAGCCTTTGCTGCGGGTGGCTCAGGATTCTTCGGCGGCATCATTGACTATCTCCAGTACGTCAATATGAAGGAAGGTGGCGTCAATGGCGTACAGATGACTTGGGCCGAGTGCGAGACCGAATACAACGCCGCACGTGGGGTGGAGTGCTATCAGCGTCTGCTCAAAAAGGGCGACCAGCAGATGCACATCTTCGAGCCACTGGCCACGCCCATCGCCTACGGCGTGCTGAACCGGGTTGACGACGACAAGGTTGTTCTGACCCAATATGGTTACGGTCGTTCAGACGCCGCCGACGGTCGCGTCTTCCCGTGGGTTTTCTCGACCATGACCAGCTACTGGTCGCAGGCCTCGGCGATCCTGAACTGGATGAGCACGAAAGAAGGCGGCATTGCCAACATGAAGGGCAAGAAGATCGCCCATCTGCACCTCGATTCAGCCTTCGGTCGCGAGCCTCTGCCGGTGTTGCGCCGCCTGGCCAAGGAGTGGGGCTTCGAGCTGATCGAAATCCCGGTCGCAGCGCCAGGTATTGAGCAACAGGCGCAGTGGCTGCGCATCCGCCAGGAGCGCGCCGATTGGGTCATTTCCTGGGGCTTTGGCGCCGGCATGAACTCGACCTCGATCAACAGTGCTGCGCGAATCAACTTCCCACGCGACAAAATGGTGGGCGTGTGGTGGGCAGGCTCTGAGGAAGACGTGTTGCCAGCAGGCGATGCGGCCAAAGGCTACTTTGCGGCAGCCAACGTGCCCAGCGGCAAGAACTTCCCGCTGGTTCAAGACATCGAAAAAGTGGTCTACGGTGCAGGCAAGGGCAACCTGGCCGATCCGAAGCGCTTGGGCAACATCTATTGGAACCGCGGTGTGACCGCTGGCATCTTCTGGATCGAAGCTGTTCGTAACGGCCAGCGCATTGCCAAGAAGGTTGGCCAACCACTCAACGGCGACGAGATGCGCGCAGGCTTCGAGGCCTTGGACTTGTCTCCCGCACGTCTGAAAGCCTTGGGCATCGAAGGCATGCTGCCGTCGTTCAAGCTGTCTTGCTCTGACCACGAAGGCTCGGGCCAAATCAAGATCATCCAGTGGGATGGCGCGAAATGGAATATCGTGACGCCGGAATGGGTCTCGTCTGACCGCAAGATGATCCGTGAGATGGTCGAAGAGTCGGCTGCAAAGTACGCCGTCGAGCAGAAGATTACGCCGAAGAAGTGCTGATCTCGTGGCTTTGAGCGCATCTGACTGACCGCGTTTTTTGCGCTGAATCAACGGGGCGGGCTGTTGCCCGCCCCGTTTCCTGTCCAACAGGCCCTTTTTGAGTAAAGCCCATGAACGCACTGGCCGAACAAACGAGCATCAAAACAGCTCCAGATAGCGCGCCGCCCATCCTGGCGGTCAAAAGTATCGAGGTCATTTACGACCATGTGATTCTCGTTTTGCGTGGTGTCTCGCTCGAGGTGCCTCAGGGAAAAATCGTGGCATTGTTGGGAGGCAATGGTGCGGGCAAGAGCACGACGCTCAAGTCGGTCTCGACCTTGCTTGCTTCTGAGCGCGGTGACATCACCAAAGGCTCAATCGAGTTTCGAGGTCAACGCACCGACCAACTCTCTCCTGGCGACATGGTCGCTAAAGGCATGGTCCAGGTCATGGAAGGCCGCCATTGCTTCGGCCACCTGAGCATTGAAGACAATTTGCTGACGGGTGCCTACACGCGCAAGATCCGCGGTGCCGAGTTACAGGACGCACTGGAACGCGTCTATGCCTATTTCCCTCGCTTGAAAGTACGCCGGACCAGTCTGGCGGGCTACACCTCAGGCGGCGAACAACAAATGACCGCCATCGGCCGCGCCATGATGGCCAAACCCTCGATGCTGCTGCTCGACGAGCCCTCGATGGGCCTCGCACCGCAGATCGTGGCCGAGATCTTCGAGATCATCCGCGACCTGAACCAAAAAGAAGGCGTGAGCATCCTTCTGGCCGAGCAAAACACCAACGTGGCCTTGAAGTACGCCGACTACGGTTACATCCTCGAAAGCGGCCGCATCATGATGGACGGTGCCGCACGCGACTTGGCCGAAAACCCAGACGTGAAAGAGTTCTACCTCGGTCTCTCAACCGAAGGGCGCAAGAGCTTCCGCGACATGAAGTCTTACCGTCGGCGCAAACGCTGGCTTTGAGCTGAAGCAACCGGCAGGCGACGCGTACCTGCGGCGATGGGATCGGGGTAATCGGCTTCGCTTTGAGAATTTGGTTTCAACGGTAGTAACTGCCGAAGCTGTACTGCCGGGTTTGTCAGACAGCGCCGCTTCTTGATTCCTCAGTTGCTGATCCGCGTGCAAAAACATGATCGAACACCATCTCGACATCGCCACCGCCGACGGCGCCATGAACAGCTTCGTGGTGCATCCCGAAGAGGGCGGCCCTCACCCGGTAGTCCTGTTCTACATGGACGCACCGGGCAAGCGTGAAGAGCTTCATGACATGGCGCGGCGCTTGGCCTGCGCAGGCTACTGCGTGGTGTTGCCGAATCTGTATTACCGCCGCGCTCGCGACTACAGCCTGAAGGGCCGCACCGAGCCTGCGATGGCCGAGATGTTTGCGCACATGGGCTCGCTGAATGCGACGACCACCGAGTGCGACACGCGGGCCATGCTGACTTTTGTCGGTCTCTTGCAGCAGGCCGATGCCTCTCGCATTGGCGCTGTGGGCTACTGTATGAGCGGCCCTCTTGTGGTTTGGGCCGCTGCCGCTTTTCCCGAAAGCCTGCGCTGCATCGCTTCGATACACGGTGCCAACATGGCCATGGAACAACCCGACTCGCCGCACCGCGTGGTGGAAAAAATCGCATGTGAAAGCTATTTCGCCTGCGCACAAAACGATGTTTGGGCACCTCCCGCGGACATTGAAAAGTTAGGCGCTGGACTGAAACGTTCGAGCGCTGCACACCGAATTGAGTGGTACCCCGACACGCATCACGGATTCGTGTTTCCGCTACGCACCGGTGCTTACAACGCGGCTGGGGCTGAGAGGCACTGGGAGCGTTTGTTCGGCCTGTTCGGACGTGTTTTGGCTTGACGTGTTGCAGCGTCAATTGGCTTTGATGCCCGCCCACGACTGTCCGGATGAACGAGCCTTGCCGAACCGACTCGCAAGCACTGGTGCCGTCTATCGGTCGATTTGGTTTGGTGCCGAGTTGAACCTCAATCTGGCAGAACTGCGTACTTCCCAGGCTTGACTGCCTCGGGGGACGTACGTGCGTATCGGCAAGACCGCGCTCGTGTTGATTCGCCGTGCCGCCAAGCTGAATGCCAGCGACTCGCTGGGCGCCGTTCCGCTCCACCAAGGCCGGCTACTGCGGCAAAAGCCATGCGCTGCGCGGCATGCAGTTCGAGGTTCGTGCGGGCGAGACTGCGGCGCCGCTGGGGCTTAACGGATCTGGCCGGTCGACCACCGTCAAGGCCATCATGGACCTCGTCGATGGCATCGGCTCGGTATCCCCCTGCGTCAGACTAGTTGTCGCCCCTCTTTCTCGCGGATGATCCGCAACGGAGCGACACCAAATGCAAAGAAATCAACGTTCACCTGAGTTCATAGAACAAGCGCTCAGCAAGGCCCGGGAGCGAGGTTCGCGTACCCTGCAATCGGTAGCAGCTGAGCTGAACATTGTCCGCGCCGACCGAAATCTGACCACCCGTGCCGATTGAATATTGACCAGGGAAGGAAGGCCGCTCGGAGTGCGGCCATATGTGGATAAGTGTAGGTTGATGGCTGTTTCGTTGACCTCCTGGTTCAGTGCAAATCGCGGGGGAAGACGCGCAGGCCGTAGGCCGTAGCGGAATCCCCCGCGCGGCGATCGCTCA
>JBBRGA010000118.1:0-10982 GCA_038241115.1 Burkholderiales bacterium | reverse complement strand
CCGGAAAAGCGTTGCGCGAGTCGGTTGACGAGCAGTTGCCTGTTGACGATCACACTGAAGTGATGATCATCTCCGCGCCACGCTGAAGGCGGCCGTCGTAATTCACGCTACTTAGCATCTGCCAGGTGCACCACTAAACTGACTCTTCGCCAAGATGGAGCCGTGATGCGATTCTTCGTGTGGGTGTTCAGAGCCTTCGTTTTTTTCGCGCTGTTTGCGTTTGCGCTGAACAATCAGCAAGAGGCGGTGATGCGCCTTTTTTTTGGACAAGAGTGGCGTGCGCCGATGGTTTTCATCGTGCTGGTGGCCTTTGGTGGGGGTTGCGCTTTCGGCGTGGTCGCCATGGTGCCAAGTTGGTGGAAACATCGGCGTGAAGTTCAACGTTTGCAACCCCCAGAGCCCGCCCGGCCTGCCACGGTGATTCAAACCGCCATCATTCCCGAACACCCGCCGCGCGATGGCGTTTGACCTGTCTTGGTTGCTATTGGCTTTACCAGCTGCATTCGCACTGGGCTGGCTGGCTTCCAGATTTGACATACGCCAATGGCGGCGCGAACAACGCGACTCACCCAAAGCCTATTTCAAGGGGCTGAACTTCTTGCTCAATGAGCAGCAAGACAACGCCATCGACGCCTTCATCGAGGCGGTTCAGCAAGACCCCGACACCACAGATTTGCACTTCGCTTTGGGCAATTTATTTCGCCGTCGCGGCGACTACGAGCGCGCGGTAAGGGTTCACGAACACCTGCTCAGTCGCGCCGATTTGCCCGAGTCTGAACGGCAACGCGCGCAGCATGGTTTGGCGCAGGACTACATGAAGGCCGGCTTGTTTGACCGCGCCGAGCAGGCCTGGCGCGCGCTGTCTGGTACGCCCTACAACACCGAAGCGCAACTGGCGTTGCTCACGCTGCACGAGCGCTCCAACGATTGGCGTGCGGCTGTGTTGGACGCCCAAACCTTGGAGCGCAGCGGCGCCGATTCGGCGGCGGGTTCTTACTCAGTTTCGTACATGGGTTCGTACGCCACACGCATCGCGCACTACTGGTGCGAGCTGGCGGTCGAAGCCGACGCCAAGGGGGCTACCGAAGACGCCACCGAGGCGCTGCGTCAGGCACACGCCAGCGCGCCGCAGGCTGCCCGGCCTTTGGTGATGGCCGGGCAGCGCGCGCAAGCCGCCGGTGATCCACAACTTGCCCTCACAGCGTGGCGCAAGTTGTTGGCTGCGCATCCTGGCTACTTCGGTTTGGTGGCGGTCGAGTTTGCAAAATCTGCGGTGACCGTCGGTCAAGTCGGCAACGAAATCAGCAGTGAGCCACAGCGCGCGTTGACCGATTTGAACGCCCTGTATTTGCAAAAGCCGTCGCTCGACTTGCTGGCCGCCTTGGCGGTGCTTTCGCCTTCGCCAGCAGCGCAACATGAGCGTGCAGCTCAGCATTTGGCAACGTCCCCGAGCTTGTCGGCAGCAGGCGTATTACTGCGACTTCGCAGCGCAGAAAAAGAGGCTGCTGGTGGCGTCGAGTCGAAGCAAATTGCCGAGGCGATTGCGCAGGCTTGCAAGCCCTTGCAGCGTTACCGCTGCGCTGCCTGCGGCTTTGAGGCGCAGCGTTACTTCTGGCACTGCCCAGGTTGTTTGAATTGGGACACCTATCCACCGCAACGCACTGAGGATTTGGGATGAGTTTGAAAGTGAGTCCGGCGGCACTGAACGCAGCCAAGGTGCTGGTGGTGGGTGACGCAATGCTCGACCGCTATTGGTTCGGTGCGGTAGACCGCATATCGCCGGAGGCGCCGGTGCCCGTGGTGCGCGTCACGCGCGAAGAAGAACGTCTGGGCGGCGCGGCCAACGTCGCGTTGAACGTGAAAACCCTCGGCGCACAGGCCACGCTGCTGACGGTGGTTGGCGTGGACGAGCCTGCGCGCAAGCTGCGCCAATTGCTCGAACAACAGGGCGTGGTGACTTTGCTCGGCGAAGATCCCAAGCTGTACACCATCGTCAAGCTGCGCGTCATTGGCCGCTCGCAGCAACTCATACGCATCGACTTTGAAAACCAGCCCGACCACGAAGTGCTTCACGGCATGCTGGGCGACTACGAGCGCGCACTCGGCCATCACCAGGCCGTGCTGTTTTCCGACTACGGCAAAGGCGGACTCACGCACATTCCCCGGATGATCGAATTGGCGCGCGCTTCAAAAAAGGCGGTGCTGATCGACCCGAAAGGCACGGACTACAGTCGCTACGCGGGCGCCACGGTGATCACGCCGAACCGCGCCGAATTGGCGCAAGTGATCGGTACATGGACCAGCGAAGCGCAGTTGCACGAGCGCGCCCAGGCACTGCGCGAGCAGCTGGGCTTGGAAGGCCTTCTGCTGACCCGTTCTGAAGAGGGCATGTCGCTGTTCGATGCGCAGGGTCACACCCAGGTGCCCGCCCAAGCGCGAGAGGTCTTTGACGTGACCGGCGCAGGCGACACCGTCATCGCCATTATGGCCGCCATGTTGGCCTGCGGTCTGAGCCTGCGTGAGGCCATGCCCATTGCCAACCGTGCCGGCAGCATCGTGGTGGGCAAGTTCGGCACGGCCAGCGTCAACCAGCAGGAGCTTTTTGCATGACAGCGGTTTGCGCGACAGCGGGTTACATCACGGTCGTTTACGAAAGAACACTCCGATGAAAGT
This sequence comes from Burkholderiales bacterium, assembly GCA_038241115.1. Lineage (GTDB taxonomy): Bacteria > Pseudomonadota > Gammaproteobacteria > Burkholderiales > Burkholderiaceae_C > JANYJJ01. The sequence goes on along the minus strand of JBBRGA010000118.1, from coordinate 8,309 downwards.
CGTCGTCACAGGCGCAGCCGGCATGATCGGCAGCAACATCGTTCATGGCCTGAATGCCATAGGTATCGATAACGTCATCGCCGTCGATGATCTGACCGACGGCCCCAAATACCGCAACCTGCTCGGCGCGCAGTTGAGTGACTACTTCGACAAAACCGAGTTCTACGCCCGCTTTGCGCGTGGCGATTTCGGCAAGGTCGACGCCGTGCTGCACCAAGGCGCTTGCTCCGACACCATGGAGCACAACGGCAAGTTCATGTTCGACACCAACTACCGCTGCTCCAAGGATTTGCTCGACGCCTGCCAAGCGCAAGGTACACGCCTGCTTTACGCGTCTTCGGCAGCGACCTACGGCGGCAGTGCCTCATTCATCGAGCGCCCTGAGTTTGAGCAGCCGCTGAATGTGTACGGCTACTCCAAGCTGCTGTTTGACAACGTGGTGCGGCGGATGATCGGGCTGCCGCAGTCTGGCAAAAGCGCGCAAGTGGTCGGCTTTCGCTACTTCAACGTGTACGGCCCGCGCGAGCAGCACAAGGGTCGCATGGCGTCGGTGGCCTTTCACCACTTCAACCAGTTCAAAGAAACCGGCAAGGTCAAGTTATTTGGCGAATACGGTGGCTACGTGAGAGGCGGCCAGTCGCGCGACTTTGTGTATGTCGACGATGTCGTGGCGGTGAATCTGTGGTTCTTGCAGCACCCCGACCGAAGCGGCATCTTCAATTTGGGCACCGGACGTGCGCAGCCCTTCAACGACGTGGCAGTGGCCACGGTGAACGCGGTTGAGAAATCAAAAGGTCAGAGTGAGCGGCCCTTGCAAGACTTGGTGGATCAAGGCGCGGTCGAATACATCGCGTTTCCGCAAGCGCTGGTGGGCAAGTACCAATGCTTCACCCAAGCCGACCTCAGCGCCCTGCGCGCCAGCGGCTGCGACCACCGTTTTGCCAGCGTGGCAGAGGGCGTCGAACGTTACGTCACATGGATGTCGGCCCAACCCGAGATGTGAGTCAACGGCCCAGACCGGGATGCCGTTGTAAGGCCAGGCGGCAACAAAGAAGCCCATCGCAAGGTGACTTCCTAGTCAACGACCTGACAAACGCACGAAACGGTTTGTTGTTCGAGTTGTAGTCAACTTTTTAGCTCCTCACTTCAAGGAAAAGCCATGTTCAAAACACTGCTGGCCACTGTTCTGGCCCTCTTCGCTGCTGCAGCGTTCGCCGTAGACGTCAACAAGGCCACCCAGGCCGAACTGGAAGCTGTGAAAGGCATCGGCCCCACCATCGCCACCAAAATTTTGGATGAGCGCAAGAAAAGCTCGTTCAAAGACTGGGGTGACATGGTGGAGCGGGTCAAAGGCGTGGGCGACGGCAACGCCGCCAAGTTTTCCGCGGAAGGGCTGACCGTCAACGGCTCCGCGTTCAAGGGCGCTGCGCCCGCAGCCGCCGCTGCCAAGAAAGACGACAAGCCCGCAGCCAAGGTGGCTCCCGACACAGCCAAAGCTGCTCCAGCAGCCGGCAAGGCCTCCGCCACGACGGCAACCGCGGCCGCGGCAGCCACTGCAAAACCAGCTGCCGCAGCATCCGCAGCCAAGCCTGCAGACGACAAAAAAGCCATGGCGATGAAGGAAAAAGAAGACAAGAAAGAAGCCGCTGCCAAGGCCAAGGCCGATAAAAAAGCCGAGAAAGCCAAAGCCGCTGACGGCAAAGCATCTGAAGCAAAAAAATAAGCCATAAGTAAAGATCCAGCTGCACTGCTGAAACGAAAAAACCCCGCACTGCGGGGCTTTTTTTCGACCTGCTTTTGCCAACACAGCCGAACGTGCCGACGTAAAAAGGCTCTTCACAATCGACGAGTCGCTCAACCACTCCGCCACACCAAACCATCCACTCACATGAACCTTCACATTCAAAACAAATGGGCGCTTGTTTGCGCCGCCAGCAAGGGCTTGGGCAAGGGCTGCGCAGAAGCCTTGGTGCGCGAAGGTGTCAACGTGGTCATTACCGCGCGTGGCGCACAGGCACTTGAGGCAACCGCAGATGCGCTGCGAAAAATACAGGGCGCCGGCGAGGTGCGCACCGTCTCGGGCGACATCACCACCGCTGAGGGCCGCTCAGCAGCGCTGGCAGCGTGCCCGCAGGTGGACATCCTGGTGAACAACGCCGGCGGGCCGCCACCCGGCGACTTCAGGGAATGGGACCGTGAGGTCTGGCTTAAGGCTTTGGACGCCAACATGCTGACGCCGATTGAGCTCATCAAAATCGTGGTCGACGACATGGCGCTGCGCGGCTATGGCCGCATCATCAACATCACTTCAGGTGCGGTGAAAGCCCCGATCGATGTGCTGGGCCTGAGCAACGGGGCGCGCAGCGGTTTGACGGGTTTTGTGGCCGGCTTGGCACGCAGTTCCATCGCCGCCCGGGGCGTGACCATCAACGGCCTGTTGCCCGGTGCGTTTGACACCGAACGCTTGCAAACCACACTGCGCGCGGGCGCCGCCAAAGCGGGCCGCGATCCTGAAAGCGCCATCGCGGCCAGGCAGGCCACCATTCCTGCGCGTCGTTTTGGCAGCCCGGAAGAATTTGGTGCGATGTGCGCGTTTTTGTGCAGCATGCACGCGGGCTACATCACAGGACAGAACCTGCTGATGGACGGCGGCAGTTATCCGGGCACGTTTTGAGCTGGCTGCTCAAAAACGCAAGCGCCGCATCAACGCGCGTCGTTCAACTTCCAGTCGTAGTCTAAAAAACCCACCGAAAAGTCTTTGGCTTTGATGCGTTCGCGGTCCGCAGGCGCGTCGGTCAGTTGAACTGCGTACTTGGCGGCAAAGGCGGGCAATGAGGCAATGCCTTTGTGGCCCAGCTTGAAGTCACCGCCGTACCAATCAAAAATTTTGCTGACCTCTAATTTGCCGCTGGCGGCATTGAAGCGGTTGCGGCTGCGGTCGGACATAAAGCGCAGTGCTTGCTCCTCGAGTTGCGCTTCCAATCTCTCGGGCACAAAGGCTTCTTCGCGCAGCATGGGGCAACCGACGCTGGCGCAGTTGACGGCAAAGTGAACGCGCGGATCGTCAAAGCGGTCCTTGGCACGAAGGGTGTCGTGCTCGATGTTGTCGAGCGTCATGATGGTGCCCAGCAGCGGGATGTTTTTGATGCCCCAGGGCTTGGTGGTGAAGCTGCCCAGGTCGCGTATCGATTCCAGCTTGGGGTACTTGGTGAGGATCAACTCCACCGTGTAGGCGTTGTAGGCATTGATCAAAAACGCCATTTGCTGAGGCTTGGTGTAGCCGTCGAATGCGGCCGCACTGACAGCCGAGAGTTGCGCCAAGTAGGCCTTCAGCGCCGCATGGTCAGCGAGCATGCCGGCGTAGCGAACTTGCGAAGCCTTGCCGCCGTCAAGCAGCACCACATGCTTTTTCAAAAGTGTGGTCCAGGCGGCGTGTGTGTGGTCAAAGCTCTGCGCTTGGGTGGGCACGGAAAACGTGAAGGCAACTGCGAGGACGCCTGCAAGTGCCACAAATTGACGGCGGCTGGAGCGATGGAGGTTCATGGTGGACCTTGAGAAAGTGTGGGCAGTGATTGATGTCGAAGCAAGGCAGCAAAAATGACAGCAATCCGCTAAGCGGCATGCAGCGCTTTGATGCGTGCGGCCGCGGCGATGGTGTCGCGATAGCCCGCCGCGATGCATTTTTCGCGGTACTCGCGCGACACGCTGGCGTAGTAGCCGATGTCGGGATGCAGCAGCACATCGGCGGCTTCGGCGTCGGGGCGCGTCAACGCGCGTTTGCGCAAGTCGCTTTCACGCCAACGCTCGGTGCCAGCGGGCGCACGCGTCTCATCAGCCGAAGCGTCAACCGCCAAAACGCGCACGGCGCCCAATGAGCGCACCAAGCGCACTGGCAGTGGCACGCGCAAATCGGCATCGGCGTAACGCTGGCCGCGCACGCGCACCGGCGTGAATTGCCCTTCGATGGCACAGGCCGCTTGCACGGCCAGACCGGCATCGCCATGGTTGAAGCAAATGACGCCACCGTCGCTCAATCTTTGAACCGCGCACAGGGCCATCAGGGGCAGCTTCTCGAGTTGCGGCGCCAGGTCCTTGGTGCGCATTTGGTCGCGCACCAAGCTGGCCAGTGCGCTGCCACTCAAACGTTCAGAGCCGCCCACCGACACGCGCGCCAACGTGGCGGGCGACAGCTCGAGTGCCAGCCGCTCCAGCTCCACACCACGAACGCCGGCGGCGCGCAGCACGCCCACCAAAGCACCCGCCGACGCGCCCACGATGACATCGGGCACCACGCCCAATTCGTCCAGCGCCTTGATCACGCCCACATGCACAAAACCGCGCGGCCCGCCCGAGCTGAGCACCCACGCCACGCGCGGTTTGCGTAGCAAGGCGGTCATGCCTGGCGCGTTGGGACCGATGTGGTCGGCGTCGGGGTCAAACGCGCAGCCGCTGAGCCATGCGGCTTGCGCAGCGGCGGCCGCCAAGACACCACGGCGGGTGAGCGAGGCCGAGTTCAAAGAGTCAGCCTTTTTGCGCCGCCGCCTTCACCATGCGATCGAGTTCCTCGCCGCTCTTGTAGTGCGGTACCTTGAACACCATTCGCTTGGCGCGCTGCACAAAGCTGTTGGTGCCGTTGGCCTCTTCGGTCCAATACTTATCGGCTAATTTGATGTTGCCCGGCACGTCCAGCTTGAACGCCGCCATCGAGCCTGCACCGCCAAAAATGTAGAGCTTGTCGTCTTGCATCAACCAGGTATCACCGTCGCCTCCCCAAGGAATGCCGTAGACCAAACCGTTGGCACAGTAGCCACCGTATTGGGGCTGGTATTTGGCCGGGTTGGCATCGAACAGGGCTTTGTGCTCAGTGCTCGCGAAGCGGAACGTCACATCTTGGTAGACGCTTTTGATGGCGGGCATTCCCACAGCGTGTTTGCCTTCAGCGAAATACGCCACCACATCAAAACCCTTGAGCATGAGGCGAGCGTCTGCGCCGTCGGACACGGCGTTTACGGGCTTCAACGTGGACGACGGGTTTTGCGCTGTCATGGCCGAACAGCCACCGAGCAGCAGCGTGGCCAGAACGGCCGCCGTGGTGAGGTTGAAGACGCGACTGAGAAAGCCGTTGGGCGAACGCTGGGCAAGCGAAATCTGAGCAGGTAAAAGCGAGGAGTTGTTCATGGGCTGAAGTGGGGTTAAGTCGGGGTTGAGTGGCGGTTGAAGAAATCGAAGTTTCAAGAAACCGATCGCGAGATCGCGTTCAGATGCGTTGGAGGCAGCGCAATTTGCAAAGGTTCATTGCCACGCGCGGTGGGTCGAGGGTCGCCGCTGATCTCACCTCTGATCTCACCTCTGATCTCACAGTACGGAGCCGTCCATCCCAGCATGCGGCTGGCTTGTTCGGTGCGCTCGCGCAAATCTGCCCGGTTGCGTCCACCCAAATGAATGATGCCGTGACGGTAGCTGCCCAGCCATTTGAAATCGCGGTCCAGCGCATGGCCTGTCTTCGGATACACAAACAGCAAGGCATCAGGAAAACGGCGCATCACCTGCGCTTGCTGTTCTACGCTGGGCATGCGAACTTGCGCAGCAGCATCGAACGAGCGATAAACCTGGCTGGCCGCCGCGCCTGCGGTGGGCGCGCTGCGCGGCAAGTCGGCCGGGTCTTGCCCCAAGGCCAAGGCCAGCGACATGGCGTGCGCGTCCACGCCTTTCACGCGTTGGTACAGGTCGGCAAATTGGGACGCCAAACGCGGATTGAATTCAATCACGCTCAAGCTGTCAGACACGGGGTCATGAAAGAACTCCATGTTGAAAAAGCCGTGTGTGTAGTCAATAGCGGTCAAAAACTTTTGGGCCACTTCCAACGCACGCTGCTGCAGCGTGGGAGTCAGCTGACTGGGCACTTCCCAACGCATGAATGCCTGCGTGCCGGGATACATCACGGCGTCCACCACACCCAGCGCATGGGCCCGACCTTTGAACACCCAGCCGTCGAGGTTGTACTGAGGCGTGTCAAGCGGCAACGGCGTTTCCAACATCATTCGGTGTGCCGTGCCGGCCTGCGGCAAGCGCTGTTGCATCACACGCTCGAACGGCTCGACCAAGCGGCGTATCACCCACAGCTCGCGCCGCCCAAAGCGCGTGTGCACTTGCAATTCATCGCGACTTTTCACATCGCGCGCCAGAACCGAAAAAGCGGCCTTCACCGGCTTCACAAATTGCGGGTAGCTCAGGTCGTGCGGAATATCGTCGCCATAAGCCACGTCGAGCGAGGCAAAACCAATATTGGCTTCAGGGGCCACTTTTTGCAGCACCTCCCGCGCGTACAGCTTGTGCTGAGCCGCCAAAACAGCTTCGGGTTTGGTGCCTGGCAAACCCAATTCCTCGGCCACCAAAGCCGCCGCCAAAGCACCGAACTGCTCATGGTGAGAGACGACGCCGCGCCATTCCAATTTGCGTCCGCGCGCGGCTTGGCGGCGTGCAAAGCGCAGCAAATCAAAGTGAATCAAATGTGCGTTGCTGGGAAAGCTGAAAAGGTCAAAACCCGCATGATCGAAAACGGCGCGGTCGTGCAGCGCGGCAAAGCCGTCGGCGTCCCAGTCGTAGCCAAACAGCAGGCCCAGTCTGGGCAAGGCGCTCAAGGTTTATTCACTCCGCGATCGCCGGTCGTGACGGTCTGAACGCCGCAACAAGCCAACGCAACATCCAAGGCAACAGCGCCAGCGCCAACAGCGCCGACATCAAGCCGGGCGTGAACAGACTGCCCCAACTGCTGGCCTCGCTGAGCGCCGTCCCCGCGTACACGTAGACCGCGCTGCCCGCGAGCATGCCGAGCAAGCTGACGCTGAAAAACTGTCGCAGCGGCATGGCCGACAAACCCATCAAAGGGTTGATGAGCGCATAGGGAATGACAGGCGCCACGCGCAGTGAGAACAAGTAGTAGGCGCCGTCACGCGCCAACCCGTCTTCTATCGCCGCCAAGCGATGGCCGAAGCGACGTCGCACCGCATCGCGCCACCAGTGTCGGGCTGCCAAAAAAGAAATCGTCGCCCCCACGGTAGAAGCCAGAACCACCAAAAGTGTTCCCGGCACCCAACCCAAACACAGTCCCGCCGCCAACGCGAGCACGCTGCATCCGGGAAGCGCCAAGGCCGACAAGACGGTGAACACCAAGAACAAGCCGGTCGCAAAGGCCCACGGTTGCGCGGCCTGAAGCGCCAGCAACTCGGCTTGACGTGTGTGCAACCAAGTCATGCTGAAGCTCGGCAGTGCGTTGAACACCAACATCAATGCACCGGCGATGACTGCGCCCAGCACAAGCGTCAGAACGCGGCGGAAAGGCTGGCTGATGAACATGGTTTGCAGGTTTGCAAATTGGGTGGTCGGCTGCTGCCAGACGTTCTTACAGGTCCGTTGAAGCATCCACGCAGGTGGCGTTTGATGCACCTGGGTCACTTACCACGCAGTCGATCGCGCAAGCTTCGCAGCTTGCGTGAGTAAGGGTCGGTCCAAAGCTTGAACTTGCTCTTGCGAGTACGCATGGCGAACAGTGTTGGATGCACCACCGACAGTTGATGGGGGTTCGTTTTTTCATACGCCACGCGCAAGGCGATATTCAATTCCAGCAGTTCCTGCGACACATACAACAGCGCATTTTGCGCATACCAATACGCCACTCGGGTGTCGCTCCAAATGACGGGTCGCACGCAATCAATGGCTACGTAGCCGTGCGCGGCGAAACGCTCGGCCCAGTAATCTTGCCACTGTTCGTTGATGTGGAAATCTCCGCCTTGCCGTGGTACGGCACCCGAAAACAGCACCGCTTTGCTGAGCAACGTGAGTTCCTTCACGAAGCTTTTCGAACGTGATTCAGGCAGGTGTTCAGCAGCTTCCATCGAAATTGCAAGGTCAAAAGACTGGCCCAGTTGCAGCGGTTCGCGCAGGTCAGCAGCTTTGAATTTATCGATGGGAATTTGCAGTGTCTGCGCCGTCACCCACGCACCGTCCACGCCAAAAATGCGTTCGGCGCCCAGTTCGGCGCTCACGGCCAGCCAAGTCCCTGCCCCGCAGCCAATGTCAACGACGCTATGAGGCTTTAGCAGATCGAAAATCAAAGGCAAAACCACCTGCGCCGATTGGCGCGACCCGGCGCTGATCCCGTCGTAAAAGTCGGTTGAGTAAAACGGCATATGTGTTCCTGTTCGCTTCGAATCTAACAATGATGTTCCCACAGGCGAGGAGCGCGGGCGAGCCGGGTGAAACGCCCGCCGCGCTGCTGCGGTGGCAATCAAGCCCTTCGATGAGTGGCC
>JBBRGA010000117.1:0-10991 GCA_038241115.1 Burkholderiales bacterium | reverse complement strand
CTCGGCCACGCCGTCACTGGAAAGCTTGCAGCCCGCCGAAGAAGGGCGTTACCTCCCCCTGGCCATGCCCGCCCGCATCGGAGGCGGCGAGCTTCCGAAAGTTCCCATTGTTGAAATGAACCAACAACCAAAAAGCCAGGGTGCAAATTCAGCCCTGTCTTCGCCCTTGGTTGCCGCGCTGCAAGACCGCATCGCGCGTGGCGAACAAAGCTTGGTGTTTTTGAACCGCCGCGGCTACGCACCGGTTCTGCACTGTGCCGACTGCGGCTGGAAAAGTGGCTGTCCGCATTGCAGCGCATGGCGCGTGTTCCACAAACTGGACCGCACGCTGCGCTGCCACCACTGCGGCTTCACCGAGCGCGTTCCGCGCGCCTGCCCAGACTGCGGCAACCTTGACATCGCGCCGTTGGGCCGAGGCACCGAAAAGCTCGAAGAGCAGCTGGCCGATTTGCTGCGCGTGGACAACATGAACGAAGGTGTGAACGGCGTCGGCAAACCTGTGCGCATCGCCCGCATCGACGCCGACAGCACACGTCTCAAGGGCGCGCTCGAAGCGCAACTCAGCGCTGTGCATGCCGGTGAAGTCGATGTGCTGGTGGGCACGCAAATGGTCACCAAAGGCCATGACTTTCGACGCATCACCCTGGTGGCCGCCGTCAACCCCGACACCTCCCTTTTCAGCAGCGACTTCCGCGCGCCCGAGCGCTTGTTTGCGCTGCTCATGCAAGCCGGTGGCCGCGCAGGGCGCAGCGCCGAACAAGCCGCGCGCAGCGAAATGTGGGTGCAAACCTGGCATCCCCAGCACGCGCTGTATGCGGCGCTGCGCGAACACAATTTCAGCGCCTTCGCTGCCAGCCAGTTGAAAGAACGTGAAATGGCCGGCCTGCCGCCCTACTCTCACATCGCCATGCTCAGAGCCGAAGCGCACACCGCGGAGGCCGCCCGCGGCTTTCTGCAGGCCGCGGCTGAGCTCGCCAACACCTTGCAAAGCGCCGATTCGGTCGCAGTCGTGCTTTACCCGCCAGTGCCCACCACGGTGGCGCGCGTGGCCAATGTCGAGCGCATGCAAATGCTCATCGAGTCAGCTTCGCGAGTGAACCTGCAGCGGTTTTTGGCGCGGTGGCTGCCAGCGCTGCACGGCGTCCGCAAGCAGCTCAATGCGCCGCAGCAGCGGATATTGAGATGGGCGGTGGATGTGGATCCGTTGTCGATTTAGGCTGCGGCAACCCAATCCCATCGCGCCCCACGCCAAAAAAACTGCATGCAAGTTTCAGCGCATTGAGGCGGAAAGCAATGAGCGGCCAGGCGCTTGACTCCGCAGGCCAGGCGTTTGCGCAGGACCGGGCAAAAAGCCAACTTTGGCAGTGCCTGCGCTTTGATGCCCTCATTCAGAAACCGGAGCCGGGTTCCTTCAAAAACTCAATTTCTTCAGGTGTCGATGCGCGGCCGAGCACATCGTTGCGGTGCGGATAGCGACCAAAACGATCAATGACGGCCTTGTGTCGCAGCTCGAAGTTGTAGTTGTCTTCGGGCGCGTTGTCGCGGTAGAGAGCCTCGGCTTGCTCATGCACGAGTGCCGATTCGCTGTGCATGTAAGGCAACAACATAAAACTGCGCTCAACGGGTGTCAAAAGGCTGTGAACACCCAACCCGACGGCCTCTTGTGCGAGCGCGAGCGCCATCGGGTCTTGGGAGAACGCCTGCGGGGTGCCTCGATGAATGTTTCTTGAGAACTGGTCCAGAACAACGATCTCTGCCAGTCTGCCGCCCGGGCCGCTGCGCCATGCCACGCATTCACCGGCAGACGCTTGCCGTAGCAGCAGCGCGAAGCGCAGTCGGACAAGCTCGTCGAAGGCAGGCTCTGCGGCCCACCAGGACTTCGGGTCAGTCTCGTTGAACCAGAAGGCGAGGACTTCTTGATGGCTTGCTGTGTTCATGATTTGCTCCGGGTGACGTCTGGCTCGAGAGTTGAATTGCGGCTGTGAGCAGACCGCTTGGGGGCCACATCGAGAGGCAAGCCCCTGGGCGGTCTGAGGGGACGGACCAGCCCGCGGCTTCGTGCCTCTGCGCCACGACAACCAGAGAATGCACGAAGCCTTTGAATGTGCCTTGAGGTTTGGGAAAGAAGTGTTCATCCCAGCCTGATCAATTAAGAATCATGGGACGCGCGGCGCTAGGAGTGTGGTTTTGACGAGGACGTGGCGGCGTGACCTGTGGGAGCCGAACCGCATTCCCCTTGCCCAAGTCACGAGCGCTTTGACTTCTGGCATACCGCAGCAGCGTGCTGCGGCGCAATGCAACAAGTACATTCATTGACCGTGGTTCAAACATGCATGCGCCGGTGAGCCAATCGCCTGCGACAGCAAGTCGATTGCAACCGCCTGAACGCCAAGCTGGAGAGATGCCGTGAACGCTGTGGTCGAACTTGAACAAACCCAACTTGCCAGTGAGCCTGCGATTCAAACCGCTGTTCCCACGGCGACTGAATCCCAGATCCAGCAAGTTACCCCGGCCGAACGCGCGCGCCGCCAAGCCGAAGTGGTGGCCGCTTTAGCAGGCCTGCTGCCTGCGCATGCTTTGCTTTGGCACGGTGAAGACACCGTGCCGTATGAGTGCGACGGCCTCACCGCGTATCGGCAGCAGCCGCTGGTGGTGGCGTTGCCCGAGACAGAAGCGCAAGTCGCCGCCGTGCTGCGGGTTTGTCACGGTTTGGGCGTGCCGGTGGTGGCGCGCGGGGCGGGAACGGGCTTGAGTGGCGGCGCGCTGCCGCATGCGATGGGCGTTACTTTGAGTTTGGCCAAGTTCAACCGCATTCTCAAAGTGGACGCGTTGGCGCGCACCGCCACAGTTCAAAGCGGTGTGCGCAATGCCGCCATCAGTGAGGCAGCAGCCCCGCACGGCTTGTATTACGCGCCCGACCCGAGCAGCAAAATTGCCTGCACCATCGGCGGCAACGTGGCCGAAAACTCGGGCGGCATGCACTGCTTGAAATACGGACTGACCTTGCACAACGTGATGCGCGTGCGCGGCTTCACCATCGACGGGCAGGGCGTCGAGTTTGGCAGCGAGGCACTCGACGCGCCGGGCCTGGACTTGCTGGCGGTGGTGATCGGCTCTGAAGGCATGTTGGCCGTGACGATCGAGGTCACGGTCAAGCTGGTGCCCAAACCTTTGCAGGCGCGCGCCATCCTGGCCAGCTTCGACGACGTGCGCAAAGCCGGCAACGCCGTGGCGGCGTTGATCGCGGCGGGCATCATCCCGGCCGGCCTGGAAATGCTCGATAAGCCGATGACGGCGGCGGTGGAATCGTTCGTCAAATCGGGCTACGACCTCGACGCCGCGGCCACCTTGATTTGCGAAAGCGACGGCACGCCCGAAGAGGTGGAAGAAGAAGTCGCGCGCATGGTGGCGGTGATGCGCGAGGCCGGTGCCACCAAGTTCGAGATCAGCAACAACGAGGCCGAGCGTTTGAAATTTTGGGCCGGGCGCATGAATGCGTTCCCGGCCAGCGGGCGCATCAGCCCCGACTACATGTGCATGGACTCGACCATTCCGCGCCATCAGTTGGCCGAAATCCTGACGCGCATCGCGGCCATGGAAATCAAATACAACCTGCGCTGCTGCAACGTGTTTCATGCCGGTGACGGCAACTTGCACCCGCTGATCTTGTTCGACGCCAACGATCCCGATCAACTGCACCGCTGCGAGCTGTTTGGCGCCGACATCTTGGAAACCAGCGTGGCCTTGGGCGGCACGGTGACCGGCGAACACGGCGTCGGTGTCGAGAAGCTGTCATCGATGTGCGTGCAGTTTTCGGACGCTGAACGGGCGCAGATGTTTGCGGTGAAACACGCGTTCGATCCCAAAGCCTTGCTCAACCCCGGCAAGGTGATTCCCACCCTGCACCGCTGCGCCGAATATGGCCGCATGCACGTCAAGCGCGGGCTGCTGCCGTTTGCCGACATCCCGCGGTTCTGAGGTCGTCACTCAACATGCACGGTCTGCAAAACGACATTGCGCTGCAAACGCTGATCGACCAGGTCAAAACGGCCAACGCCGCCAAGACGCCTTTGAACATCTGCGGCGGCGGCAGCAAGCAGTTTTACGGTGAGGCCATGCCGGTTGAAGCCGCACGCGAGGTGTTGAACACCCGCGAACTGAGCGGCATTTCCAGTCATCAACCCAGCGAGCTGGTGGTCACCGCGCGCTGTGGCACACCGCTGGCCGAGTTGGAAGCCGCGCTGGCCGAGAAGGGCCAGTGTTTGCCGTTCGAGCCGCCACATTTCACTGCGGGCCGCAACGCCAACGCCGACAAAGCATCGCAGGCCACGGTCGGCGGCATGGTCGCAGCCGGCTTGGCCGGGCCATCGCGCGCTCAGGCTGGCAGCGTGCGCGACTACGTGCTGGGCGTGACCTTGCTGGGCGGCCAGGGCGAGGTGATGAGCTTTGGCGGGCAGGTGATTAAAAACGTCGCGGGCTATGACGTGTCGCGCTTGCTGGCGGGCTCACTCGGCACCTTGGGCGTGATTTTGGAGGTCTCGCTCAAGGTACTGCCCACCGCGCCCGCCACCGCCACGCTGTGCTTTCAAATGAACGAAGCCGCCGCCATTCGGCAGCTCAATCAGTGGGGCGGACAGCCGTTGCCGCTGAGTGGCAGCACCTGGTGGAACGACACGCTGGTGCTGCGTTTGAGCGGCGCGGTGGCGGCGGTGCAGGCGGCGGTCAAGAAGCTGGGCGGCGAGTTGGTGCCAGCCGACGAGGCTGTGTTGTTCTGGCGCGGCGTGCGCGATCACACCGATGTGTTTTTTGCCTACGCCAGCGAGGCCGTGAATTCCGGTGAAGCCAGCGGTCGCGGCGAGCTGTGGCGCATCTCGGTGCCGTCCACCACCGCACCGTTGGGATTGCCCGGCGAATCCTTGATCGAGTGGGGCGGCGCACAGCGCTGGTTGCTCACTGCTGCGGGCCAGGCTGCGGCTGTTCGCGCCGCAGCGCTCGCCAAAGGCGGTCATGCCACGCTGTTTCGCGCGACCGACAAATCAAGCGGCGTGTTCACCCCGCTGACCGAACCGCTGGCGCAAATTCACCTTGAGATGAAGCGTTCGTTTGACCCCAACGGCATCTTCAACCCTGGCCGGATGTACCCCGGTTTGTGATGCCGTCAAGTCGCGACACTGCCACCTGATGCAAGCCCGCACCGACGCGCTCACGGGGCTGGCCTGGCTGCTGCTGTTCCAGTCGGCGGGAGAGCTGATTTCGCGCAGCACGCCGCTGGGCTTGCCCGGCCCGGTGGTCGGCATGTTGCTGTTGTTGGCGGCGCTGCGCTTCAGGCGCGTGAGCGCTCCGGTATCTGTCGCGGCGAACATGCTGCTCGAGCATTTGTCGCTGCTTTTCGTGCCGGTGGGCGTGGGCGTGATGACGCACTTGGCCTTGATTTCGCAGTACGGCGTGCGCATGGTGGTGGCGCTGGTGCTGTCCACCTGGATCGGTTTGGCAGTGACGGCGCTGGTGCTGCGCGCCATGCTGAAACCCCGCGCTGCGGCATGACGGATTTGCCATGACGCCCTTCGTCGAGCTGTGGGTTTACCTGTCGGCCACGCCGCTGTTCGGCCTGACTGCCACGCTGGTCGTCTATGTGCTCGCGCGCGCTGTGTACCAACGCGCCCACCACGCGCCCTGGGCCAACCCGGTGCTGTGGAGCGTGGTGCTGTTGGCGGCTTTGTTGACGCTCAGCGGCACGCCCTACCCGACTTACTTTTCAGGCGCGCAGTTCATCCATTTTTTGTTGGGCCCCGCCGTCGTGGCGCTGGCGTGGCCGTTGTGGCAACGCCGAGCCGAGTTGCGCCTGCGCATCGCGCCCATCGCTGCCGCGGCCCTGGCGGGTGGCGTGGCCGCGGCACTCAGCGCGTTTGCGATTGGTACGGCGCTGGGATTGCCCGCCGACGTGTTGCGCTCTTTGGTGCCCAAGTCGGTCACGGCGCCGGTGGCCATGGGCATCGCCGAGCAGATCGGCGGCATCCCGGCTTTGAGCGCGGTGTTTGCGGTGCTCACCGGTTTGGTCGGTGCCGTCAGTGCCAAGTATTTGTTTGATGCCTTGCGCGTGAACGCCGCTGAGGTAAGGGGCTTTTCCATCGGCACCATCGCCCACGGCATCGGTGCTGCGCGCGCCCTGCAAGTTCACCCCGACGCCGGCGCGTACGCTGCTTTGGCGCTGAGCCTTCAAGTGGTGTTGGCATCGCTGTTGATGCCGCTGGTGTTCAAGTGGCTTTGATGTTTTTCCTCAGAGTTCCGAGTCAATTTCTAGATTGAATTTTTAGCGACCACGCCATGCAAACTCAACTCGCCCCTGAATTCAAAGGCACCCGCGACGGCGAAGAAGCCGAGGCGATTTTGCGAAGCTGCGTGCACTGCGGCTTCTGCAACGCCACGTGCCCTACTTACCAATTGTTGGGCGACGAATTGGACGGCCCGCGCGGTCGCATCTACCTGATGAAGCAGGTGCTCGAAGGCGCCGAGGTCACGCGCAAAACGCAGCTGCATCTGGACCGCTGCCTGACCTGTCGCAACTGCGAAACCACCTGCCCGTCGGGCGTGCAGTACGGTGCCTTGGTGGAAATAGGGCGGCGCATCGTGGAGGCCAAAGTCGAGCGGCCCAAGTCTGAGCAATCGGTGCGCTGGTTGCTGAAGGAGGGCCTGACGTCGCCGCTGTTTTCACCGGCCATGAAGATGGGTCAACTGGTGCGGCCACTGTTACCCGCCGCGCTGAAAAACAAGGTGCCAGCCAAGGCCGGTGCACGTGCCCACCTGTGGCCCACACGCACCCACGAGCGCAAGGTCTTGATGTTGATGGGCTGTGTTCAGCCGGCCATGATGCCCAACATCAACAGCGCCACCGCCCGCGTGCTCGATGCCTGCGGCATTCAAACGGTGGTCGCTGACAACGCGGGCTGTTGCGGCGCCATCCGCAGCCACTTGAACGACCACGAGGGCGGCTTGGCCGACATGCGCCGCAATGTCGATGCGTGGTGGCCGTCGGTGCAAGCGGGCAAGGTCGAAGCCGTGGTGATGAACGCATCGGGCTGCGGCGTGACGGTGAAAGACTATGGCCACGCGTTGGCACACGACCCGGCCTACGCTGACAAAGCCAAGCGCATCAGCGAACTCACCCGCGACTTGAGCGAGCTGCTGCCCGAGTTGGTAGAACCTCTGAAGCGCAAGCTGCAGGTCACAACCACCAAGCAATTGGCCTTTCATCCGCCGTGCACCCTGCAGCACGGGCAGCAGTTGCGCGGCGGGGTTGAAACGCACTTGAACGCGTTGGGCTTTGAGGTGAAGCTGGCGGCCTGTGAAAGCCATTTGTGCTGCGGCTCTGCGGGCACTTATTCCGTCACCCAACCCGAGCTGGCTTATGCACTGCGCGACCGCAAGCTGGCCAATTTGGAGCCGTTGAAACCGCAAGTGATCGTGTCGGCCAATGTGGGTTGCATTCAGCATTTGCAAACTGGCACCGACACGCCGGTGAGGCATTGGATCGAGGTGGTGGACGAAGCTTTGGAGGCTTGAAGCGGCGCTCCGATGGGCCCTGGAACGGGCACGCACAGCCCTGCGAAAATCTCGCATGCGTCCTGTTCCTGTTCCTGCTCCGGCTCCTGCGCCCCTTCCATCTGGTTTGACCTTCCTCGCGCTGCACCGCCTGCTGGTGGTGGCCGCTCTGGGTTTTGCCTCTGGACTGCCATTGGCGCTCACAGGCCAGGCCATGCAAGCCTGGCTCAGCGTGTCCGGCGTGGACGTGGCCACCATCGGCTTCCTGAGCTTGGTGGGCCTGCCCTACACCTTCAAATTCTTGTGGGCGCCGCTGATGGACCGATTCGAGCTCCCGTGGCTGGGGCGGCGTCGTGGCTGGTTGGTGGTCACGCAATTGGCGCTGGCGGCCTCGTTGTGGTGGATGGCGGGCACCTCGCCCACCGACGCCACCCGCAGCTTTGCTCTGCTGGCGGTGCTGGTGGCCTTTGTGTCGGCGTCGCAAGACGTGGTGATCGACGCCTACCGCACCGATTTGCTGGCCGCCACCGAGCGCGGATTGGGCGCGTCGCTGGGCGTGATGGGCTACCGGCTGGCGATGATTTTGTCGGGCGGCGTGGCCTTCATTTGGGTCGACCCAACGCAAGGCGGCGGCTGGACGTGGCCCGAGGTTTACCGCTTCATGGCGTGGCTGATGGTCATTGCGGCGGTGCTGTCGGCCGTGGCCCTGCCGCGCCTGAAAAACTTTGCCGCGCCCACCAGCGTGGCGCGCCAGGACGTGCTGGGTTTTTTGGCTGTGGTGGCCGCCGTGGTGCTGGGCTTTTTGGTGAGCGAAAAGTTCTTGCCCGGCCTGGCGCGCAGCATCACCGCGCCGCTGTTCGTGGGCAGCTCTTTGCCCGCGGCCTTGCAAGGCAGGTGGGCCGATTTGCTGGCCTTGCTGATGGGCATCGCCATCACCCTGCCGCTGGCCGCGTGGGCTGCGCGTGCTGCCAAATTCGAAACTCTGCTGGGCGGCTTGAACAGCTACTTCAGCCAGCGCGGCGCGGCGGCTTTTCTCGCCTTCATCGTGCTTTACAAACTGGGGGATGCATTTGCGGGCTCGCTCATGACGCCCTTCCTCATCAAGGCCATGGCTTTCACCACCGCCGAAGTGGGCGTGGTGAACAAAGTCATCGGTTTGTGGTTGACCATCGGCGGCGCGCTGCTTGGCGGTGTGCTCATGCTGCGCCTGGGTTTGTGGCGCGCGCTGATGTGGTTTGGCGTGTTGCAAATGCTCAGCAACCTGGGCTTTTGGTGGCTGGCCGTCAACGGCAAGGGCTTGATGAGCGGCGTGGTCATTCCGGCCTTTGACTGGGGCTTTGTGAAGCTGGCCCACGCCGCGCCGGTGGACGGCGGTTTGCTGATGGTGATCGCCGCTGAAAACTTGTCTGGCGGCATGGGCACCGCAGCTTTCGTGGCTTTTTTGATGAGCCTGTGCAATCAGCGCTTCACCGCCACGCAGTTCGCGCTGCTGTCGGCCTTTGCGTCGGTGGGCCGGGTGTGGGTGGGGCCGCTGGCGGGCGTGTTGGCCGAGTCCATCGGCTGGCCCACTTTCTTCATCGTGTCCACCGTGGTGGCGCTGCCGGCGTTGGTGATGTTGTGGTGGATGCGCGAGGCGGTGCAGGCGCTGGAGGTTGATCCGAATGCGCCGTTGGTGGATGACTAAGATGGGCTTCAATGAACGAGTTACCTGGCACGCACACCTGTCCCGTTCGCCCTGAGGTATCGAAGGGTTCACGCAGGGCTTCCTTCGACACCTCAGGACGGTCGGAAAGACCACCTCAGCCCGAACGGGTTTTTTTCTTCGCGCACAAGCTTTGCTGATATCACTTCGGGTCGATTTACGTTGAGCAGACTTCAGCTCTTGATCGGGCACAAACATGAACCAAGAACCCACCCTCATCTCCCCCCACGCTGTTTACTGCGGCTGCGCTTTGCATTCGCGACGCCTTTTCACCGGTGGCTTGCTCGCAGCCGGCGCGGGGTTGTCAATGCCTGCTTTCGCACGCGACGGCGTGCAGGTCGACAAGGAGTCGAGCTTCAGTAAATTGGTGCCCGCCGAAGAGGTCGAGGCCGCGGCGCAGCAGCAGTACCGGCAGATGCTGCAACAAGCCGCTCAGCAGCGCGCGCTGGCGCCAGACAACAACCCGCAGGTGGTGCGCCTGCGCGCCATTGCGCAGCGCCTGGTGCCGTTCACCAATGCCGCCAACCTGAACAGCACACCGCGCGCAGCCAAGTGGAACTGGGAGGTCAACCTGATCGGCAGCAAGCAGATCAACGCCTTTTGCATGCCTGGCGGCAAGATTGCTTTTTACAGCGGAATCCTCGAGCAACTCAAGCTCACCGACGACGAAGTGGCGCAGGTCATGGGCCACGAAATTGCACACGCGCTGCGCGAACACGCGCGCGCTCGAATGGGCAAATCGGCCGCCACCAACCTGGCCATCGGCATTGGTTCAGCGCTGTTTGGTCTGGGCAGCGGCGGCCAATACGTGGCCAACATGGGCGCGCAGTTGGTCAGCCTGAAGTTTGGCCGCGACGATGAATCTGAAGCCGACAAGATTGGCCTCGACCTGGCCGCCCGCGGCGGCTACGACCCGCAGGCGTCGGTCAGGTTGTGGGAAAAAATGGCGGTGGCCAACAAAGGCGCACCGCCCCAGTGGCTAAGCACCCACCCAGCCGGCGCCACGCGAATCAGAGACCTGCAGGCCAACATCCCCGACGTGGAAGGCCTGTACGCACGCGCTGAAAAACCCAAGAGGCGCTTTGAGGCGCTGAAGCCATCGGCCCCCAGAACGGAAACGGCCGACACGAATGAAAGCGTGCCGGCCCGTGAGGAGAAGTGACTCCCGAAGTGACGCTTGTTTATCCAGTCACTTCAGCAGAAGCGAAAACAGCGCACAGAAGCTCAATTCGCGATGGTCAAAGCGTACGTGGCGTACTGCGACTGAAACTGCCTGCCCAGCGTATCCGTCGCGCTCAGGCCCAAGGCGGTGGCGGTGCTGCCAAGTTTGAAGCCGCCACCTGTGCCGCCCACGCAGTGGGTGTCGCTGGTGTTTTGTGTTGAACACCCAATAGCGCCAGCTCTTGCTGACAAATCGAAGCTGAGCGAGTCGGTGAAACTCGCTGCTGAGGTTGCTGTAACCCCGGTCAAGTAGCGTCCCGTCAAGACCGATCTGGTTGGCGGCAGCGCTCCGGCCGCAACCGTCCATGCAAAGTTGAACGGTGCCGTGGACTCCAGCGCCATATTGCCCGTCGTTGCAGAAGCATTGGCCACAATTGTGTTGATGGTGGCAGAGCTCAACGCCGCGAAGCGGGTGCTGCGCAACTCGGCAATGCTCAATGCTCTGGCACGCGTACGGTAAACCTGAACTGCATCGGGTGTCGCGCCTGTGTTCGCGGTCAGGAAGTACCTGAAAGTCCAAGCCGACTGT
>JBBRGA010000116.1:0-11283 GCA_038241115.1 Burkholderiales bacterium | reverse complement strand
TACAGCGCGCGGGAGGAAGCCCAGACCTACCGCAGCGCGGTGGCCTCTACCCTGCAGGCCATGGGCCAGCATCCCGCCGCAAAGGCCGAAGCCGAAGCCGTGCTGGCAGAGGTCGCCGAACATGGCGGGTGGGGCGAAGTCATCGACGGCCCTGTCTACCTGCACCGTGTGTTGGCTGCTCAGGCAGACCCTCGGGCCAACGCCTTGCTCGTCACCGCCAGCCAGAACCTGGACGCCCTGGCCCAGCTCTACAGCGCGCTGGTGCCGCGCGAAAAATTTGTGCGCGTCGGTGCTGTCTGGCGAGAACTCGGTGATGCGCTGGACGCGGTGCGGCTTGGAACGACAAAAGCCTGAACGACCTGATTGTCGACATCTACGCGCAGCTGGAGCAGGCCGTGCCAGCCGGTGCGTCCACACTCTGATGGAGGTCTTCTTCATTGCGTGGTGCTACCATTGTGCTTACATTGACAAGCTGGGGAAAAGCATGGAAGTCGCGATACGCAAGATGGGCAACTCTCAGGGCGTGCTCATTCCCAAGCCCATCCTGGCGCAGGTCGGGCTGGAACGCACGGCCGACCTGCAGGTGCGAGACGGCGTGATCGAGATCCGGCCCGTCCGGCGCAATCCGCGTGAGGGCTGGGCTGAAGACGCCCAGCGCGTGGCGCAAGACGGCGCTGATTCGCTCGTGTGGCCTGAGTTGGCCAATGAGGGTGACCACGACCTGGTCTGGTGATGAAGGCCGGCGACATCTGGCTGGCCCAACTCGACCCGACGGTGGGCAGTGAGATTCAGAAGACACGGCCGTGTGTCGTCATCTCGCCCGGCGAGATGAATGCGCACTTGCGCACCGTCATCGTGGCACCCATGACCACGGGCTCGCGGCCGGCGCACTTTCGCGTTCCGCTCACATTCCAGGGCAAGCAGGGCCTGATCGTGCTGGACCAGATACGCACACTGGACCGTGCGCGGCTGGTCAAGCGCCTGGGCGCACTGCGCCCGTCCACGCTGGCGTCCACGCTGCAGACCTTGCAGGCCATGTTCGCGCCCTGAAGGGCTTTCGCGTCTGCGCCGCAACCGCACCAAAGTGAACTTGATGACCTCCACGCCGAACCTTCGACCAACCTTGGAAGCCGCCATCGCGACCCTGCAATCGAGCCGCGCCGCGTTGGGCGATGCGCTCGTAGACGCCGCGCTGGCGCCCTTGCTGGCGCGCCTGGCCGCGCTGAGCGCGCCGCCTGAGCCGACTGACCCGCCCACGCCAGTCGAACCCGCCCGCCGCCTGCGCCAGGTCAGCGTGCTGTTCCTCGACATCGTCGGCAGCACGCAGCTGATCCAGCTGCTCGACCCCGAAGACGTGCAGGCCACGGTGGACGGCGCGCTGGCCGCCTTCACCGCCCTCGTCCAGCAGCACGGCGGCGAAGTGCTGCGTTATGCCGGCGACAACCTGAAGGTGGCCTTCGGCGCTCACGACACCGCCGGCACCCGCGAAGACGACGCCGAGCGCGCCGTGTACTGCGGCCTGGCCCTGCTGGCCGAAGCGGCGCGGCGTGGCATTGAGGTCCAACGCCTGCACGGCTTTGCGGGCTTCAACGCCCGCGTCGGCATCCACACCGGCGACGTGGTGCGCGGCGGCGGGGTCGAGAACGACAAGAGCCTGAGCGGCCTGACGGTGAACATCGCTGCGCGGCTGGAACAGGCTGCGCCGGCGGGTGCGCTGTGTATCAGCGACGACACCTGGGTGCTGGTGCGGGGCGCCTTCGATGCCGAGCCGCTGCCGCCGCTGCAGGTCAAGGGCGTCGACGCGCCGATGAAGTCTTACCTGGTGCGCGCCGCACGCGAGCGCAGCGAGGCCACGGTCGAACGCGGGCTGCCGGGTTTGAGCACGCCGATGGTGGGCCGTGCTGCCGAGTTGCAGTGCTTGATGCAAGCCGCCATGCAGGCCCGGCAGACGACGCAGCTGCAAGCCCTGACGCTGCTGGGTGACGCCGGTCTGGGCAAGAGCCGTCTGCTGCGTGAGTTCAAGGCGGCCCTCTCAAACGATGCGTTACCCGCACGGCTGCTCACGATCCGCGCCCAGCCCGACAGCCAGCTGCGCCCCTGGGGCCTGTTGCGCAGCGTGCTGGCCGTGCAGTGCCTTGTTGCCGACACCGACAGCGCCGAGGTGGCGCGCCGCAAGGTGGTCGACGGTTTGAGCCCGTACTTCACCGAGCGCGGCGAACGCCAAGCCCAGCTCATCGGCCAACTCTCGGGCCTGGACTTCACTGACAGCCCGAACGTGAAAGGCTTGGACCCACGCACCCTGCGCGACCAAGCCCTGGCCGCGTTTCGCAGCTATCTGCAGGCGCTGGCCACCCGGGGTGACGCGCTGCTGGTGTGGCTGGTCGAAGACCTGCACTGGTTCGACGACAGCTCGCTCGACCTGCTGCAAGACTTGTTGGCCCACTTGCCGCAGCGCGCGGCCGAGTTGCCGCTGCTGCTGGTGATGACGACCCGGCCCGCGCTGCTGGCGCGCCGGCCTGAGTGGGGTACTTCGGACAGCGCCTCGAAACCGCTGGTGACGCTCACACCGCTGGCGACAGCGCAAGGCGATGAGCTGGTGCGCGCCCTGCTGCAGCGCATGGCTGACGTGCCGCCACGTTTGATGGCGCTCATCACCGGCCAAGCCGAAGGCAACCCGTACTACATGGAAGAGCTGGTGCGCCGGCTCATCGACGACGGCGTCATCACGACCGGCGCAACCGCCGATGGTGCGCAGTGGGCCGTGGACGTGAACCGCCTGGACACCCTGCGCCTGCCCACCACGCTGGTGGGTCTGCTGCAGGCGCGGCTGGACGCCTTGCCGGCAGCCGAACGCGCAGCCGCCCGCCAAGCCAGCGTGATCGGCCATGTGTTCTGGGACGATGCCTTGCAGGCGCTGGACGCCAACGCGCCGCAGGCCTTGCCGGCGCTGCAGCGCACGGCCTACGTGCGCGAGCACGAGCGCAGCGACTTCGAAGGCACGCTTGAGCGCCAGTTCGACCACCACCTGCTGCACCAGGTCACTTACGACACCTTGCTGAAGGCCGAACGCAAACTCGGCCACGGTGCGGCGGCACGCTGGCTGGCCGCTCGCACGCAGGGCCGTGGCGCCGAGTTCCTGGCCATGACGGGCGAGCACGCCGAGCGCGCCGGAGAGACCGCGCTGGCCATCGACTGCTTCGAGCAGGCGGGCACTGAAGCGCAGCGGCGCTTTGCCAATGCCATCGCACAGGAGTACTTTCGGCGTGCGCTGGCTCTGTTGGGGGACGGCCAACCCGCGCGCGCCATCGACTTGTGGGACCACCTGGAAAAGATCGCCGACACCATCGGCGACCGTGCCGCCCAGGATGCGGCCAACCAGCAGATCGCAGCGCTGCTCGAGCGCCACCCCGACGACCACCGCCAGGCCCGGTTGAGGTTCGCGATGGCCTTGCTGGCCGACCGACGCGGAGATGCCGCGGCATCCGAGCCCTTGGCCCACCAGACCTTCGAACTGGCCGCATGTTGCGGTGCCGCGAGGTGGGCCGCGATGGCGCAGGGCCAGCTGGCGTGGCTGCACATTGCACGGCAAGACCTGAGCGGCGCCCGCCGGCATCTCGAGATCGGCTTGCCCTGGGCCGGCAAGATCGAGGCCGAATTCGCGCGGGCCGAAACCGAGGCCCAGTTGTTGATCTTGTCGGGCATGGTCTCGATGGACACTTTCCGCCTGGAAGAGGCCCGACACACGCTGATGGCCGTACTTTCACGCGGCAAGGCCCTGGGAACCCCGCGCTTGCAGCTGGGGGCAATGGACAACTTGGCGAACCTCGCCGAAAAACTGGGGCGGTGGGACGAGGTGGCGGCCTGGGGTGAACGCATGCGCACCTTGGCGCTGACCATCGGTTCGTCCAAAGACGTCGCCATGGGCCAGTTGCGATTGGCCTTTGCCGCCGGGGCGCTGGGCGATGCGGCGGCGGCCATCCGCTGGCACGAGAACAACCTGACCATTCACCGCGCCATCGGCAACCGACGCATGGAGGCCATCGCGTTGCGGTGCCTCGGCAACCTGCATCTCGATCAGGGCGATGCACAGGCCGCACTGCAATGCTGTTTGGTGGCTCGGTCGCTGTTCCAGTCGCTGGACGAGCCGCTCGAGGCCTGCAGCGTGGCGTCGACGCTGGCGCATTGCGCCATGGAACTCGGCCAAGCCGACGTGGCGCTGGCCGGGTTGAACACGACGTTGGACCAATTGCAGCGCGATGTGGCCGAATGGTCGGCTGTCGAAACAGTCGGCGTGCGCTGGACTTGTCAGCAGCTGATGGTGGCCCTGGATGACGCGCGCGCCGCGCCTCTGCTGGAGCAGCTGTTCGCCGACGTGCAGGCGCACGCCGCTCTGCTCACCGACGCCGCCGACCGCGACCGCCTGATCCAGGCTCAGCGGGTCTGGCGCGACATCGTGGCTGCGCACGGGCGCCTGCCGCCGACGGGCTGACCGACCGAGCGGACAGCTCTGGACTGCCGTTCACTATTGAACAGCGGTGCGCCAACCGCAGCAGTCGCCGCCAACATGCCTGCAGCAGCCAGCACCGCTGGCCGTTTGAAGAAAGCGCAGCATGCCGAGTACCACCGTACGCACCGTTTTTGGCGCTGTCACCGTCACCCTCAGCGCAATGGTCGCCACCTCGATCAAGCGTCGGTGTGCGGCTGTTGTCAGCGCGCTGTCCGTTGGCTCATCAGCGCGCTGAGGCAGCGGCATGGACATCCTGAACTCGATTTTTGGGCCGCAGGCCATGGGCTGGGCTGCGGCGCTGCTGACGCTCATGACCTTCATCAGCGCCGACATGCGCCGGCTGCGCTTGCTGGCGCTGGCCGCCAACGCGGCTTTCATTGCCTACGGCAGCGCCGCCGAATTGCTGCCGGTGTTGGTGCTGCATCTGGCGCTGGTGCCGGTCAACCTGTGGCGGCTGAACCAGGCTTTCACGCAAAAACCAAGTACTTCGCCGGAAAAGCCCACGCCGACCCCGCGCGCAACACGGCAGCCGGGCGGCTGGACGCCCAAGCACCGCGAAGTTTTCCGTGCTCGCCGCGTGCCTGCCGAGGTCATCAATTCATCACGTAGCGAAATTTAGATCACCCCTGTTAGTGCCTCAGACGCTGGTGCGCGCTGCTCCGCTCAGCGAGGATTCTTGCAAATCATCCAGCGCTGACGCGCCACGCCGTCGACGCGCCGCGCAACCGTTCGGCAAGGTGCACCGCAATGTTCAGTGCCAAACGTTGGCCGAGTTGCGGGTCGGCGGTCGACAAGGCCTCGAATGCCGTTTTGCTCAGCATGTGCACGACAGACGCGCGGTCGGCGACGGCCGCTGCCGTTCTGCCGCCACCGTCGAGCATGGCCGTCTCGCCGAACATCATTCCCGGCGGAAAAGTGACAAAACGCTGCCGTTCCGACGGGCCCGCGGTCACGATCGAGATGGCCCCTTCGGTCAACACATAGAGCGCGTCGCCAGGATCGCCCTGCTGGAACAGCAACTCACCCGCCGCCAGGCGCCTTTGGTCCATCAGTGCCAGCACCTGCGCGCACTGTGCGGCGTCCAGCCCCTTCAGCAGCGCCGTCTCGACCAGCGGCACGCTGCACTCTGAATCGCCCAATCCGCCGTCCACCAGCAAAAGCGCCTCGGCGGCCTCGGTGGCGCAGTCGGCGTCTGGGCACCAGTCGGGGTGTGCATCGTCTGCTGCGTCACTGCGAAAGCAGCCAAAGTCGCGCAGGCGCCGACCGTGTTTGTTGGCCGCCACACCGGCCAAGAGCAGCGTCACACCGCGCCGGTTCAGGTCGGTCGAGAGTTGCTGCAGCGCCATCGCGCCCGACTCGTCAATCGTGTTGACGCGGCGCAGGTCGAGCACCAGGCAGCGGCAGTCAGGCGCCAGCGACTCGCATTCGCCCAACAGGCGGGTGGCGCTGCCGAAGAACAGTGCTCCTTCCAGCTCGAACACCATGACCCGACTGCGCGCTTGGCGCAGCAAGGCTTCCTGCTCGGGCAGATAGATGCGCCGCGACGGCCGCTGGTTTGCGCCGTAGCGGTCGCGCAGCAGCGAGCGGTTGACGCTGCGCATGAAGACCAGCATCGACAGCAGCACACCAGAAACCAGGCCTGCGACAAAGCCGCCGGCTGCCGTCACCACGCACACCACCGCCACCACCGCCAGGCTCAGGCGCACTTCCGGCGATCGTTCGCCCGCCCGCCATTGCCGCACCAGCTGGCGCGTCCAGCGGTCGCTCATCGCCAGGGCAATCGTCACCATGACGCCGGCCAGCGCAGCTTTGGGCAGCAATGCCAGCAACGGTCCGCCGACGCCGTACATCAGCGCAAAAGTCAGGGCGGCGATCACAACCGGGCGCCGCCCTGGAGCGCCGCTGTCCAACAGCTGCATGGCACGCGCGCGCCCAAGCGAAAGGGGCATGCCACCGCACAGGCCGCTGGCGATGTTGGCGGCACCCAGGGACATCAGTTCACGGCGGCTGTTGTGCTGAAGCCCGGTTGTCTGGTCTACCGCGATGGCAGAAAAGATCGACTCGAGTGAGCCGATGAAAGCCAGCACGGCGGCCGTCAGCACCACCTGGGAACCATGCCGCTGCCACAAGTTGCTTGTGGCGGGCTCGGCCAGCGGCAGCAGCGCATCGGGCGTGACCCAGCCCTGCGGCAAGGCCCCCACCATGTTGCCGAAGTGGGCGCCGGGCAACAGGCCGGAAAGCACGGCGTAAAGGGCGACACCGGCCACCAGGCCCAGCAGCGACGAGGGTACGGCGCGCCATTTGGGGCCCAGCAGCCAGACACCGGCTGCCGACGCCACGCCGATCAGCAAGGCCAATGGCTGGATCTGCGCCAGGGTCGCCGGGTCGGTGAGCGTGCTCGTCAGCGGCAAACCCACCAACGGCCGCAGTTGCGCGAACAGGATCAGCATCACGATGCCGCTCATGAATCCCGCCAGCACCGGCTGCGGTACGAAGCGGGCCAAGCGGCCGAAGCCAGCCGCGCCCAACGCGATCTGCAGCAGCCCCATCAGCAACACCGCGCTGCTCAGCACGGCAGAAAGTGACAGCAGCCCCTGCGCGCTGGACAGGTCGATTTGCGGATCGCGCCCCACCTGCGCCGCCAGTGCGGCAAAGATCACTGTCGTCGCTGAGCTCGGTATGCCGGCCGGCGAAGCGGTGCTGCCGCTGAGCGCATAAACCAGGCCACCCGCTATGACCGCAATCAACGCGGCCTTGATGCCCAGAGGAATCGCGTCTGGCCCCAACGACCCCGTGGCAACGATGCCCAGCGACAGGACGACACCCAGCGAGGTCAACGCATTGAGAGCACCGGCCAGCACATCGGCAGGCAAGCTCACAGGGCGACTCAAAACGGCACTCATTGGCGCGAGAGTTTAGGCCCGGCGGTGGCGCCGGCCCTTGCCGGTTTTCCCGGTGCGCGGCCGCGCTCGACCCGCACCGCGGCAGGTGCAGATGCTGAGTGGGATGGGCTCACCCCCGAGCCGAAGCGCTCAGCGGCACAGGAGTCGTCCAGCCCGACACAGCAGGTAGAGCGCCTGAGACCTGACGTTGGAAGTGTTCGCATTTGGGCTGAGTTGGCGTTGCCAAGGCTTGCTGCTGCGCTCATCGCTGGCGCCGAATTTCCATCGTGGCGGTGAGATGTGCGCTGCGTCAGGCGCTGCCCGCAGCAGCAACCAGCGCGGCGTAGTTGCCGGAGTTGCGGGTGATGGTGTCGTGAACGCTGAAGCCTGCCGAATCCAGAGTGCGAGACCGGCCCTGCAGCTTGGCGCCGTAGAGCATGAGGTCGGCACGCTTGAGTACCGAGCTGAGCGAATCGCCCACTGAAAGGGGAGTAGCAATTCCGGCGCTGTAGCTGACTTGAAAGCCGAGTTCTCGAACAGCCGCCTCGCCCAAGTGCGCGCGCATGCGCGCATCGAACGCGACCGTGGCAGGGAGGTCGGCGTGGCTTAGCAGCACGCAAAACTCCTCGCCGCCGTAACGACCGACCAAGTCGCCGGGACGCACGGCCGCTTTCAATGCCGCAGCCACAAAGCAAAGCGCCCGGTCGCCAGCGTCATGGCCGTGGCTGTCGTTGATTTGCTTGAAATGGTCGAGGTCGATCATCAGAATGGCCACCGGATGACCGTAGCGAACGCTGGCCGACAGCTCTGCGGCGGCCAGCGACATCCAGGCGCTGCGGTTGAAGACATTGGTCAGTCCGTCAACAGTGGCAAGCCGCTCGAGTTCGCGTCCGGCTTCTTCGCGGTGCGCGAGCAGGATGGCCACGAGCGAAAGAACGGCCGTTGGCGTGACCAACAGCGCAAAAGCCACGTTAACCGGGTGCGGCGCCAAAAACGTCAGGTAGCTCTCTGTAAAAAATGCACCCAAGACGCCTCGCCACGCTGTCACGATCATCTGTGCGGCCAGGCTCAGCACCAAGAGCCATCTCCACCTGCCGACGGGGATTTCGGGCTTTCGCCAGAGACCCACCACGACCAGCGCCATTTGCAGCGCCAGCAAGCCGTTGGACCAGCCGACGCGGAACGGGTAGTTTGAGAAGCCGATGGCGTAGCCGAGTGGCAGAACGCAGGCGATAAACAGCGGCGCACGGTCGCGCCCATCGCGCCCGTCGCGCCCGCACCAGAGATTGAACGCGACTCCGTTCAGCGCGAGCCCCCAGGTGATGCCTGCCATCGCCAGCGTCGAGAGGGTTCGGTCCATGACTGAACCCGGCTCTGCGAGACCCGAAGCCAGCAAAAACGCCCATCCGGCGGCCTGCAACGCGACGCCCAACTGCGCCCGGCGGGCCGCCTTGTTCACTTTCCCCATCACCGCCGGCAGGGCAACGGCCATCGTGACCATGCAAGTGGTCATCGCGAACAACAAAGTGGCAATGTCAATGTTCATTGATGTGCCGGAGACTGGGCACCTGACGCCGCGGTCAAAACCCGAGCTGGCTGCGAATTCGCTGTGAACCGTCTGTCAGGGTTCAAGCTCACCAGTTGTTCAAAATCTCCAGCCGGCAACGGTTTGCTGAATAAATAGCCTTGATAAACGAGGCAGCCCATGCCGGCTAAAAACTGACGCTGTTCCTCGGTCTCCACGCCTTCAGCAATCACCTCCATGCCAAGACTGTGACCAAGCTGCACCACCGCGGTTGCAATGGCTGCGTCAGCCGGCGAGCTGAGGAGGTTGCGCACAAATGCTTGGTCGATCTTCAACTGGTCAAGCGGCAACCGTCGCAGGTACGTCAGCGACGAAAAACCGGTCCCAAAGTCGTCCAGCGAGAAGCCGATCCCATGGCTCTTCAGGGCAGCCATCTTCGAGATCATGTCGTCAATATCGTGCGCCAGCATGCTTTCGGTCAGCTCAAGCTTCAGCCGTGACGGCTGTGCGCCCGACTGCTTTATCGTCTCCAGAGTAAGGCTGACAAAGTCCGGTTCGACAAATTGCGAAGCGCTGACGTTGATCGCAAGCTTCAGCGTCGCCAATTCTGGGTGGCTGCTCCAGGTCACGAGCTGCGAGCAAGCGGTGCGCAGCACCCAGTCACCCAGTGGCAGCATCAAGCCACGCCGCTCTGCAAGCGGTATGAACTCTGCGGGAGACACCATGCCGCGTCGCGGGTGCTGCCATCGAAGCAGCGCCTCGGCCCCGACCACACGTCCTTCGGCATCTACCTGCGGTTGGAAGTGGAGCTGCATCTCCCCGCGCACATGCGCGTCCCGAAGCTCAGTCTCGAGTTGCGTCCGTTCAGCCACGTCCGTTTGCAGGAGGCGCACCGACACGTACACGATGACGACGGCAAATGCCTGATTCACCCAGACACCGACTATTCGCACCGCGTCTGGCAGCGCGTACGAAGTCTGAAAACCAAAGCTGGTGCAGGCGAAGAACGCATAGGTCGCCAGGAACAGCGCGGGAACGCCGTCGCGCATCCACTGACGCTCATCGCGCAAGAGCACGTAAGAGGCCAGCCCCAGAGAAAGGAAGAACTGGTGCATCGACCTGGGAGCTGCCTGCGTTGGCAAGTCAAGGACCAAGGTGCCAAAGAGCACAAGGAGATAGAGCGTGGTCAGAAGCACCCGAGCCGCCAAGCGCAAACGCCCCTGACGCGCGTATTTGACGGCGATGAGTGCGGCCGCGATTGAGGCCAACTCGAGCCCGACGACGAACCAGCTTCCCCGAAGCGCAAACGTAACGGCCCAACCAACGCCGAGGACGGCGCAAAGTGAGCTTCCAAAATAAAGCATGCGCAAGACGCGACGCCTGTGCGCGGCGTCAGGCTTGACGTCGTGCGCTGGCGCGGTATCAGACACGGGGCGCTTCAGGAACTGTGAGCGCGTGTGACGCGTCCAGCAGCCTCCTGGAAAGTGAACACGTTGCGCGCCCGCACGAGTTGAGTTTGTTCATGGACCAAGCGCATTGAAACAGAGGGCTGCGTTCCAGAGTGGCTCGCTGTAGGTTATCGGCTGCCTTGGCTGCGGCTTGAGATGTTGCCGCCCCATTTACTTTTTTTCATAATTGTTGCCCCGCAAGCTGTACCTGTGCCGACTCGTCGGAGATCAGCCGCGGCGATTTTGGTCGCCGCCGCGACGCTGCATTTTCATCTCGTGTGTATTTTGGACAGCGCCTGTCGATGTTTCCTACAAATCGACTGCGGGGCAACTACCCCTCATCAGCATCAGCAATTTACCGAATGGGAACTTTGGCTGAGCCAACGTAGCAGGAGGTCGTCGCGCTGCGAGGTCAGCCGTTGAAGTTGCGTCCTAACCGGGCAGCGAACAGCAAAGTGCGCGACCCCATCAACTTGATGAAATTCTTGACCGGCGCTGCTTGATCCAGCCTGGTGCTCAGGTTCTTCTTTTTCTTGCCTTCGACCCGGCCTTCCGCGAACCGCGTCGTGGCGACGCTCGCAAGCATTCGAGCTTTTGGCAGGTCTGCGCTGTTAGGTGAGATCAAAAGTGGTACCGGGCCTGTCAGTGCCAGAGCAATGAAGTGGCGGTGGCGGTCGCGCAGGGTGCCGGTGTGCGGGCACCACCCCGCTCAGCCAACATGTGCCCGTGTGGGTGCCCGAGCCGGCCCGTCAATCAGAACGCGTACCCGGTAAGTGGCGCTTGGTGTGCGGCGCGAACGTCACGTTCTTTGACCCAATCGCACCGCCCAAGTGCAACCCCAAGTGAACTGCGGGCAAATAAAAAGCCTTGTAAGTCGTTCGCTTACAAGGCTTTTGGATTTTGGTGGCGCTTCAGGGATTC
>JBBRGA010000115.1:0-11354 GCA_038241115.1 Burkholderiales bacterium | reverse complement strand
GGCTGGACGGCGAGCCACAGTGAGTCGATGCGGATCAAGGGCGTGTGAATCATCGAAGCAGCTCGCGCATCCAGGCGGCGCAGTCGGCTGCGGCTGAGCTTGGCCAGGTGATGGTCATCAAAGTAGCACCACGGCGCAGGTCGATGCGGATGTCGGCGTTGTTGAGCTGCTGCGGTGCAGCCCGTGACGCTGGCAGCGTCACGGGCACGAAGGCTGATCGATGTGCTGGGCTGTTGGCAGGCGCGAGCCGGTGAGCACCGCCGTTTGCGCTTTGCTCGGCGCTGACGATCCAGCGCCGTGCCAAGTTGGCGTTGACGCCATTGGCCATGGCCACCGCAGCGATGGATACGCCGGGATGGCAACAGGCCGCAACGACTTGCGCTTTGAATTCGGCGCTGTGAATGCGACGGCGCTGACGGCTGCCGTTGATTTGTTTGGGGATAGTGTTCACGTGTCCACTCAGAATTTAGGTGGACACGAGGCTCCTATGCCTGACCTCTGAAATCAAGATGGGATGGCTGGCCGCTTACAGACGACTCGGCGCAACCAAAGTACATCGTCACGGAGACCGGTGTGGGTTACCGGCTGCTGACCGAGTAAGCCATCGACCTTGCGCAGCGAACGGGCGCAGGTGGCTGCCCGCTCACTGGCCGGTAGACGAATCAGAACGTCGCCTTGACGTTCACCACGCGTGCCGACTTGCCTAGGAACTTCGCACTGCCGCACCCACCGAGAAGCCCGATCCCAGGTCCTTCGTCACGGTGAGTGCGTAGTCGGTGTACGAGGCGACACCGAGGTTTGCGACCTTCAGGTGTCCGCCGTGTGGCGCCCCTGGGAAGCCGGCATGCAGTTCGAAACTGCCATTCAGTTCGGCGTAGGTGCTGCCCTTGTGCTTTGCCGGTGCCGAACTTGTAATTGCCGGCGTGCTGCGGCAAGCCAGCATTTCGACGCTGCTGCGTGGCTTGCGCAGGCCAGAATTCGTTGGCCTGTTTCAACGGACATGGCGGCCTGATGGCTGGCGTCGATCCGCTGAAGAACAAAGCGCTGCTGGGCGCATCGGGCGACAACGCGCAATTTCGTCGGCTCAACCACAACCGGTGGCCAGCGTCGCGTGGATCAGCGGGCCCAGTTCATCGAGCGTGTGCTCCTTGCGCATCACCGCGCGCACACCCAGCTCAGCCGCGCTCGCACGCAGTTCGTCCGAGACATAGCCTGAGCTAATCAGCACTGGCAGCCCGGGCCGAATGGTGGCCAGCGCCCGCACCACGTCCAGCCCGGAGCAGCCCGGCATGTTGAAGTCGGTGACGACGATGTCGACGGCGCCGGGGTCTTGCGCCACGGTGGCGATGGCTTCGCGCGAATCCAGGATGAAGGTGCTGCGGTAGCCCAGCCTTTGCAGCATGCTGTGCACCATCAAGGCCATCACTTCGTCGTCGTCCACGTAGAGCACGTGCTGACCCGCGCCACGTTCGATGGCGCCAATGGCCACGTCCAGCGGCATGGGCAAACTTTCGTGGTCGACCAGTGGCAGATACAGGTCGAAGTTGCTGCCTCGTCCAACGATGCTGTGCACGGCGATGGCACCTCCGTGCGCCTCGACGATGCCGTGGACCACTGCCAGCCCGAGGCCGGTGCCGCGGCCGACTGGCTTGGTCGTGAAAAAGGGCTCGAAGATGCGCCGGCGAGTCGCATCGTCCATGCCGCAGCCGTCATCACGAACCCACAGATGTGCGTAGCTTCCTGGCACCAAACCGACGGGTGCCAGACCCGAGCGCATCGCGGAGCCGTCGGCTGCACCCACCACAGTTTCCTCGAGCCCGAAGTCGATATGCCCCGCGCCGTCTGGCAGCGCATGCCAGGCATTGGTGCCCAGATTCATCAGCACCTGCTGCAACTGCGTCGGATTGCCCATCACGTCCATGAGCGCGACAGGCAGCGTTGCGCGAATGGGCACCGAAGTGCCCGTCATCAAGCGCAGCATGCCGATCACTTCCTCGACCAGCGGCGTCAATGCAACGTTCATGAACTCGACCGGCTGCTTGCGGCTGAAGGCAAGAATTTGCTGCACCAGGCTGCGCGCGCGCAGGCCCGCCTTGTTGATCTGCTCCAGCGATGTGTGTGCCGGATGGCTTTGTCCCACGTCCTCGCGGGCCAGTGCCACGTTGCCGAGGATCGCCGCCATGATGTTGTTGAAGTCGTGCGCAATACCGCCCGCCAACGTGCCGATGGCTTCGAGCTTTTTGGCCTCGAGCAACTGCGCTTCGAGCACACGCTGCGTCGCCTCGGCGCGGTGGCGCTCGGTGACGTCGGTGTACGTGCGCAGCACACCGCCGCCGTCGATCGGCACACTTTGGATCTCAATAATGCGGCCGTTCGGGCGCCTGCGCTCATAACTCTGAGGCTCATCGTGGATGCCGCCCGCACGCACGAACTGCCGCAAATCCTCGGGTGTATGCATGAATTCGTCGGTAGACCATTGATATTCCAGAACCTGCTTGAACAACGGCTTCGAGGCCATCAATGCGGCGGGCAGGTCCATCAACTCGATGGCGCGGCGGTTGCACACCTCCACGACCTGCGCGCTGTTCACCATCAACACGCCCTGCTCCATCCGCTCGAGCGTGGCTTCGAGCGTTTGCGACTTTTCAGCCAGGCGCGCCTCGCTGTCGTGCAGCGCCTGCTGGTTGCGTGATCGTTCGATCGCAATCGACGCGAGCTGTGCCGACTCACCGATCTCGATGATCTCGGCGGGCGACGGCACACCAGGTTCAGCCGCGTAGATCGCAAACGTGCCCAGAACCTTTCCGTCTGAGCCAAGGATGGGTTCGGACAAGCAGGCGCGCAACTGCGCCCTTTCGGCCACATCGGCAAAACGCGTCCAGCGGGCGTCGCGGCGGATGTCTTCGCAGACGACACGCGATCGCGTGTGGGCAACGCCTGCGCAGCAAGCTTCGTCCGAAGCAATCGTCAGTCGGTCGATGGCGGTGTTGAAAAAATCAGGAAGGCTGGGCGCCGCGCCCTGATGCAGACGTGTGCCAGTGGCATCCACGAGCATGACACTGCAGGTCCGGTTGCAGCGAGCTTCGACGTCACGCACGAGGGTCTCAAGAATCTGCGCCAAAGGCTGGCCCGTCGCGATCAGCGTCATCACCCGGGCGCGGGCAGCGTCGCGAGCCTGCAGCAACTTGCGTTCGGTGATGTCGGTGTGCGTTCCTGTCATTCGAAGCGGCTTGCCGTCGGGCGACCGCTCGACCACTTTGCCTCGGTCCAGGATCCAAACCCAGCGACCGCCCTTGGCTTGCATCCGGAACTCGCGCTCGAACGATGCTGCCTGCCCGTCGACACAGCTCTGGTTTTCGCGCATCACTCGCGCGCGATCGTCAGGGTGGATGCGTTCGGACCACTCGGTGGAGGAAGTCCCTATTTCTTCCTCGCGGTAGCCCAACATTTCCTTCCAGCGCCGTGAATACAACGATGTTCCGGCAACCAGATCAACGTCCCAAACGCCGTCGCCGGCGCCGTCGAGCGCGAACTTCCAGCGCTCCTCGCTGTCGCGCAAGACGGCGGCGGTCTGCCGATCACGGCGCAAGCGCCGGCGGAATGAGGCCGCCCAGAGTAGCGTCGCAAACAACGCAGCCCCCGCCAGCCAAGGCCAGAGTTCACGCCAACCTGCAGGGCGGGTCTCAAACGCTCCAAACCACTTTTCGTAAAGCCGGTCGTAGGTGCCGTTCGACTTGGCCAGGGCCAAGCCTTCGTTGATGTTGGCAAGCAACTCTGCATTGCCTTTGCGCACCGCGAAAGCGAAACGCTGCGAAAAGCCTACCGTGACCGCCAGCGCCTCCAGGCCGCCGATGTTGGCGTTGCGGATGGTCTGCAGACCCGTGAGCTTGCCGATCAGCATCGCGTCGTGGCGGCCCGATGCCAGCAGGCGCAGGCCTTGTTCGGCGGTTTCGACCAGCACCAACTGTGCGGCCCAGCCCTTTCCAATCGCGTAGTCATGGGCCAGGTCACCCTTCAGCACGATGACGGACTTACCCGCGAGATCGGCTTCAGAGCGAACCGTGGAATTGCGCGAACGCACGAAGACCGCACCGCCGGCAACAACGTGGGTGGTGGAAAAGTCTGCAAACGCCTGGCGCTCGTCGGACTTGGCCAGGTTAAGCAGCACATCGACACGGCCGGCCTTGAAACCTTCAAGCAATTCGCCAAACGGACGAACGCGCACCGCATAGCCGATTCCTCGTTCGCGGGCAACGGCCTCCCAGAGTTCGACAGTGAAACCGCCGGCGGTCGCATCGGTCATGCCGACGGCAAAAGGCGGGTAATCCTGTTCGCTGCCTGCGACGATTTGGCGCGAGTCAAGCGCGGAAGCGGCGAACGCGACCAGCGCGGCGCAAATGCCTATCCAAATGGCGGCGGCGCGACGCCACCGAGAGGCTGCGCCCGATCCTGTCGGGCCGTATGTCGGCACGGCGGGCTGACCCATGATTTGATGCTTCCAAGTCGTCGTGATGGGCGTCTGTGCAAGGGCTGTCCTTGCACAGGAGGCCTGACGACTTTGACGCATCGTCGTCTGCCGAGTATCTGTGAGCGGCCGCCCTTCAAAGCCGGCGCAAGTGCCGAAAAGCGCTGGCAATTCAACAGACTGCGATGGAGCTTGCCTACTCAGCCAGGCGCGCAAACCGCTCCCTCAACTTCAGCTTCCAAAACTTGCCCGTCGATGTGCGCGGGATCGCATCGATAAATTCATAGCGCTCGGGCAATTGCCATTTGGCGAATTTGTGGGCGAGCAAATGCGCGTTCAACTCTGCGGCGAGGTCTGCCGTCGTCGCCGAACAGCCGGGCTTCATCACCAAGCAAGCCAGCGGCCGCTCGCTCCACTTGTCATCGGGGATGGCAATCACCGCCGCTTCGCTGGGGGCTGTTGAAGGCAGGTGGCAGCACTGCATCAAAGGCAGCTTCATCCGCCGCGAACGCCGTCATGCTGCGCCCGGCCGTCAGGCGGCCAATCTTTCGCACACTGGATATCAGATCGTCCAGATACAGCAGCGGGTCACGGGACAAGGATCAAGTCCTGCTCTACTCGCAGCCGCGCGCGCGGCTTCAAGCCCTTGCGAGTGACGAGATCTACGCGGCGGCCAAGCAGACTCTCCAGGCTGTCCTTCAGGCCGAAGTAGGCGTCGTACGAGGCCGGTCCGCTGAAGTCCACCAACACGTCCACGTCGCTTTCGCTGTGCAATTCGTCGCGTGCAGCTGACCCGAACAGCGCCAGCTGATGAGCACCAAAACGCTGCGCCAAAGCTGCGCGGTGACGGCCGAGCAGCAGCAGGATGTCGTCGCGCTCGGTGGGCTTCATGGTGGCAATAGCAGGGGGGAAGAAACGCTGGCCGCAACTGTCGTTCGGTGCAGCAGTGCAAGCAATGCCGGCTTGATCGCGCGTCAGGTGCGCTCTGGGTGCACGCAACAGCGCTCAGATCGGAACTTCAAACTTCAGCTTCAACTCGCAAACCGCTCCCGCAACTTCAGCTTCCAGAACTTCCCCGTGGATGTGCGCGGGATGGCTTCGATGAACTCATAGCGCTCCGGCAATTGCCACTTCGCAAATTTATGCGCCAGCAGGTGCGCGTTCAACTCTGCCGGTGCCACCGAACACCCTGGCTTCAGCACCAAACAAGCCAGCGGCCGCTCGCTCCACTTTTCATCGGGGATGGCAATCACCGCCGCCTCAACGACGCTGGCGTGCGCCATCAGCGCGTTTTCCAGATCCACAGAGCTGATCCATTCGCCGCCAGATTTGATGAGGTCTTTGGTGCGGTCGGTGATGCGCACAAAACCCAACGGGTCCATGGTGGCGACGTCGCCGGTGCGCAGCCAGCCGTCGGCGGTGAACTTGTCATCGGTCACCGCGACTTCGTGATAGCTGCCAGTGATGAAGGGGCCGCGCACCTGAATTTCACCCATGGTTTGGCCGTCCCACTTTGCATCCAGGCCGTCGTCGGTTCTGATGCGCACATCCACCAGCGGCACCGGCACGCCTGCCATGGCGGCGCGCTTGAAGCGCACCTCATCGCCAGCGTCTTTCAGCTCATTGCGCAGGTAAGACACTGTGGCCAAGGGCGAGGTTTCAGTCATGCCCCAACCCTGCACCAGCCACACGCCGTGTTTCGCAAACGCGCGGATCAAAGACTCAGGCACTGCCGCGCCGCCGACCAATGAACGCAGCCCCGGCGGCATCTTCCAGCGGCCCGGATGCGTGGTGAGCGCAGCATCAAACGTTTGAATCAAACCCATCCAGATCGTGGGCACGCCCAGGGCCAACGTGGGCGGCTCGAGCTGCATCAAATCGAGCAGGTCGTCTGGATGCAAGTGCGGCCCGGGAAACACCAGCTTCACGCCCAACATCACCGCGCCGTAGGGCACGCCCCAACTGTTGGCGTGGAACATCGGTGTCACCGGCAAGACCACGTCGGTGCCCTTCAGCGCCCAGCAATCGGCCAGACAACCGACGAAGGTGTGCAGCACGGTAGAGCGGTGCGAATAGACCACGCCTTTGCTGCGGCCGGTGGTGCCGGACGTGTAGCACATCGACACCGGATCGTGCTCGTCGTGGGCGGGGTAGACGTAGCCGTCCGGGTCGGCGGCATCCAGCAACGAGTCGTAGTCTAAAAACTCCGCGTTTAAAACCTCGCCCTGCACAGGCGCGCCGGAAAACGAAAACACAATGACTTTTTCGAATTTGCAGAGGTGCGCCATTTGCCGGTACAGCGGCAACAGCACGTCGTCGATGATGAGAAAGCGGTCTTGCGCGTCGTTGGCGATCCACGCAATTTCGTCCACGGACAAGCGCAAATTCAAGGTGTGCATCACGCCGGCAGCGGCCGGAATGCCGAAGTAGCACTCGAGGTGGACGTGGTGGTTCCAGCACAGCGTGGCGACGCGGTCGCCTTTTTGCAAACCCAGCTTTTGCAGCGCCGACGCCAAGGCGCGCGCGCGCCGGTAAAACTGCGCGTAAGTGTGGCGCTTGAGGCTTTTGTCGGGCAGCCGCGAGACGATTTCATTGCCGCCAAAAATTTGGCCCGCGCGGTCCAGCAAGTGGTTCAGCGACAAAGGCACGTCCATCATCGTGGTGGAAATCATCGACCGCTCCTGTTGTGTTGGATTGATTTCAAAACGCGGCTGCCTGGCCGTCGCGTCGTGCATCGCTGGCGGCCACATAGCCTTCCACCGCAGGGTCACCCAAGCGCCAAATGAACTGGCCGGCGCCGAAGTCCTGGTAGGTGTCCTGGATCACGTCGACTTGGTGACCGCGGTCTTTCAGGCCTTGCGAAGTGGCCGGGTCCATGGCGGCTTCGACATTGATTTCCAAGCCTGCGTTGAAGCGCCAGCGCGGCGCGTCGCAGGCGGCTTGCGGGTTCTGGCCGTGGTCGAGCATGCGCACCAAGGTTTGCATGTGGCCCTGCGGCTGCATGTTGCCGCCCATCACGCCAAAACTCATGACGGGCTCGATGTGCTCGGCGGTGAGTTGCGGGGCAGATTGGCCTGCAATTTTCGGTTTGCTCAGGAAGGCCGGAATGATGGTGTGGAAGGGTCGCTTGCCGGGCGCGACGACGTTGGGGCTTTGCGGGTTGAGCGAAAAACCGTGGCCCCGGTTTTGCATCGACAAACCGTAGCCCGGCACCACCACGCCAGAGCCAAAACCCATGTAGTTGCTTTGGATGAAGCTGACCATCATGCCGCTCTCGTCGGCTGCCGTGAGGTAGATGGTGCCGCCCTTCACCGGGTTGCCGGCGCCAAAGTTTTGCGCCCGCTTGGGGTCGATCAATTTGGCACGGGACGCAAGGTAGCCGTCGTCCAGCATCTGCGCTGGCGTGACCTCCATGCTGGCGCCTTCAGACACGTATCGGTACACGTCGGCAAAAGCCAGTTTCATGGCTTCGATTTGCAGGTGCTGGCTGTCCACGCCGTCCACCGGCAGGCTGGCGATGTCGAAGTTTTGCAAGATGCCGAGTGCGACTTGCGCCGCGATGCCCTGCCCGTTCGGCGGGATTTCATGCAGCGTGTGGCCGCGGTAATTTTTAGACAACGGCGTGACCCACTCGGGGCGGTACGCGGCGAAGTCGGCAGCGCTCATCGACCCACCGTTCTCAAGCGCATGCGCCGCTGCCGCGGCTGCAATTTCGCCTTGATAAAACGCCGCACCTTTGGTCTGCGCGATCAAACGCAGCGACTTGGCGGCCTGCGCAAACTGGAACAACTCACCCACATTCGGCGCGCGGCCGTGCGGCATGAAGGCCTGCGCAAAACCGGGCAACTCACACAAGATGGGCGCGGCCGCCGCCCACTTTTGTTGCACCACCACCGGCACGCAGTAGCCGCGCTCGGCGATCTCGATGGCCGGCTGCAGCAAGTCGGCAAAGGGCAGCTTGCCGAAGCGCTCGCTGAGTGCCACCCAACCGGCCACGGCGCCCGGCACGGTGGCACTGTCCCAGCCGCGCAAAGGCAAAGTTCCAGCGTCGGCGCCGTATTTGCGTTTGAAGTAATCGGGTGTCCAGGCCGCTGGTGCGCAGCCCGATGCGTTCAGGCCGTGCAGTTGTTGGCCGTCCCACAGAATGCAAAACGCGTCCGATCCCAAGCCGTTGCTGACCGGCTCGACAATGGTCATGGCGGCTGCGGTGGCAATGGCCGCATCGACTGCGTTGCCGCCGTTTTGCAGCATGCGCAAACCCGCCTGTGCGGCCAGGGGGTGGGAGGTGCTGACGACGTTGCGACCAAACACCGGCAGGCGCTGGCTGGTGTAGCCCTGGGTGTAATTGAACGGATGGGTTGCGGGGTTGGGACTCATGCGAAAACACTCCTGAAAATGTAGAAAAGTGCGCCGATTCTGACCGGCTGCCGCTGCTGGCCCATCAACTCAAGGCCTTCACCGAAGGCTCGAAAAAAGCCTCCAGATGCGCCAGCGTATCGGCCTCATTGATGGGCTTGTCCGAACGGATGCGCAGCATGCGCGGAAAGCGCACCGCAATGCCGCTTTTGTGCCGCGGGCTGCGGTTGATGCCTTCAAAACCCAACTCAAAGACCAGGCTGGGTTTGACGCTGCGCACCGGCCCAAATTTTTCCAGCGTGGTTTGCCTGATGACGCGGTCCACTCCCTTGAATTCCTCGTCGGTCAAGCCGGAATAGGCCTTGGCGAAAGCCACCAATTGCAGCGCGCCTGGCACCGCAGGCTGGCGTGCGGCGATGGCATCGATCACGGCTTGTGCCTCAGCGGCATCAATGGGCGCGCGGCTCCACACGGCGAAGGTGTAGTCGGTGTAGACGCTGGCGCGGCGGCCGTGTCCGGCTTGGGCGTAAATGAGCACGGCATCCACCGTCAGCGGCTCGGTTTTCCACTTCCACCAGACGCCGTCGCGCTTGGTGCGGCCCTGACCGTAGCGCGCGTCCACATGCTTGAGCATGAAGCCCTCCACGCCACGCGCTCTGGCCTCTTCGCGCAGGGTTGCCAGCTCGGCCCAGGTGCTTCGTACTTGCGTGGGTGAGATGGCCAAGGCATGCTCCGCGACCAGACTTTCCAAGCTGCTGCGGCGTCGCACTTGCGGCCAGTCGCGCACATCCACCCCGGCTTGCTCCAGCAGGTCATAGGCCATGAAAGTCACCGGCACTTCGGTGAGTATTTTTTTGGTCAGCGTCTTGCGGCCGATGCGCTGTTGCAGCAAGGCAAAAGGCGCGGGCGCAGCGTCTTTCCACACCAGAATTTCACCGTCCAGCACGGTGCCGTCGGGCAAGCTTTGCATCTGCGCTGCGACCTCAGGGAATCGGTCAGTCACCAGCTCTTCACCGCGCGACCAGATCCAGACACGGCCCGCCCGGCACACCACTTGGGCGCGAATGCCGTCGTATTTCCACTCGACCAGCCAGCGGTCCACAGGCCCCAGCGTGGCATCGAAATCGGCGGCGCTTCCTTCAACCGGATGCGCCAAAAAAAACGGGTACGGCTGACCAGAATCGGCCGGCGTCAGCGCGTCGGTGGCGATCAATCGCAGGTAGTTCTCGGCGCTGGGTTGAACCGCTTTGTCGGTGTAGCCCATCATGCGCTGAGCCACCACTTTGGCGTCGACGCCCGACAGTTCGGCCAGGGCGCGCTGCACCAACAGCTTGCTCACGCCGACTCGAAAGCCGCCGCCGATCAGCTTGATCAACATGAAGCGCTCAGCGGCCTCCAGTTCGTCCCAATACGCCAGGATGCGACGTGCCTGCTCGGCGGGCTCGGCGCTGCGCAGGGTGAGCAAACGCTGCTCGACCCACACCGACAAACTGAGGTCGCTGCGGCTGCTGGGCGCGGGCAACACGTGGGCGATGGTTTCGGCCAGGTCGCCGACAGCTTGGTAGCTTTCTTCAAACAGCCACTCGGGCAGGTCGGCGCGCTCACAGGCCAGTGCGCGCAGGGTGCCGGTGGGCACCACCTGGCGCGGTTTTCCGCCCGCCAAAAAGTAAGTGGCCCAGGCCGCGTCGATGGGCGCCGCGTTCGCAAAGTAGTGCCTCAGGGCGTCGACCTTGGCCGATGTGGCGGTGCTGCTGTCGAGCTGGGCAAAGAGTGCGGTGAATGCTTTCACGATCGCGCCCCCGCCACCGTCACACCGTCAATCCAGGCCACCTGTGGAGGTGCGGATGAATTGGCAAAACACCGAATCACCGCCTTCGTAGCTGACGCTGATAGACGCCATGAGCAAGCGTTCTTGGGACTTGGCGAAGGCACCGAGTTCACGGTACTGGTAAGCCTCCAAACGCTTCTCGGCCAGCATCACGATGTGCGCCACCAACGACCAGTCGATGTTGGTGTTGGCCAGCCACAAACGCGCGTTGTTCGGCACTTCTGACAACAGGCCGCGCACCGCGGTGGCGGCATCGGGGGTGATCACCATGGCGTGCGTGGGCAGGCGCGAGAGGAACGGTCCGGTGGCGTCTACCGGCTTCCAGAGCGCGGCTAAAAAGTGGGGTGGGTGCGCTTCCAGTTCGGCGGTGTTGCGCGGCGGCACCAAAGTCACCGCGCCAAAGGCACGCCTCACCCCGCCGACCCAATCGTCGCGGTGATAGACACGCGCCAAACGGTGCGCAATGTCCTGGAGCTGCAGAGAGTCATGTTGCAAATTCACGGGGCTTCTCGGGGTTTCTTTCACGCGGAGCGACTGGTGGCGTCACGCTTTCCGTTTTGCAGCGCACGACTCAGACCGTGACTTCACACGGCTTGGATATTTTGCGCGCGGCGGCACGCGCTGCGGTTGAGAACTTGCGGAAATTTATCTCGGCGCCTTGACTTGTCAGCCCTGGGATTTGGGCTTCGAACCTGAGGACGGCAA
>JBBRGA010000114.1:0-11488 GCA_038241115.1 Burkholderiales bacterium | reverse complement strand
CAGTATTTCCGTCAAATCAGACCCGGACGCAGCCCGTGTCGTCCGCAAAGAAGTGGCACTCTTCTTTCAAACCGCACTCGGGAAGTGAGTGCGGGTGCCACCTCACTTCAAAACATCCGCAATGCAAAGGTATTTCATCTCCACATAGTCATCAATGCCGTGGTGCGAACCTTCGCGCCCCAAGCCCGATTGTTTGACGCCGCCAAACGGCACTTCGGCGGTTGAGATCAAGCCGGTGTTGACGCCGACCATGCCGTATTCCAGTGCCTCGCCCACCCGAAAGATGCGGCCGATGTCGCGGCTGTAAAAGTAGCTGGCCAAGCCAAATTCGGTGTTGTTGGCCAGGGCGATTGCCTCGGCTTCAGTCTTGAACTTGAACACCGGTGCCACCGGGCCGAAGGTTTCTTCGCGGGCGCACAACATGTCGCTGGTGGCGTTGGCCAGCACGGTGGGCTCGAAAAAACGCGTGCCCATCTTGTGGCCGCCCACCATCACTTTCGCGCCCTTGGCCACGGCATCGGCGACGTGCGCTTCCACTTTGGTGATGGCCTGGTCGTCGATCATCGGGCCTTGGTTCACGCCGGTCTCGAAGCCGTTCCCCACCTTGATGGCGCCAGCTTTGGCCGCCAGTTGGGCCACAAAGTCGTCGTACACCGCCTCTTGCACGTAGAAGCGGTTGGCGCACACACAGGTTTGCCCGGCGTTGCGGTATTTACTGACCATGGCGCCTTCCACGGCGCTTGCAATGTCGGCGTCGTCAAACACGATGAAGGGCGCGTTGCCGCCCAGCTCGAGAGACATTTTTTTGATGGTCGGCGCGCACTGGGCCGCCAAGATTCGACCCACTTCGGTGGATCCAGTGAACGACACATGGCGCACGATGTCGCTGGCGCAAATCACCTTGCCCACTGCGATGGAGTTGGCAGAGTCGGCCGTGATGATGTTGAGCACACCCGGCGGCATGCCGGCGCGCAACGCCAGCTCGGCCACGGCCAGGGCAGACAACGGCGTTTGCTCGGCCGGCTTGATCACCACAGGGCAGCCCGCCGCCAACGCGGGGGCCACTTTGCGGGTGATCATGGCAATCGGAAAGTTCCACGGCGTGATGGCCGCGCACACGCCCATGGGCTGCTTGATGACGAGGTATCGCTTGTTGTTGTCGGTGGTGGGCACGGTCTCGCCGTAGACGCGCCGCGCCTCTTCGGCAAACCATTCCAGAAAGCTCGCGCCGTAGCCGACTTCGCCTTTGGCCTCGGCCAGCGGCTTGCCTTGTTCGGCCGTCATGATGCGCGCCAAGTCGTCGGCGTGTTGGTGCAACAGGTGAAACCACTTCATCAAAATCGCGCCGCGTTCCTTGGCCGTTTTGTTGCGCCACGCGGGCCATGCGGCGTTGGCCGCGGCGATGGCCGCGGTGGTCTCGGCCGCGCCCAAATTGGCCACATCGGCCAGCTTCAATCCGGTGGCCGGGTCGGTGACATCGAAGCGGCTGTGGCCCTTGACCCACTCGCCGTTGATGAGCGCGTCGGTTTTGAGCAGCGTGGGGTCGCTGAGGGTGTTGAGGGGCGAGGTGTGGAGGGTCATAAGGGTGTCTGAAATTGTTTGGGTTTCGGGAGCTTGGCGCGGCGGGGACACGATGGTAATTGCGCCTCGTCTGCCCAGCCTTTCTGCAAGGTCGCCGCGAAGGCCCACGTCTATACTCGAGGGCTGAAAAAATCATGCACTTGCGAGTGAAAAAACACGGTATGAAAGC
The DNA here is from genome assembly GCA_038241115.1 of Burkholderiales bacterium. Classification (GTDB taxonomy): domain Bacteria; phylum Pseudomonadota; class Gammaproteobacteria; order Burkholderiales; family Burkholderiaceae_C; genus JANYJJ01. The sequence goes on along the minus strand of JBBRGA010000114.1, from coordinate 9,738 downwards.
CTCTGAAATCCGCTCCGCCTTCTTGAAATTCTTTGAAGGAAAAGGCCACACCATCGTCGCGTCCAGCCCCGTGGTGCCCGGTGACGACCCGACGCTTTTGTTCACCAACGCGGGCATGAACCAGTTCAAAGATGTGTTTTTGGGCGTGGCCAAACGGCCTTACGTGCGCGCCACCACTTCGCAAAAATGCATCCGTGCAGGCGGCAAGCACAACGACCTGGAAAACGTCGGCTACACCGCGCGCCATCACACGTTTTTTGAAATGCTGGGCAATTTCAGCTTCGGCGATTACTTCAAGCAGCAGGCCATTGCGCATGCCTGGGAACTGCTGACCGAGGTCTACAAACTTCCGAAAGAAAAGCTCTGGGTCACGGTGTATGCCGACGATGACGAGGCCTATGACATCTGGAACAAGCAGGTGGGCGTGCCTGCTGAACGCATCGTGCGCATCGGCGACAACAAAGGCGCGCGTTATGCGTCGGACAACTTCTGGATGATGGGCGACACCGGCCCCTGCGGCCCGTGCACCGAAATCTTCTACGACCACGGTCCCGACATTGCCGGTGGCCCGCCCGGTTCACCCACCGAAGACGGTGACCGCTACATCGAAATCTGGAACAACGTGTTCATGCAGTTCAACCGCGATGAGGCGGGTGTGATGCACAAGTTGCCCAAACCCAGCGTGGACACCGGCATGGGGTTGGAGCGACTCACTGCGGTGCTGCAACACGTGCACAGCAACTACGAGATCGACACCTTTGTGAACTTGCTGGCGGCGGCCAAGAAAGCGGTCGATGCCGCGGGTGGAACGGCCACGGTTGAGGCCGGATGCGACAAAGATTCACCGTCGCTGAAGGTCATTGCCGACCACATCCGCGCCTGCAGTTTCACCGTGGTCGACGGTGTGATCCCGAGCAACGCCGGGCGCGGTTACGTGCTGCGCCGCATCACGCGTCGCGCCATTCGCCACGGCTACAAGTTGGGCGCACGCAAGCCGTTTTTTCACGCCATCGTCAACGCTTTGGTGGCCGAGATGGGTGATGCCTACCCGGAGTTGCGCGCCAGCGAAAAACGCGTGACCGATGTATTGAAGCAAGAGGAAGAAGGCTTCTTTCGCACCATCGCCAATGGAATGGAAATTCTGGAGGCCGAGTTGGCCACGGGCACCCAAACTGTCGCCGGCGATCTGGCGTTCAAGCTGCACGACACCTTTGGCTTCCCGCTCGACCTGACGGCCGACGTTTGCCGTGAACGGGGTGTCACCGTCGATGAAGCGGGCTTCAACATCGCCATGGCGCAGCAGCGCGACCAAGCCCGTGCCGCAGGCAAATTCAAGATGGCGGCGGGTCTGGAATACAGCGGTGCCGACACCGTGTTTCATGGCTATGAGCATCTCACCCATGACGGCGCCAAAGTCACCGCCGTGTATGTGGACGGCGTTTTGGTGGCCAGCGCCAAAGCCGGTGACGACGCCGTGGTGGTGCTCGACCACACGCCCTTTTACGCCGAGTCGGGCGGCCAGGCGGGCGACATGGGCGAGCTTCGCAACGCCACTTCGCGCCTGATGGTCGAAGACACGGTCAAGGTGCAAGCGGCGGTGTTCGGGCATCACGGCCGCGTGGTGGAAGGTGAAATCAGAGTCGGCGATTTGTTGAACGCGAAAGTAGACGCTGAGAACCGCCTGAAGAGCATGCGCAACCACAGTGCCACGCACTTGATGCACAAGGCGTTGCGCGAAGTGTTGGGCACGCACGTGCAGCAAAAGGGCTCGTTGGTGAACGCCGACCGCACGCGCTTTGACTTTGCCCACAACGCACCGATGACGGCTGCGCAAACCACGCACGTCGAAGCAATCGTCAACGCTGAAATTTTGGCCAATGCCGACACGCAGGCGCGCGTGTTGAGCCTGGAAGAGGCGCAAAAAACCGGCGCGATGATGCTGTTTGGCGAGAAGTACGGCGACGAGGTTCGGGTGCTCGACATCGGCAGCAGCCGCGAGCTGTGCGGCGGTACGCACGTGGCGCGAACGGGCGACATCGGCCTGTTCAAGATCGTGGCGGAAACCGGCGTGGCCGCGGGCGTGCGCCGGGTTGAAGCCATCACCGGCGATCACTCGCTGGGTTACTTGCAGTCGCTCGAAGGCATGGTGGCGCAACTGGCCCACAGCTTGAAATCGTCGACCTCCGACGTGCCTGTGCGCATGGCTCAAATGTTGGAACACTTGCGCGCGCAAGAAAAGGAACTGCTGGCGTTGAAGGGCAAGTTGGCGTCGGCCCAAGGCGACGAATTGGTGGCCCAAGCCGTGGATGTGAAGGGCGTGAAGGTGCTCGCAGCGCTGATGCAAGGTGCTGATGCGCATGCCTTGCGCGACACGATGTCCAAGCTCAAAGACAAACTTAAATCGGCCGTGATCGTGTTGGCCGCGGTGGACGGCGGCAAGGTGCAACTTGCCGCGGGCGTGACGACTGACAGCGTGTCGCAAGTCAAAGCCGGCGAGCTGGTGAACTTTGTGGCGCAGCAAGTGGGCGGCAAGGGCGGCGGAAAGGCCGACATGGCCATGGCGGGCGGCACCGACGCGGCGCAACTGCCTGCGGCGCTGGCATCGGTTCAGGCTTGGGTGGCGCAGCGCTTGTGATGCCCGGTTGTTGAGGCTGCGTTTGTGAACTGTGGCGAGCCCGGCTGATGGACAACGCCACACCGGGCAAGCTCGATTTGCCCTTGGTGGCTGAAGTCAACGGCGAGGTGGTCGGCTCGGCGGGATTGCATCCGAGCCAGCCCAGCGGCGCGTCGTCGCCACGCGATGATGTTGGGCATCTCAGTCTTGTCCAGCGCGCAGGGTCAAGGAGTAGGCACCGCCTTGATGGCCGCACTGTGCGACTACGCTGACAACTGGCTCGGCATTTTGCGCATGGAGTTGGACGTCTATGCCGACAACGCCGTCGCTATTTCGCTGTACAAAAAATTCGGCTTCCAGCTGGAGGGCACGCATCGTGCCTACGCGATCCGAAATGGCGAATACGCTACTTCGCTGTCGATGGCCCGGTTTCATCCCAAGCCGCCGACGGTGCCTGAGCACCGGTCTTAGACGACAACTCCCGGAGCGAAGGTCGCCGCTTCAGCCGGTATTGCGCAAGCCCGCCGCCACGCCGTTGATGGAGATGTGGATGCCGCGCTTCAACCTCTCCAGTCCCGGGTCGTCGGGCTGGCTCTTGCGGTAGCGGCGCATCAGTTCCACCTGCAAGTGGTTCAGCGGATCAAGGTAAGGAAAGCGGTGCTCGATGGAGCGCGCCAGCGACGGGTTGCTGGCCAGGCGGTGGGTGTCGCCCGTGATGAGTGACAGCGCAGTGTTGGTGCGCTGCCATTCGGCTTGGATCAGTTTGAAAATGCGCTGGCCCAACTTTTTGTCTTCGACCAGATCGACGTAACGCGCGGCGATGGCGAGGTCACTTTTGGCGATCACCATGTCCAGATTCGACAGCAGCGTGCGAAAGAACGGCCACTGCTTGTGCATGCGTTGCAGCAGCTTGAGTTGCACCGCGCGTTGCGTTTGACCGGTGCCCAAGAACGCTTCCACGGCCGACCCGAAACCACACCAACCCGGCAACGCCACGCGGCTCTGGCCCCAACTGAAACCCCAGGGAATCGCGCGCAAATCTTCGATGGCGCGGGTGGCTTTGCGCGAAGCGGGGCGCGAGCCGATGTTCAGCTCGGCGATCTCGCGAATGGGCGTTGCGCTGAAAAAGTAATCGGTGAAGCCTGGGGTTTCGTAAACCAGTTTTCGATACGCGGCATAGCTGGCGTCGCTGAGTGCAGCGGCGGCTTCCAAAAAGCTCCTGGGTGCGTTTTGCGTGGGGTGCAGCAGCGTGGCTTCCAGCGTGGCGGCGACCAAGGTTTCGAGGTTGCGCCGGCCGATTTCGGGGTTGGCGTATTTCGACGCAATCACCTCGCCCTGTTCGGTCAAGCGCATTTGCCCGTTCACCGTGCCCGGCGGCTGCGCCAAGATGGCTTGGTAGCTGGGGCCGCCGCCGCGCCCCACGGTGCCGCCGCGGCCGTGGAACAGGCGCAGCGTGATGCCGAAGTCGCGCTTGAGTTCGCTGAACAACGCCACCAGCGCCACCTCGGCGCGGTACAACTCCCAGCTGCTGGTGAAGCTGCCGCCGTCTTTGTTGCTGTCGCTGTAGCCCAGCATCACGTCTTGCTCGGCGCCCGAGCGCTGCAACATGGCGGCCATGCCGGGCAAGGCGTAGAGCGCCCGCATGATGGGCTCGGCATTGCGCAAATCGGCAATGGTCTCGAACAGTGGCGAGACGATCAAATCGCTGCGCGCTGCACCCTCGCCGTTGCCTTGGCTATTGCCATGACTGTCCGCTGGTCCATCAGCTTGTGCGTCCAACCTGCCGCGCAACAGTCCCACTTCTTTCAGCAAGACCATGACTTCCAACAAGTCGCTCACGTCTTCCGTGTGCGAAATGATGCAGTGGCGAATCGCGTCACCACCGTAGCGTTTGAGCATGTCCACCGCCGCCTCGAAGATGGCGATCTCGCTCAGCGCCAGTTCGCTGTAGGTCGCAGCGCGTACGCGCAGGGGCCGCGCGTCGTTCAGCAAGCCGACCAGCAAAAGCCGGCGCTGGCCTTCATCCAGGCTGCTGTAGTCGGCATGCAGCCGCGCCACCCGTAACAGTTCGGCCAGCACGGCTTCGTGTTTGTCTGAACTCTGGCGCAAGTCCACCGTGGCCAGGTGAAATCCAAACACTTGAACCGCGCGCATCAGCGGCAGCAAGCGCGGCGCAGTCAGGGCTTTGGCGTGGTGCGTGTTCAGCGAGTCTTCGATCACGCGCAGGTCGGCCAAAAAATCATCGGCCGACGCATAAGGGTTTTGTGGTGCCACCGCGTGGCGCAGCGCCTCGGTGCCGGTGAGCGCCTGCAGCGTGGCAGCCAAGCGCGCGTAGACGCCGATCAATGCGCGTCGGTAGGGCTCATCTTCGCGGTGCGCGTTGTGGTCGGGTGAGGCGGCCGCCAGCGCCAACATCGCGGGCGTCACCGATGCCAGCGTGAAAGACACCGACAGTTCCGAGCCCAGCTCATGCACTTCGGTCAGATAAAAACGCAGCACCGTTTCAGACTGCCGCGACAAGGCCATGCGCAGCGTGTCAGCGTTCACAAACGGGTTGCCGTCGCGGTCGCCCCCGATCCAATTGCCCATGCGGAAAAACGATGCCACCGGGTGGCCGGGCAAGGCGCTTTCGATGTCGCGGTACAGGCGCGGAATTTGCCGCAAAAACGTTGAGTGGTAATAGCTGAGCGCGTTCTCGATCTCGTCGCCCACGGTCAGTTTGGCGGTGCGCAGCATGCGCGTTTGCCAAAGTTGCGTGACGCGGGCGCGCAGCAAGGCCTCGTTGTCAGAACGCTCGGTGTCGGTGTGCACCGCGTCGCGTTGTTCCACCAGTTCGGCAATGGCGCGCTCGGCGTCCAAAATGCTTTTTCGTTGCACTTCGGTCGGGTGCGCGGTGAGCACCGGCGAAATGTAGGCGTGGGCCAGCGTTTGCGCGATGTCGGCGGCACGCACGTCGGCGTCGGCCAAGCGCTTCAGCGTCATGGCCAGCGAGCCCTCTTGCAGGTGGCCCTGACGTTCGTGGTGGTTGCGGCGACGCACAAAGTGGCGGTCTTCGGCAATGTTGGCCAAATGCGAAAAATAGCTGAAGGCGCGGATCACGCTGACGGTCTGATCACCCGACAGGTTCTTCAGCAGTCGGTCAAGTGCACGGCCCGCCTGCGCATCGCTTTTCAAGCGAAAAGCCACCGAAAGCTGGCGGACTTTTTCGATCAACTCAAACGCTTCCTTGCCTTCTTGCTCGCGGATCACGTCGCCCAGAATTCGGCCCAGATGGCGGATGTCTTCAACCAGAGGGCGGTTTTTTCCGGCGGCGTCGGCAAGCGCGGAAGTCGCTGCGCGCGCAGTTTTTACGTTGGCCATGGCGGGCTTTCATGTAACGAAATTACAGGTTTTTGATGGTAGCAGCGGCTTGAGTTACGTCGGCTTCAAGCACGCTTGGCGGCTGCAGAAGCCGATGCAAAAGTTGGGCCTGCTAGCATTCTGCGCATGACCGAATCCATCACCATCGCCACCCGTGAGAGCCGCTTGGCCCTGTGGCAAGCCGAGCACGTTCAGGACCTGCTTCAGGAACGTTTCGGCATGCAAGTCACGCTGTTGGGCATGACCACCCGAGGCGATCAAATACTTGACCGCAGCTTGTCCAAGGTCGGCGGCAAGGGCCTGTTTGTCAAGGAGTTGGAAGCGGCTTTGGAAGACGGTCGTGCCCATCTGGCAGTGCATTCGCTCAAAGACGTGCCCATGGATTTGCCCGACGGCTTCGAGTTGGCCGCGGTGCTTCAGCGCGAAGATCCGCGCGACGCGTTTGTGTCCAACCACCACCTCAATTTGGCGGCGCTGCCGCAGGGCGCGGTGGTGGGTACCAGCAGCTTGCGGCGCGTGGTGCAGTTGAAAGCGCTGCGCCCCGATTTGCGCATCGAACCGCTGCGCGGCAACCTGGACACCCGTCTGCGCAAGCTCGACGACGGCGCGTACGACGCCATCGTTCTGGCGGCTGCGGGTCTGAAGCGCCTGGGCTTGGGCAAGCGCATACGGGCCACGTTTTCTGTGGCGGACATGCTGCCGTGCGCCGGCCAAGGCGCTTTGGGTTTGGAGGTGCGAACCGACGCCACCGCGCTGCGTGCGACGCTGGCCAATCTGGTCGACAACCCCACATCGTTGGCCGTGCAAGCCGAACGCGCGGTGTCGCGGGCGCTCGGCGGCAGTTGCAGCGTGCCGCTGGCCGCTTATGCCACCTGGGAAGGCCAACAGTTGTTTTTGAGCGCCGCTTTGGGGCATCCCGAGCGCACCGATTTACCGCTTCTGCGCGCTGAATTGCGCATGGCCGCGCGAACAGATGCCGACTCCCGCGCCATGGGCGAGCAAGTCGCGCAGGTGCTGCGCGGCGCAGGTGCGGCCGACTATCTGGCTGCTGGCTCGCATTGATTTCGACACAACGCTTACGGGCTTGAAAGGGTGAAAGTTCTCGTCACCCGCCCGGCTTCTCAAGCTGGCGAATGGGTTGCCGCGCTGACGCGTTCAGGTCACGACGCCGTCGCTTTGCCGTTGATCTGCATTGCGGCGCCGCAAGACCCGGCGGCAATTTGCAGTGCTTGGGCGGCGCTGGCGTCGTACCAATTGGTTTTTTTTGTCAGCCCGAATGCGGTGGAGTGGTTTTTCTCGACGCGTCCCGAGCGCTGCGCAGACCACGCAGCGTGGCCCGATGCGCTGCGGGCAGCGTCTCCCGGCCCTGGCACCAGCGCCGCACTGCGACGCTGCGGCGTGCCAGCGCATTTGATTGTTGAGCCGCCGGCCGACGCTGCGCAATTTGATTCCGATGCGCTGTGGGATGCGCTGAAAACCCAGCACTGGACTCAGGCGTCAGTGCTGGTGGTGAGGGGCGACGGCGGGCGTGATTGGCTCGCTGAGCAGTTGCGCAGCGCAGGTGCCCGGGTGAGTTTTGTGTCGGTTTACCGGCGCGTTGCGCCGAGGTTCACCGAAGCCGCTGAGACGGTCTTGCAAGCGGCTTTGCTGATGCCCAAAAATCACCTGTGGTTTTTCAGCAGCTCAGAAGCGGTGACGAATCTGTTGCAGTTGCCGCAGGTTCAGACAAGCACGGTGAATTGGTCAGTAGCCACTGCCTTGGCGACGCATCCGCGCATCGCGCAAAGCGCCGAAGCCGCTGGCTTTGGCAAGGTCTTGACCTGCCGCCCGTCGCTCGATGCGGTCTTGGCGCAGCTCGTTCTTATTTAACGGCCTGCCTACAATCTGAGCATGGTGAACCCTGCTTCAAATGATGACTTGTCAGACCAGCCCGCGGCCACGTTGCAGGCTGATGGCGTCTTGACTGCATCGCCGCTGGGTGCCAATGGGTCCAAGCGCTACGCCTACTGGCTGGTGGCGGCTTTCATTGGCTTGGCCTTGATGGCGCTGAGCAGTCTGGTGGTGGCCTTGCGAGCCCAAGAGCGCTTTAAAAACTTGGAACAAGAGCTGGTGCGCCGCCAGCAAGAAAGCCAAGGCCTGTCCAGCGAAGCGCGCTTGCTGGCCAAACAGTCGCAAGACAGCAGCCGCGAATCGGCCGCCAAAGTGGCCCTTTTGGAGGCACGCGTGTCTGAGGTGGCAATACAGCGCAGCCAGTTGGAAGATTTGATCCAGTCGATGTCGCGTTCGCGCGATGAAAATTTGGTGGTCGATGTGGAGGCTGGCATCCGCGTGGCGCAACAACAAAGCGCCATCACTGGCAGCGCCGAGCCTTTGCTGGCCGTGCTCAAGCAGTCAGATGAACGCTTGGCCCGCGTAAATCAGCCGCGCCTGGAAGGCGTGCGCCGGGCCATCGCACGCGATCTCGACAAAGTGCGCGCGGTGGGTGTGGCCGACATCAATTCATTGGTCATCAAGCTGGACGAAGCGGTGCGCCTGGTCGACGAGCTGCCTTTGCTGTCCACTGCCGAGCAGCGCAAAACCGTTGTGCCGGCCGCGGTGCAAAAAGCGCCGTCGGCGGCAACGGCTTCCGAGTGGGCGAAGTCTTGGGGCGAAGGCTGGACCGTTGCCACCCAGCGGGTGTGGTTTGAGGCCAAATCGTTGATTCGCGTCACGCGCATCGACCAACCCGAGGCCATGCTGCTCGCGCCCGAGCAGGCTTTTTTCTTGCGCGAAAACCTCAAGCTGCGTTTGCTGAATGCACGCTTGGCGCTGCTGAGTCGCCAATTCGACACCGCGCAAAGCGATTTGCAAAGCGCACAAAACTCGCTCGAGCGTTACTTCGACCGCAGCGCGCGGCGCACGGTTTTGGCGGCTGACCTGGTCAAACAAGTCGCGGCGCAAGCGCGCCAAGTCACGCTGCCACGGCCCGACGACACGCTGGCCGCGCTGGCCACCGCGTCGGCGGGACGTTGAGCGCAAGCTGCCGCCACGCCACGCCACGGCCACCACTTCAGCCAACATCATGCGCGCCGTCATTTGGTTCACCTTGCTGTTTGCCGCAGCCGTTGTGGCTGCCACCAGCTTGGGCACCAACGACGGCCTGGTGAGCTTTTATGCCGGCAACCGGCGGCTCGACATGTCGCTGAATTTGTTTTTGCTGCTGCTGGTGGGCACCTGCTTTTTGATGGTCACTTTGATACAGGCCGTCAATGCGCTGACCGGCTTGCCGCGGCGGGCTCACGAATGGCGCGTGGCGCGGCGTGACCGCACCGGTCAAACGGCCTTGCGCGAAGCCTTGGCACAGTACTTCGGTGGCCGCTACAGCCGCGCTCAGGCCGCAGCAGAGCGTGCCTTGGCCATTCAGGTCGACACGCCTGATCTGAAGCAAGACAACGAATTCACGGTGCTCGGCCTGCTGCTGTCGGCTGGCAGTGCGCACCGCTTGCAAGACCGCAGCAAGCGCGATGAGCAACTTGCGCGGGCGCTTGATCTGGCGCGTCGCAGCCCGGCGGCTCGGTCCGCTGAAGAAGGCGCCAGGCTGCTGGCTGCCGAGTGGGCGCTGGACGACCGTGACGCCGAGCGCAGCTTGCAACTGCTCGCAGAGCTGCCGCCCGGCGTGGCCCGCCGCACGCATGCGCTGCGCTTGAAATTGCAGGCCACGCGGCTGGGCCAACAGCCGCAAGAAGCGCTCAAAACGGCGCGCTTGCTGGCCAAGCATCAAGGCT
>JBBRGA010000113.1:0-11527 GCA_038241115.1 Burkholderiales bacterium | reverse complement strand
TGTGTAACGTCCTGAGCTTGGGCACCGAGCCGCCGATCGTGCCAGTCGACGACCAGTGGGGATTCGTCGCTGCCACAGCGCAGGCGCCATGCACAGCCTGGCGAGGCGTCGAGGTCCGATCGATTGCGGCAGGTGCCGGGGTAGGGCCACTCTGCGTGTCGCGCCTTGGTTTTGCCCAGCGCCGTCCAGTGCTGCTCGATGTCTTTGCGGCTGCAGCTGCAGGCATACACCGCGCCACGCAGCCGCAGTTGCTCCAGAGCGCGCGCGTAGAAATCGGTGCGCCGAGATTGGTACACCGGCGCTTCATCAGGCAGCAAGCCGCAGCCCGCCAATTGCGACAGGATCAACTCGCTTGCGCTCTTTACGTTGCCGTTGCCGTTGCCCTTGCCGATGCCCTTGCCAGACGCGCAGCGCGGCGTGTCGGTGTCTTCGATGCGCACCAGCCACTGCCCGCCGTGCGCCCGCGCGTCCAGCCAGCTTGCCAGTGCCGCCACCAGCGAGCCCGCATGCAAAGGGCCGGTGGGTGACGGCGCGAAGCGGCCGCGGTAGCTGACGCTAGCGGCGCCTGCGCAGCTTGTCGCGCCCGGGTCAACGTCGCCCAGGTGTGGCTTCAAACGTGGCTCCACGCCTGGCTGTGGCGCTCGATGAGTGCTTTGCGAGTGGCGGGGCTTTGAAGTTGTTCCAGCCACCAACGCAGCGCCAGCCCTGTCCCGGCGCTTGATTGAGGCCGACGTGTGGCCGCAGTCACGTTGCCGTCGCGCGGACTTGAGGTGCGCCATGCGTAACCGACCTGAATCACGGCCTGTAAACGCTCGGTGGTTTTGACCACCAAACGGCCTGCGGCAATGTGTTCGCGCGCCACCGGTTCGGGCAAATAGCCGCAGCCCAGGCAGCGCAGTTGCGCCTCCAGCTTGGCCTGCGTGGTGGGCACAGTCAGCACGTCCTGACCGGGCAACAGGTTCACTGTGATCGGCGTCAGGCGCTGCGCTGAATCGGCCACAGCCACGGCCCTGTGCCTGAGCAACTGCGCGTCGCTGATGCGGCCCTCCACGCTGGCCAGCGGATGGTGCGGCGCCACCGCGAACACAAAAGGAATTTCCCCCAACGGCTGCACTTGGATGCCCACGGTGGCCTGCCTGTCGGCGGTGATGCCCACGCCCAATGCCAGGTCCGCCTGGCCGCTGCTCAACGCTTCCCAGGTGCCCGCCAGCACTTCGCTGCGCAGGCGCAGGCGCGTGCCCGGCCCCTCGGCGCCCAGCGCGTAAAAAGCCTCGCACAGCTCGAACACCGTGGTGTTGGACAAGATGCCGTCCACCGCGATGGTGAGCTGCGTTTCCCAGCCGGTGGCCACGCGTTTGACGCGGTTGGCCACAGCGTCCATGGCCTCGAGCAATCGGCGGCCTTCGTTCAACAGTTCTTCGCCTGCGGCAGTGAGCTTGGCCTGCCGCGAGCTGCGGTCGAACAGCAGCACGTCCAGCGCATCTTCAAGCTGGCGCACGTTGTAGGTCAGGGCCGACGGCACCTTGCCCAGTTCGCGCGCGGCTGCTGCAAAGCTGCCGGTGCGGGCAATGGTGTCCATCATGGTCAGGGCGTCGGGCGTAAGGACTTGTCGGGACATGAGCGATGGCGAGCAGAAGTAATTGAACTAGGCATGGACCATGGTCCGTCAGGCGGCGAACGGCTTCGACAGTCACTGCCAATTCATCTTATTTGAACGCAGCCGACAAGCCCGGCGCGCCACAAAGTTCAACCGCGTATCTACGATTCGGGCTCACAAAAAGGAACACGCCATGTTGACCCTGCGCAAATCAAACGACCGCGGCCATGCCGACCACGGATGGCTCAAAAGCATGCACAGCTTCTCGTTCGCCGAATATCACGATGCGCAGCACATGGGCTTTGGCAACCTGCGCGTCATCAACGAAGACCGCATCGCGCCGGGTACCGGCTTTGGCATGCACGGCCACCGTGACATGGAAATCGTCAGCTATGTGGTCGATGGCGCGCTGGCGCACAAAGACAACATGGGCAACGTGGCCACCATCGTGCCGGGCGATGTGCAGCGCATGACCGCGGGACGCGGCGTGCAGCACAGCGAAGCCAATCACGCGCCGTCCAGCACCACTCACTTTTTTCAAATCTGGTTGCTGCCGAACGCGCTGAACATTGCGCCCGGCTACGAGCAAAAACACTTTAAGCCGGAGGACAAAAGAGGGCACTTGTGTTTGGTGGCCAGTGCCGACGGGCGCGACGGTTCGGTGCGCTTGAACGCCGACGCCGCGCTGTATGCCGGTTTGTTCGACGGCGCCGAGTCGTCCGAGGTCGCGCTCGACCCCCAGCGCAAAACATATGTGCATTTGGTGCGCGGCGCCCTCAGCGTGAACGGCCAAATGCTGCGCGGTGGTGACGCGGCACTGCTGAGCCAAGAAGCGCGGTTGAAGCTCACCGACGGCGCGGATGCCGAGGTGATCGTGTTCGACCTCTCAGCGTGAGCGCGTCGGCTTTCCCCCCCCCCGTTTCAACACCTCAATTCCCAACTCCGCAACTCCCCCAACTCCCCCAGCTCCCCCAGCTCCCCCAACTCCTCAAAGAATTCATGTCGAAGATTGCAGTGGTTTTTCACAGCGGCTACGACCACACCCTACGCATGGCCCACGCTCCTAGCCATGCGCTCGGCGGGCTTTTTGACGAGTGCTGCACCACGCGCCGCACCACGCCTTGCACCGCCAGTTGAAGTGCGCATCGGGCCGCGCTTTGGGTTGCGTTGCTAAAGTCGTCGCATGGATGTGACGTTCAAAGTTTTCTCGGTGCTGCCGTGGTTGGACTGGGCCGCGCTGCTGGTGTTTGTGGCGGGCTGGTCAGGCTATGTCTGGTTTGCGCGCCAGCGTTCCAGAACGCACCCGTCGATTTTGGCCAGCACCAACCGCATTCGCCGCATCTGGATGCTGCAAGCCACCTACCGCGAAGTGCGGATGCTGGACGGCGTGGTGATTCAAAACCTGGCCACCAGCCCGTCGTTTTTTGCGTCCACCACCATCCTCATCATTGGCGGCCTGTTGGCGGTGCTGGGTGCCACCGACAAAGCCACCGAACTGGTGCGCGATTTGCCCTTCGCCGCGCGCACTTCCACTTTGGTGTTCGACATGAAGCTGGTGCTGATGCTGGCAATTTATGTGTACGCGTTTTTTCGGTTCACCTGGTCGATGCGCCAATACACCTTCGGCGCGCTGCTCATTGCGTCTGCCCCTGAAGCCAAGCAATTCATCGAGCAAAACCTGTCGCGTGAAGCCTTTGCCGACAAGGCCGGCCGCATCGTCGGCCTGGCCGCTGAGACCTTCAACGATGGCCTGCGCTCTTACTACTTCGCCTTCGCCGCAATTGGCTGGTTTTTATCGCCGCTGGCTTTCATGGTGGCCACTGCGGGCGTGGTCACGATCTTGTATTTGCGGGAGTTTCAGTCCGATGTGCTGGACGTGCTGAACTCCTGATGCTGGGGGGTGCGCCCGCCTGCAACACAGGGCGCGGTCTGGCTAACATGAGGCTTTAATTTCCGAGAGAGGCATCCTCATGAGCTTGCGCCGCCGCCACGTCATCGCGCTGACCGCCACTCCCATCTTGTCAACGTTGAGCCCACTGGCCATGTTGCTCCCCGCGGCTGTTCAAGCTGCCACCAAGGACGCGAAGCCAGACGCCAGCAAGTTGCCCCTGGCCCCGGTGCGCAACGTGCCAGAGACCTTCTTCGGCACCACGGTTGACGATCCCTACCGCGACTTCGAGGACATCAAGGCGCCGGCTGTGGCGGCATGGATGAAGGCGCACAGCAACTTTGCCAACGCCACGCTCAAAAGGATTGCCGGGCGGGACGCGCTGCGGGCCAAGCTGGAAAGATACGACAGCGCTGCCGCGTCGCGCGTCACAGCCGTGCAGCGCTTGCCAGGCGACTTGTTTTTCTTTGAGCGCCGCGGCGCCAAGGAAGACCAGTTCAAGCTCTATGTGCGGCGCGGCATCAACGGCAGCGACAAGCTGTTGTTCGACCCCGAGACGCTGAAGAAAAAGACAGGCAAGCCGCACGCCATCAACTACTACACCCCGTCGCCGGACGGCAAACTGGTGGCGCTGGGTGTTTCGGCCGCGGGTTCGGAAGACGCGTCGCTGCGCATCATCGACACCGCCACCGGCCGTCAGCGCGGCCCCGAGATCAGCCGCGCACAGTTTGGCGGTGTGTCCTGGGCGCCGGACAGCCAGGAGCTTTACTTTCACCGCATGCAGTTGCTGGCCAAAGGCGCCCCGCCCACTGACAAATACCAACGCAGCAGCACAGTCGTGATGAAGCCCGGTGCCAGCGAAGCCAGCATTCGCCCGGTGCTGACGGCCGGTGTGGACCTCGGCATTCCGGCCACCGAGTTCCCTGGGCTGGAAGTGCTGCCCGACGGGCGCGTGGTGGCCTCCGCGCTCGACGGTGTCTCGCCCGACTTCGCCGCGTGGCACACCACGCTGGCTGCGCTGCGCGCTGGCAAGCCCGAATGGCAAAAGCTGGTGGGCCGCGAAGACGGCGTCACCGGCCTGTCGCTGCAGGGCGACCGGGTCTACGCGCTCAGCTTCAAGGCCGCTTCGCGCTTCAAGCTGCTGGGCGGCCCGCTGCAAGGCTTCAGCCCGGCCACGGCCAGCGTGCTGGTGCCCGAGAGCCAGCGCGTGCTGACCGGCATTGCCAGCGCGCAGGACGCGTTGTATCTGGAGGCTCGCGACGGCAACGTCAAACGGCTGTTCAAACTGGCCCATGCCGACGGCGCGCAGCTTCAGGAAGTGCCACTGCCGGTGCTCGGCAGTTTCACGATGACCAGCGCGCGCAACGATCAAAACGGCATGCTGCTGGAGCTTGAAAGCTGGACCCGGGCGCGTCAGATCTACGCGCTGGCGGCAGACGGCAGCGTGCGCAACACCGGCTTGCAGCCGGCCGGCCCGTTCGATGCGCCCGACAACGTCGTGGCCAGCGAGGTCATGGTGAAGAGCCACGACGGTGTGATGGTGCCGATGTCCATCATCCACCGCCAGGGCGTGAAGCTGGACGGCAGCAACCCGACGCTGCTGTACGGCTACGCCAGCTACGGCATCACCGAAGAGCCGTTCTTCAGCCTGAGCCGACTCACGTGGATGGACCAGGGCGGCGTGTTTGCTGTGGCCAACCCGCGCGGCAGCAGTGTGTTCGGCCGCCAGTGGCACGAAGACGGCAAGCAGGCGACCAAGCCCAACACATGGCGCGACTTCATCGCCTGCGCGGAGTACCTGATTGCGCAAAAGTGGACACAGCCCGCCAAGCTGGGCATTTGGGGCGGCAGCGCCGGCGGCATTCTGGTGGGCCGCGCCATGACCGAGCGGCCTGAGCTGTTTGCGGCGGTGGTGCCCGAAGTCGGTGCGCTGGAGATGATCCGCATGGAGACCACTTCCAACGGCGTGCCCAACATTCCCGAGTTCGGCACCCGCAAAACCGAGCCCGGTTTTCGCGCACTGCTGGCCATGAGCACTTACCACCAGATCAAGGACGGTGTGGCCTACCCCGCGGTGCTGTTGCCGCACGGCGTGAACGACCCGCGCGTGGAGGTGTGGCACAGCACCAAGACCGCCGCGCGGCTGCTGGGCGCGAACCCCAAAGGCAAACCCGTTTTGCTGCGACTCGACTACCAATCTGGCCACGGCATGGGCAGCACCAAGAGCCAGACCCTCGACGCGCGCGCCGATATTTTTGCCTTCCTGCTGTGGCAAATGGGCGTGCCCGGCTTCGAGCTGAAAGGTTGAACGACGGTGCTGCGGTGCGCATCACAACGGCGCCGAAAAGACGCTGCGCCACCCAATCGGTCGGTCTGCAACCCCTGCGCTTGAACCGCTCTCTGTCCGCGCCACGCCACGCCACGCTCACCCATGCCAGCTAAGACAAAAACCGCCGCCGCACCGAAAGAAGGCACCAAGCAAGCCGTGCGCCCCAAGCCGCAGGCCAAGTTTCGGATGCGCATCACCGCAGGCGACGTGATTGCCATCGGGCCCGGCAAGATTGCGCTGATCGAGTCCATCGCGCAGACCGGTTCGATCACTTCGGCTGCCAAGAGCCTGGGCATGTCCTACCGCCGCGCCTGGGTGCTGCTTGACCAACTGAACCGCGCCCTGAAGAAGCCCGCGGTGAATTCCGCCAAAGGCGGACCACTGGGCGGTGGCAGCGTGCTCACTGACACCGGTCGCGAGCTCATCGACCTGTATCGGCGCATCGAGCTGACGGCCACGCAAGCTTGTCAGGACGACCTGGCGCAACTTGTTCGCCTGATTGCGCGCTGAGCAACACGTCGGGTCTGGGCAGCCTGAACGGGGCGAATGAGGCGATATGTCTTGCGATATATTTCGCTCGCGATGCGCGTCTGCATCGCACTCTTTCCATGTTCAGGATCGCGCTTGAAACAAACCCTGTGGTGCCGATATGTGGGCTGTCTGGTGTTCGGCTGCTTTGCACTGGCAGCGAACGCCGCCGATTTGACGGTCTCGGCGGCGGCCAGTCTGACGAACGCATTCAAGGAGATAGCCCCTGCGTTTGAGGCGCAGAACGCCGCAACCAAACTGGTCTTTAACTTTGGGGCGTCTGACGCGCTGCTGGCGCAAATCTTCAAAGGCGCGCCGGTCGATGTGTTTGCATCTGCTGATCAAGAGGCCATGGACCGTGCCGAGCTGCAGAAGGTGGTGGCAGGTGGCACGCGCCGCAACTTCGTCAGCAACACGCTGGTGATGGTGGTGCCCAGCGACAGCAGCCTCGGGCTGAAGGGCTTGAATGACTTGCAGCGGCCCGAGGTCAAGCGCGTGGCGATGGGCAACCCGGCCAGCGTGCCGGTGGGCCGCTACACCAAGGGATCACTTGAAGCGGCAAAGCTGTGGGCCGTCGTGCAGCCCAAGGCCATCACCGCCCAATCCACTCGGCAAGCACTCGACTATGTGGCCCGCGGCGAAGTTGATGCGGGCTTTGTGTACGCGACCGATGCGGCGGTGATGAAGGACAAAGTCAAAGTGGTGGCCACGGTCGCCACGCAGCTCGCCATTACTTATCCGATTGCCGTCGTCAGTGGCAGCACAAACGCAGAAGCAGCGCGCAAATTTCTCGAGTTTTTGCGCACCCCTGCGGCGCAGGCAGTGCTGGCCCGCCACGGCTTCGGCCAGCCCTAGCCAAACGCGCATGGATGCATCGATCTGGATCACGCTGGCGTTGACGCTGAAGGTGGCGCTGTGGGCCACCGCGATCAACCTGGTGCTCGGAGTGACGGTGGGCTGGTGGCTGGCGCGCCGCCAGTTTTTCGGGCGCGAGTTTGTAGACGCCGTGCTGACGCTGCCGCTGGTGCTGCCGCCCACGGTACTGGGCTATTACTTGCTTGTGGTGATTGGCAAGCGCGGCTGGCTGGGCAGCTGGTTGCAACAGAGCTTCGGCATCAACCTGATCTTCACTTGGCAAGGTGCCGTGATCGCCGCCACGCTGGTGGCTTTTCCGTTGATCTTGAGGTCGGCGCGCACCGCGTTCGAGGCGGTAGATCCTCAGCTGGAGCAGGCAGCGCGTGTGCTCGGACTGAACGAGTGGGCTGTGTTTTTTCGGGTGACCGTGCCGATGGCCTGGCCCGGCATCCTGGCGGGAACGCTGCTGGTGTTTGCACGTTCGCTGGGCGAGTTTGGCGCCACGCTGATGGTGGCAGGCAGCATTCCCGGGCGCACACAAACTTTGTCCATCGCGGTTTATGAGGCAGTGCAGGCCGGGCAGGACGACACGGCCAACTTTCTGGTGTTGATCACATCGATCCTCTGCATCGCCGTGCTGTTGGCGGCCGGGCGATTTGCGCCTGCACGGCGCGCACGCTGAGTTCTTGCACGGACGCGCCATGAGCTTCGATGTCGACATCAGCAAGACGGTGGTCAGCGAGCGCCGCCGTTTTGACTTGCGAGTGCGGTTCAAAACCCGCGCGAAACGCACTGTCATCTTTGGCCCCTCGGGTGCCGGCAAGAGCCTGACGCTGCAGGCGCTGGCGGGGCTGCTGAAGCCCGACTCGGGTCGCATTGCGTTCGCAGACCAAGTGCTTTTTGACAGCGCGGTGGGTGCGGATGTGCCTGCGCGTCTTCGCCACTTCGGCTATTTGTTCCAGGACTACGCCTTGTTCCCGCACCTCAATGTGCGACAGAACATTGCGTTCGGCTTGCACCTCGGACTGCGCAACCCGTCGTCGTTTGGGAACAACGAGGCCGCCGACGAAGCCGTCCAGAAATGGCTGGCTGCCTTTGAGCTGAGAGATGTGGCCGCGCAGCGCCCCAGTGAACTTTCTGGCGGCCAACGGCAGCGCACAGCACTGGCGCGGGCGCTTGTGCACTCGCCTCGTGCGCTGCTGCTTGACGAGCCTTTTTCTGCGCTGGACCCGGAGCTGCGTGGCCGCATGCGTGCTGAGCTGGATGAGTTGCTGCAGCGCATCGACATTCCGGCGGTGATGATCACGCACGACCCGGAAGACATCGACTGGTTTGGTGACGAGGCGCTGTACTTGCGACACGGAACGATTGGCGAAGCGCCTGCTGCGCCCTCGACGCAGGTTCCGCGCGTCCGCGTCCGCGTTCCTAAATGACGGCCGCGGCGCGATCTCGCGCCAAGCGCACGCCACTGAATTGCCACTGCGCTTGCGGCGGGAAGAAGTTGCGATAGCTCGCACGCATGTGGCTTGCTGGGGTGGCGCACGAGCCGCCGCGCAGCACGTATTGGCCGCACATGAACTTGCCGTTGTATTCGCCCACCGCACCGGGCAACGCACGGTAGCCGGGGTAGGCGCTGTAGCTGGACTGCGTCCACTCCCACACGTCGCCAAACAGTTGCACCGGGCCTAGTTGTGACGACTCGATTTGCGGCAGCGGATGAAAAGCGCCACGCTCCATGAAATTGCCCTGCATCGGCTGAGCGCTCGATGCGATTGCGTCCGCGGTGTGGCGCGCCGCATATTCCCACTCGGCTTCGGTGGGCAAACGCGCGCCCGACCAACGCGCGAACGCATCGGCCTCGAAGTAACTGAGGTGGCACACCGGTGTGTTGGCGTCGATGCTCACCAAGCCTTGCAGCGTGTGATTCAGCCAGGGGCTGTCGGATGCAGAGTCCGCCGCGCCCTGCGCTGCAGCTTCCGTGCCACCAGATGCGTCAGCGCGCTGCCAATACAGCGGCGCTTCGCGCTGGCCTTCTTGCACCCAGTCCCAACCCAGCGACAGCCACAGCTCGCTGCGTTGATAGCCTGCGTCTTCCATGAAGGCCAGGTAATCGCCGTAGCTGGCAGGGCGCGATGCCAGCTCGAATGGGGGGATGAAAACGCGATGACGCGGTGTTTCGTTGTCGAAGCAAAACCTCTCAGCTCGCTCGGCGTCTGGGTCGACGTCGAAGCCGACCGCGGTCATGCCGGGCTCGTAGCCGAACCACTGCAAAGCCTGCGGGCGCACTGCCTGCATGGGCCAACGCTTGGCATACGGCTTGCCGCCGCTTTGGAATGACAGCACGTGTTTGATGTCGGTGATCAACAGCTCTTGATGTTGCTGCTCATGGTGCAAGCCCAGCGTGATCAGGCTGATCAGTTCGCGGTCAGCCGGCCGGGCTGCCATCAAGGCCAACATGCGGGCGTCCACTTGCGCCCGGTAGCGCTTTACTTCTGTCAACGACGGGCGCGAGATCAAGCCGCGTTGCGCACGCGGGTGGCGCGCGCCCACGCCTTGG
The DNA here is from genome assembly GCA_038241115.1 of Burkholderiales bacterium. Classification (GTDB taxonomy): domain Bacteria; phylum Pseudomonadota; class Gammaproteobacteria; order Burkholderiales; family Burkholderiaceae_C; genus JANYJJ01. The sequence goes on along the minus strand of JBBRGA010000113.1, from coordinate 1,773 downwards.
TAGTAGCTGTTGAAGAGCACCCGAAAGCTGGCATCGAAGGGAGCGAAATGCGGCTCGAAGCGCTCCAGGATGAAAGTCTCAAAAAACCAGGTGATGTGCGCCAAATGCCACTTGGTGGGGCTGGCGTCTGGCATGGACTGAATCTGGCAGTCTTCGTCGCTCAGCGGTGCCGCCAGCGCCAGGGTCGTGGCCCGAACTTCCATGTAGCGCTTGGACAAGTCGCACTGAATGGCGTCTGAAGGCAGCGGGCTTGATGGGTTTGTATGCATGTGATGAATGCTGCCATCAAAGCCGCCTTCATGCAGCCCAAAGGCCGCGGCAATGGCGACTGCGGGTCACAAGGCGACGTAAAACGCGCCGTACTCCTACAGCTTTGCGGCGCTCAAATCACCCGTCAAGGCTTCGCGCTCGTCGAACACAAAGCACGTGCCTTCAAAGTGCTCGCTGCCCGCTTCTTCAAAGTATTTCAAGATCCCGCCGTCCAGCTGCAGCACGTTTTGCACACCCGCCTGCGCCAAGAACAGCGCGGCTTTTTCGCAGCGTATGCCGCCGGTGCAATAGCTCACCACCGTCTTGCCTTGCAGCTCTGCCGCATGCAGCAGGGCCGCGTCGGGGAAGTCGCTGAATTTGCGGAGATTCCAGTGCGCCGCATTTTTGAAGTGACCGTGTTCCACCTCGAACGCATTGCGCGTGTCGAGCATCAGCACCGGCTTGCCTTCGTCGTCTTGGCCCGCGCGCAACCAGCGCGCCAGCGTTTTCGCATCCACCGCCGCAGCGCGAGCCGACGCGGGGCTGACGGCGGGCCGGTTCATTCGAATGATTTCCGGCTTCACTTTGACCAACAGCTTCTTGAACGGAACGCTGTGGGTGAAGCTTTCTTTGGCCAGCAGCGGATGAAACCTGGTGTCGGTTTTCAACCAGCCCAGGAAGTCTTGAACCGGCTCGTTTCCACCCGCCAAAAATAAATTAATGCCTTCTTCGGCCAACAGCACCGTGCCCTTGAGTTGGCGGCTGCTGGCTTGTGAGCGAATGCTCTCGCGCAGAGCCGCCGTGTCAAACAGGCTCACAAACAAGTAAGCAGATATGTTGAGGATGGGTTTCACCGACGGCATTTTAGAGACGCAGTCCATGTGGCAATGGCGGTGGCGATCTCGGTTACGTTAGGCGGCCGCGTAAGGCCAGTCGTGATCAGGCGCTCTCTAAAATCGCCCGCATGGCTTTCATACATTTGCGCACCCACACTGAATTTTCCGTCGTCGACGGCACCTTGAGGATCGACGAGGCGGTGAATGCCGCCGCTGCCGACCACCAAGGCGCGTTGGCCATCACCGATGTCAGCAATCTCTTTGGCACGGTGAAGTTCTACAGCGCGGCGCGCAAGGCGGGCGTGAAGCCGCTGATCGGTGCCGACGTCTGGATGGAGCCGGAAGGTTCAGACAAATCGCCCAGCCGCTTGCTGCTGCTGGTGCAAAACAACGCGGGTTATTTGAATTTGTGTGAGTTGCTGTCGCGCGGCTGGCTGGTGAACTCGCACAAAGCACAAGCTTGGTTGAAGTGGGGGTGGCTGAGCACCCTTGGCGAAGGCCTGATTGCTTTGTCTGGCGCCGAATTGGGCAGCGTGGGTCAGGCCTTGATGGCGCGCGACCCGCAGCGCGCGCGCGATGCGGCAAAGCGCCTGAGCCTGCTGTTTCCTGATCGCTTCTACATCGAGTTGCAGCGCGCCGGTCTGCCCACCAACGAAGCCCACGTGCGCGCCGCTGTGCCCTTGGCAGC
>JBBRGA010000112.1:0-11619 GCA_038241115.1 Burkholderiales bacterium | reverse complement strand
ACAGTATTGCGGCCTAACCCCTCGCTCAAGCGGAGCGCCAACGGCATGTCACGCTGGCCATCAAGCGCTGGGGCTTCGCCCCATTTTGCGCTTGCTGCCCAGCGCGCCACGCCGTCGTCGCCCGCTTAGCTCGAACGTTAGACCCCACAAACACAACCTCGGGAGAGTTCCTTGCCTTACTCTAAAACGTTCGTCTGCTTCGCCAACTCCCGGAAGACGTCGGGCAGGTGCGTAGCCGGCAAGGAGTTGATTCATGGCCGACCCGCAGCCTGGATAAGACCGGTTAGCTCCCGACCGACTCACGAGATATCCATTGACGAACGTCGATATCAGGATGGCCGGGACCCTGATTTGCTGCATGTCGTGTCTGTTCAATTCTTAGCGGCGCAGGCGTTACCACACCAGCCTGAAAACCACCTGATTGACGATGGCTACTTTTGGACGCAACAAGGTACCCTGGACTTTCGAAACATCGACGCGTGGCTCGACGCTCCGACGACCCTCTGGGATGCCGGGCATAGCGGGTATGCGTTTACGAACAACCGGGTTCCTGACACTGTTGCATCCCCAGCGTCGCTTTATCTAATTCGGGTTCCTTCACTGACCCTGGTTGTCGGAGCGAAGTCCGCTGATTACCCGAAGCGAATCGTTCGCGGTGAATTCACTTACGGCGGGTGGACCTACTGCCTCGCGGTGACTGACCCTCAAGTCGAAGCGGCATACCTTGCCCGGCCGGATGGCCGGTACACTCTCGACGAGCCAGTGCTCGCTGTGAGCCTCGGTGACCCCTTCCAGGGCTTCTTCTACAAGCTGATCGCGGCGGTCCTCTATGACGGACAGTTCTAGCAACACCGAGCTTCTGACCCTAGGGCACTCGATCCATCCCATCGAGCGCTTCATTGCGCTCTTGAAGGGTGCTGGTGCTACGGCTGTGGCGGACGTACGCTCAAGCCCGTATAGCCGTTACTCACCGCAGTACTCCAAGGATGCACTGCGCGGCGCGCTTTCTGAGGCAGGCATCGTCTACACATTCTTGGGAAAGGAGTTCGGCGCAAGGAGCACGGACTCTTCTTGTTATCGAAATGGCAAGGTTCAATATTCTAAGCTTGCGCAGTCTGCTGCGTTCTCCGACGGGATTCAAAGAGTATTGGAGGGGTTAAAGAAGTACCGAATCGCGTTTGTGTGCGCTGAGAAAGATCCAATTGAGTGCCATCGTGCGCTGTTGGTTGCTCGGGCTTTTTTCGATAGAGGAAAGTCTGTCTCCCACATTCATTCAGACGGAACGATTGAGTCACATCCCAAATTAGAGAGTCGGCTTCTCTTGGCTTGGAAGTTGCCTGAAGGTGACATGTTCAAGTCAAGAGATAGCTTCATTGAAGAAGCCTACCTTCTTCAGGGCGACAAAGTCGCCTATCAAGACGAGCAGATGCTAAAGGCTGAGGTGACCGAAGAATGAAGATCTTTACTATGGGCTTCACCAAGAAGTCAGCTGAGCAGTTTTTTGCGCGGCTCAAGCAGTCCGGTCTAAAACGCGTCGTAGACACGAGACTAAACAACGTCTCGCAGCTGGCCGGATTTACCAAGAAGGATGACCTCAAGTTCTTTCTAAAGGCTGTTCTTGACATTGACTATGTTCATGCCCCCGTATTAGCACCGAACAAGGACATCCTCGACGACTACAAGAAGAACGGCGGCGATTGGCCAACCTACGAGCGGAAGTTCCTCGATTTGATGGGATCGCGAAATATAGAGTCGAAAGTTGATCGATATCTGCTAGATGGTGCATGTCTGCTTTGCAGTGAACCTACCCCGCATCATTGCCATCGACGGCTTGTTGCTGAGTACCTCAAAGAGAAGTGGGGCGACGTAGAGATTCAGCACCTGTAGCGCAGTAGGGTCTAACCCCTCGCTCAAGCGGAGCGCCAACGGCAGGCCACGCCGGCCATCAAGCGCAGGGGCTTCGCCCCATTTTGCGCCTGCTGTCCAGCGCGGCCTACCGTCGTCACCCGCTTAGCTCGAACGTTAGGCGTCGCAAATACCCTCTGCCCATGTCCAACGAAGTCATCTCATACATCGAAATGTGCCAACGCGAAGGCACCAGCTTGCAAGCTGGCATGAACTTTGGCCTCGGGGGAAATCACTCGGTCATTCTCATGTCGGTGCGACCGAACTCCCCATATCGGGACCGACTAGAGGATGACGGGAGCACGCTTGTCTATGAGGGCCACGATCATCCGAAGATCGCCAGCTGCCCGAACCCAAAGGCCGTGGATCAGCCTGTCGCTACGCATACTGGAAGACCGACGCAAAACGGAAAATTCCTGAGCGCTGCCAAAGCAGCCGCAGCGTCACAACGATCACCGGAAAGAGTCCGGGTCTACGAGAAGCTGAGACCAGGAATTTGGTCCTATAACGGGATCTTCCACCTCGTTGACGCATGGACCGAGCGGGACGATCACAGGATGGTGTGCAAATTCAAGTTGGTAGCGGTCGAGGGCGAGGAAGATTTGACTCAACCAGTCCGCTTGGCCGCGGAACGCCGAAGAATCATCCCTTCTCATGTCAAGCTAGAAGTTTGTCAGCGAGACGCCGGAAAGTTCTTAATCTGCAATGCCACTGATGAACTTCATTTTGACCACGTTCTTCCATTTTCAAAGGGTGGCACGTCGGAAACTGCTGTCAACGTTCAGTTGCTCTGTGCTCGTCACAACTTGGCAAAGTCGGCGCGCATCGAGTGACGACTCCCCTCGTTCAAGCTGAGCACCAACGGCGTGTCGCGCTGTTCGCCTGGCGCAGGGCTTTTCGCCGACTTTGCACTTGCCGCACAGCACGTCCTGCTGTCGTAGCCCGCTTGACTGAAACGTCAGCCTTCAAAATTTACGAATGTTGTAATCGGTACCGCGTGGCGGTACCATTTGCCGATGAAGCGCGCTCATCAGAGGACACTGAATGCAGTCTGAACCCACCCAACCAGCGCGAATATCGATTGGAAGGACATCGAAGCACTTTTGGTCGGGCTTGGCGCGGAGGTCAGCGAACGCGAAGGCAGCCGCGTAGCGATCGTCCTTTTTCAAGAGGTCCGCGTCTTTCACAGACCGCATCCCTCGCCAAAGACAGACAAAGGCGCGGTGGTGTCAGTGAAGAAGCGGCTTGAGCAACACGGAGTGAAGCCATGAACGTGATGACGATAGACGGATACAACGCGAAGATCGAATACGACTCTGAGATTGATATGTTCAGAGGCGAGATTCTTGGCCTTACTGGCGGAGCCGACTTCTACGGCAAGACACCGAAAGAACTCAGAACAGAGTTCAAGAAGTCACTGGCAGTCTTCCTGAATGTCTGCCACGAGAAAGGCATCGAGCCTCGGCGTAACTACTCTGGAAAATTCAACCTGCGCATTTCTCCAGAACTGCACGAAAAGTTGGCCATAGCGGCACAGGCCGAGGGGAAGAGCATCAACACGCTGGCTCAAGAAGCGCTCGCGCAACGTGTCGCGGCCTGATACCTAAGCACTTGCTCAAGCGGAGCGCGGCCGCGATACCGAGGCTGCCGCGGTCGAAGTCAAGACGCGGCGGCACGCCCTTGAAAGAGCAAATCAGGTCTTTACTACCGGGTTGGTTTTTCAAGAGCTAATTCAAGGTTTGGCTGGACCAAAGGCGCGGAGCCAACTGCGGCCGTCCTTGGGGCATGACGCTTGAAGGTGCGTGTTGCTGCTGACCCGAGCTTGCCACCGCAAGCTTTGCGGTCAGCTGCGCGTTATCTGCTGCAATTCATCTGCTGCGTTCAACCTGAGGAGAAGTCATGCGTCGTTGGAAATTGCTTTTTGCGCTGATGCTTTCGAGCTTGCTGGTGGCATGCGGAACGCCCTACGCTACCGTTAAAACTTCCAGCGGTGGTCCGGTGATGCTGTTGGGCCACGACCCGGTGGCTTACTTCACGGACGGCAAGCCGGTGCGCGGCGCACCGCAGTTCCAATCAAGCTTGAATGAGCGCACTTATTACTTCGCCTCGCAGCGCCACAAAGACCTGTTCAACGCTGAACCCGCGCGCTATGAGCCGCAGTACGGCGGCTTCTGCGCAAGTGGCGCGGCTTTTGGCGTCAAGCTGGGGAGTGACCCCTCCGCGTGGCAAATCTACCGGGGCCGTCTGTTCATTTTTGGCGACGTGCTGGGGCAAACCGCCTGGCAGGTGGACCCGGATTGGAACGTCGGCCACGCCGATGCCTTGTGGCCCGAGATGCAGGCCACGGGCTGGCGCGCGCAGTCGCTCATGCGCTATGCCAACAAGGTGCCGCACTACTTGAGCGGCGCGCAAATCAAAGCCCAGTGGCAGGCCAAGAACCCAGGCAAAACCTGGCCAGAGTTCGACACCGGCGGCATGCTGAAGAACCTGTTTCTCAAGTCTCCCGGATGGCGCGCGGCCGAGGGCTTCGGTCAACCGGCACTGGGGTACCCACAGTGATGCGTGGATGGCGCAGCACTGGCCACGTCGACTGCCACGGCGATGAAGTCCTTGAACTGCGGGCCCCGTGAGCACTTGCGAGGCCCGCATTCCACTGGTTTTAACTTTGAAGGCTCCGCAAAATGACGCCATTGCCGTCTGTCGCCATGTTGATTCAGAGGCTCGCAGCCTTGGGCATTGCGCTGCCGCCAGGGCCGGTACATGTCGACGGTTTCGGTGACTCTGCCGAGCTGTCTGGAGAACTGCTTGCGCTGATCCGTTCGGGCCGCAAGCGAGCCGGAACCAGCCTGCTGTGGGGCTGCGAAGCGGACGGCGAATCGCTGCCGTCAGCCGGAAACATCGAAATCGTGGTCGATCATCGCCACCAGCCCGCACTGGTGACCCAGATCACACGCGTTGAAATCGTTCCATTCAATCAAGTCACCGCGGCGTACGCGGCCATCGAAGGCGAAGGTGACGGCTCACTCGACCACTGGCAGCGCGCGCACTGGGCTTTCTTCGGCCGCGAATGTCGCCGGATTGGCCGTGAGCCGACGCAAGATATGCCTGTTGTGTGCTGTGTTTTCGAGCTGCTGCATGTGGTGCCGCCGTTCACCAACGACCACGACCACGACCACGATCACGACCACAGCCTCGGCCACAACCACAACCAAACGCCTTGACCCGACACACTGATCCTGGAGCGCGCTCATGCCCGAAGGCCCCGAGATATTCCTGGCTTCCCGCGCGGTTCATGCGGCGGTGGCGCATCAACCGATCCAGCTGACGCTGCTGCATCCGTCGCTGAAGCCCCAAGCGCGTGCTTTGCGCGGCGTTTCGATTGCCCGCGTCTACGCGCGCAGCAAGGCCATGCTCACCGAGTTTTCCAACGGCGTGGTTCTGTATTCACACAACCAGCTGTACGGCGAATGGGTGGTGCATGCCAAGGATGACGCGCTGTTGAACCGGCAGGTGCGGCTGGTGATTCGCACGGCCGCGCATCAGGTGGTGCTGTACAGCGCGACCGACTTTGCTTGGCTGCAAGCGGGCGCTGAGCATGCGCATCCCTACATTGCCAAGCTGGGGCCAGAGGTGCTGGAGCCCGCAGTGAGCGCGGCTCAAATTGCCAGGCGGCTGGCGCAGTTTCCGCGCCGCGTCATTGCCGATGCGCTGCTCGATCAACATGTGCTGGCGGGCTTGGGCAACTATTTGCGCGCCGACATTTTGTTTGTCGCGCGCGTCGATCCGCTTTGCAAGATTGGCAGCCTGACCGCGGTCCAGTTGTTGCGCGTTGCCAAGGCGTGCAAGCAACTCACGCAGCGCAGCGTGCGACGCGCCGGCGTGACGCGGCCGTGGTCGCAGTACCTGGCCTCGCTTGCGATTGCAGGGATGAACTCGAGTGCGGCTAAGGCTGCGGGTGCGGGTGCCGGCACGCGCACAGTCGCCGCCGAGCACTCAGCCTCGTACGAGTCTGCGCGCTTTTATGCGTTTGACCGAGAAGGCGCGCCGTGTTGGGAATGCGCTGTTCCCATCGCGCGCCTCAAACAAGGTGGGCGTGGTTTATTTTTTTGCCCGCAATGCCAACGCGGATCCGCCTGAACTCGGGTTGAAAATAACGGCTTGTGCAAAAGCAAAAGCGAAGGACCAACCAACATGGGTGCGCAGTGGAAAGCAAAAGGCAAAGACCTGGCGGCCAGCGCCAGGGGGCGTTTGTTTGGCAAGCTGGCGAAGGACATCATGATTGCGGCGCGCAATGGCCCTGACCCCGCAGCCAATTCGCGGCTGCGCTTGGTGGTGGAGCAGGCTCGCAAGGTGTCGATGCCAAAAGAAACGCTGGAGCGCGCCATCAAGAAAGGTGCCGGTTTGACGGGCGAGTCCGTGCACTTTGAACACGTGGTCTACGAAGGTTTTGCGCCTCACCAAGTGCCGGTGATGGTGGAATGTTTGACCGACAACCTGAACCGCGCTGCCTCTGAAATGCGCGTGCTGTTTCGCAAGGGGCAGTTGGGCAGTTCGGGGTCGGTGGGTTGGGACTTTGACCATGTGGGCATGATCGAAGCCGAGCCGGCGGTGGCGGGCAGCGACCCGGAAACCGCTGCGATAGAGGCCGGCGCGCAAGACCTGGAGGCAGCGGACGACGGCGTGACGCTGTTCTTCACGGCGCCCACAGAGCTGGATCTGGTGAGCCGCGCGCTGCCTGCGCACGGCTTCACCGTGCTGACGGCCAAGCTCGGCTACAAACCCAAGAACCCTGTTGCACCTGACAGCTTGACGCCTGAGCAGTTGGAGGAGGTTGAGTCTTTCTTGGCCGCGCTGGACGGCAATGAAGACGTGCAAAACGTGTTTGCCGGTTTGGGCGGATGACCGTCTGGCCTGTCCAACTTACTCGATGACAAAGTAGAAAAAAACTTTCATGAATACTGAATCGCATTCGACCCCTGCCGCAGCAGCGCCCCTGTCCGAACCTCTGCCGCTGCCTGACCGCTTGTCCTGCGACCCGCGCAGCCCGCATCACGTGGCCGCGTTGTTTGAACAAGACGTTGGCATCCGCTTCAACGGCCAAGAGCGGGTGGACGTGGAGGAGTACTGCATCAGCGAAGGCTGGATCAAAGTGCCCGCGGGCAAAGCCAAAGACCGCAAGGGCAACCCGCTGACCATCAAGCTCAAGGGCAAGGTCGAAGCGTTCAGACCCTGAAATCGGCGGCTCCGCCAAGTCGCGCTGAAAACCCTCAGCGCAGGGCCAGCCACACCTCGTTGCGCCGCATGAACCACGGCGTGAAAGGGCCGTTGTAGCGCGACAGCACCGGCTCGCCTTGGGTGGCGACACCGGCGGTTTTCAAGGCGGCTCGCAGAACTGTCAAGTTTTCTTCAAAGTTGCTCTGCGACCACGTGCCCGAATAGGTGATGACTGCCCAATTGGCGGCTGGCATTTCGCGCAACTTCACGCGGCTGTCTAAGGGCTCCGGGGCGGTTGCCAAGCTCACGCTTTTGGGCAGCACAAACTGCACCAGGAACCCGCCGGGCACTGCGGCTTGGGTGACGGGCGCAGTCATTTCCAACTTCGCTGGCGGTGCCGAGGACTGAATGACCGGAGCGGTGGACTGAATGACCGGAGCCGAGGACTGAATGACCGGAGCCGACATGGCCATCTTCTTCTCACCCTTGTTTTTTCCGAAGATGTAGCCCGCCAGAATGGGAAACGCCTGGTTGCCTGCGTCATCGGCGCTGGCATTGACGATGACCTCGGCGACCACGTAGGGCGCGTATTGCCGAATTTCAACCGCACCTAATTTCTTGGTCACGGTGAAGTCGGGTTCTTCGATGGCTTGGCTCATAACGGGACTCAGGGCAATCAAGACAAGTAAGGCGTAGCGTTTCATGGGGTCACAGCGCTCGAACGCGCCGCCGTTGCAAACAGCGTGTCATTCTCCAGCGTAGTCCACTTTCTTTGCGCACCATGGACAAAGCCTCGGGCAACTCCGTTCAACCGAAAAAACTGCTGCTCAGCAAATGGACGGCGGTGAACCATGTGGGCAAGGAAAAACATTTCCTGGTGTCCAAGCTTCACTTGCCTGACGAACCCGCAGCCAAGCTCGAGTGGGTGGACATTGAGGCGGTTTACTCGCAGGTGTCACGCCGCATTGCCTGGCGTGAACTGAAAGACGCCTCGTTGTGGAAGCGCGGATGGGTTTGAAATTGAAGGAAAAAATCATGAAGGAGCGTGTCATGGTGTCGTTGAGCTCTGTGTCTGTTCGGTGGGGTGTTCGGTGGCGTGTTCGGTGGAATGTGCCGGTTGCAGCTTTGTGGCTGTGGGTCAGTTGCCTGGTGAGTCTCCCGTCGATGGCGGCAGACGCGTTGCCACTGACCCGGGCACAAGCCCTGAAAGCCCTCCAGCAGACCGCGCCAGCGCAGCGGCTGGCGGGTGTTCTGCGTTTGGCAGACGTGGGCGCCATGCAAGACACCGAAACGCTGGTGCTGCGCTTGAGTGACGAGGCGGGCAACGTCCGGGCCGAGGCCGCCGCGGCTCTGTGGAAAATCTGGAGCCGCTCCGGCGACAAGCAAATTGACATGTTGCTGGCGCGTGGTGTCGCGCAAATGCAGCAGCAGTCCTTGCAGGAGGCACTTAAAACTTTCACCGACATCGTTCAGCGCAAACCCGACTTCGCCGAGGCTTGGAACAAGCGTGCCACGGTGCTGTACCTGCTGGGCGAAAACGAAAAGTCATTGCGCGACTGCGACGAAGTGCTGCGTCGCAACCCGAAGCACTTCGGTGCCTTGTCGGGTGCAGGGCAAATCCACTTGCGGCTTGATCAGCCGCAAAAGGCGCTCGATTTTTTGCAACGCGCGTTGGAGGTCAACCCCAACTTGGACGGCTTGGAACGCGTGTTGCCGATGCTGGAGCAGCAGGTCCGCGACAAGCGGCGCAACAGCACATGAGCGTGGGCAAAGCCTGCTCGGCTTCACAATCGGGGCTTCTGTTTTGACCTCGCCCTCCAAGTGACTTTGCAGCCCTTCAACCCCTGGCGCCTGAGCGTTGCACCGATGATGGACTGGACCGACAAACACTGTCGTTTCTTTCATCGCCTGCTGACCAAGCAAACGCGGCTTTACACCGAGATGGTCACCACCGGTGCTTTGCTGCACGGTGATGTGCGCAGACACTTGGATTTCAACGCGCAGGAACACCCGTTGGCGCTGCAACTGGGTGGCAGCGAGCCGGCCGACTTGGCCACTTGCGCCAGGCTGGCCGAAGAATGGGGTTACCGCGAAGTCAACTTGAACTGTGGCTGCCCCAGCGAGCGGGTGCAGCGCGGCGCTTTCGGTGCCTGCCTGATGGCCGAGCCCGCGCTGGTGGCCGACGGTGTGAAGGCCATGCGTGACGCGGTGAGCCTGCCAGTGACGGTGAAGCACCGCATCGGTATCAATCACGAAGAAAGCTACGGCTTCATGCGCGACTTTGTGGGCACGGTTGCGAATGCCGGCTGCGAGGTGTTCATCGTGCACGCGCGCAATGCCTGGCTGAAAGGCCTGAGTCCCAAAGAAAACCGCGAAGTGCCGCCACTGCGCTACGAGATGGTTTATCAACTGAAACGCGACTTCCCGCAGCTGACCGTGGTGTTGAACGGTGGCGTGACCACCGATGCGCAAATTGACCAACACCTGGCGCACGTCGACGGTGTGATGGTGGGCCGTGAGGCTTATCACAACCCTTGGGTCATGACGGCTTGGGATGCGCGTTTTTTCGGGGCCGCGCCGAACGGCATGACGCGTGATGATGCAGAAGCTCAGATGGTGAGCTACATGGCAGCGGGTGCGGCCAAGGGTGAGCCTTGGTCGCGTGCATCGCGTCACATGCTGGGCCTGCGCAACACGTTGCCGGGTGCTCGCGCTTGGCGGCAGGTGTGGTCAGACCACCATCACAAAGACTGCGCGCCGGCGTGGGTGAGCGCTACGGCGAATCAGCGCGCTTCAGAGGCTGTCAAGCCGTCGGCCTCAGCGGCCGGGTCAGCGCGCTCCACCGATCCCGGAACAGCGCCGGGGACAACGCCAAGAACAACGCCAACAACAGCGTCCGGATCATCACTGGCAACAGCGCTGGGCCAAGTCGCCAGCACCACGCCCAGCAACGCCAGGGCAAACGCAGCAGCCTGAACGCCGCTGATGCGTTCGCCCAAGAACACGACGCCGACGGCCGCGGCCGCTATGGGCAGGAGCACTGTAAACACCCCGGCGTTGGATGCAGGCACCTGCTTCAAGCCGGTCATCCACAGCCACACCGTGACCACGCTCGCGGCGATGGCGTAGAACACCAACAATCCCCAAGACGCTGGCGGCACGCTGCTGAAGTCAAAGCGCAGTGCCTGCCAAATGCCAAACGGCGTGACCAACGCCAGGCCCCACAAATTGATCAGCGCGCTGATGCGTTTGGGCGATACCTTGCCGGTGAGTTTTTTGCCCACCACCACATAGATCGCCTCGCAGGTCACCGCGGCCATCAGCATGAAGTTACCGAGCAGTGAGCCTGCCTGGCTGTTGAGGTCTTGCTTGCTGAAAGACACCAGTGCAATGCCGCCCACCGCGCAGGCAATGCCCAGCAAAGTGCGCGGCGCGATGCGCTCATGCAAAAAAACGCGCGACAGCAACGCCACCACGGCCGGAATGGCAGCCATGGTGACGCCGGCCGCCAAGGCGGAAGTCAGCGCCATGCCGTACAGCATGCAAATGGAAAACAGGAAGTTACCGAAAAATGATTCGAGGAAAAGCAGCTTGCGGTCGCGTGCGCTGATGGGCGCTTCATCGGCTGCGCGGCGCGTCCAGGTGGCCATCGCCAGGGCGGCAACACAGAAGCGCATCCACGCCAAAAAGAACACCGGAAAAACCGCGACCAACAATTTAGACAAGCCGACATAACCGCCCACCAGTGCCATGGCGCTGGCCAGACAAAGGTAGGCGAGCCAGGGGCGGTGGTGTGAGTTCATGCTGAATTTGAAGCGGGATTCAAACGCCTACCCGGCGCCGGAAATCCGCTGGCGCTGCGAGTCAAAACATCGCGCCGTAGCGTGCCAGCTCCCAGCCGCTCACGTGGCGGGCGTACTCGGTCCATTCTTCGCGCTTAAGTAGGCAAAACTGATCGCACAAAGTGTCGCCCAGGGCATCGGCGATGACCTCATCGGCTTGCAGTGCGTCGACCGCTTCGTTCAAACTTTGTGGCAACACCTCGATGCCGCGCAGGCGGATGTCGGTGAGGGAAAGCTTGAACAAGTCTTCGGTACAGGGTGGGCCAAGTTTGAGTTGACGGTCGATGCCGTCCAAACCCGCCGCGATCAACGCGGCAGTCGCCAGGTAGGGGTTGGCCGATGCGTCGGGCACGCGCCACTCGAAGCGACCCTTCAGCGTGCGCACAAGCGCAGTGCGGTTGTTCGGGCCGTGCGCCACATAGGCGGGTGCCCAGGTGGTGCCCGACATAGACTCGCCCACCGTCAAGCGCTTGTAGCTGTTCACGGTGGGCGCAGCCAGCGCGCAGAGCGCGGCCGAGTGGTGCAGCACACCCGCGATGAAGTGATGCGCCAGCGGCGATAAATCGCTGCTGTTTTGGTTGCCGTCAAACATGCAACTGGCGTCAGGTCCGTCGCCGTCCCACATCGACACATGAAAGTGCATGCCGCTGCCGGGCTG
>JBBRGA010000111.1:0-11735 GCA_038241115.1 Burkholderiales bacterium | reverse complement strand
ACACACCCCACCACTTGGCGTCACGCAATTCGCCGGTCACGGGGTCCGCAGTGATGCTGGCCGACTTTTGACCGCCGACGCTGAACTGGCCTTGCACTGTCCAGTCGCCTCGGATGAAGTAGCCGTCGACTTCAAACAAATTGACAGCGGTGTCCTTGGTGCTGAAAGGCAGGGTTGTGATCACGTTGCCCAATGGGTCCGTTGCGCGCGAATTGGTTGCCTTGCCATGCACACCCGCAAAGCCGAAGCCTTGGTACTCGCCGCGCGAGTAGTCCACGCGGTAGGCGATGACGGGTGTCTTCTCACCGGTTTGGCGTTTGCTGGCGTTCAGGTTGGCCAACATAACTTTGCTGATCCATTTGCCGCTGCTCAGTTCCAAGCCGGCTCCGGTGTACGCCACAGGCAAGGTGAAGTCAAAAAGCAGGTTGTGGGTGATGAGTTTGTTTTGCGTTGACGGCAGATATTCGTAACCCGACCAGTCCGGAATTTGGCCAGCGATCAAGCGCGTTTGCAGGTCGCCCAAGGGCACCGAAACACTGGCTTCGTGGACGATCGAGTTGCCGTCAAACGACGAACCCGCTCCGCGATTGGGCATCAGCGTCAAACGCCATTTGGTGCCGCCGTCCATTTCCTTTTGCAGGTCCAGACTGGCCGACCCGAAGTAGGAGTTGTCGTAGTTGTAGCCGTCGGACTCGACTTTGTTCAAGAATTGAAAACCAGCGCGTTGATCGCGCTTGTTGTAGATATAAGTCGGGTCGATGTAGCCGCTGAATTTCAGGCCGCGCAGGCCAGACGCTTCTCGTGCGTCTTCAGTGGCCTCGGCCTTTAAGGAAATGCGGTTGAAGTCGTCAGCTTGCTCCGGCGTCATGCCCCACTGAGCACCTGCTGCAGCTCCGGCAGGTTTTGCCGCTTGGGCAGCTTGCGCAGCACCCAGCTTCTGCTCAAGTTCGGTCACCTTGGCGCGCAGGGCGCGCAGTTCGGTCAACACCTCTGCGTTCGATTGAGCCAACACCGCAGACGGGAACGCGGCCGCGATGGCCGCTGTGAACATGGCTAACTTGATCGATTTCATATTTTTCATTGCTCTGTCCTCTGGGTTGTGTTTTTTTATCGACTTCAAAACTGGATTCAAGCGCGCGCGGCTTCGGTCATTTCCAAAAAGCGTTTGCGCTCGTTGCGCGCGATCCAGTAACTGGCAGCAATCACGCCCACCGAAACGACGGCGATGATGACGGTGGCCACCGCATTGATGCTGGGGCTCATGCCCAACCGTGCCCTTGAAAAAATGACCAACGGCATGGTGGTGGATCCGGGCCCAGACAAAAACGCTGACAGCACCACGTCGTCGAGTGACAACGTGAAGGTAAGCAGCCAAGCCGACATCAGCGACTGCGAAATGAGCGGCAAGATGATGAGCGTGAAAACTTGAAATGGCTTGGCGCCGAGGTCGCTTGCGGCTTCTTCCAACGAAGGGCTCATGTCTTGCAAGCGCGCTTGGATCACCACTGTGGCGTAAGCCAGACCGAGCAGCAAGTGGCCCAACCAAATCGTCAGCGCGCCGCGTTCCGGAAAGCCCAACCATCGCTGCATGGACACCAGCATCAACAGCAGCGACAAACCGATGATGACTTCGGGCATCACCAGCGGCGCGTTGACCATGCCGCTGAACAAAGTGCGGCCTCGGAAGCGGCCAAATTTGACCAGCGAAAAGGCGGCCAGCATGCCCAAAACCACTGAGCCACAGGCGGTGAAAAATGCGATCTTCAGTGACAACCAAAGACCCGCAATCATCTCGCGGTCGTTGGCCAAAGTGGCGTACCACTTGAGCGTGAAGCCGCCCCACTTGGTGGGCAGCGGCGAGTCGTTGAAGGAATAAACAATCAACGCAACGATGGGCAGGTACAAAAACAAATAGCCAGCCGCCAACCAGCCTCTGCCAAACAGTTTGGGTGCCGAGTAAAGCCCGCTCATCTGAGCACCTCGTTGGCCTGCGCTTGATACTTGTTGAAAATGGCCAGTGGCACCAGGATCAGCAGCACCATGACCACCGCCACGCTGGACGCCATGGGCCAGTCGTTGTTGCTGAAAAACTCGTCCCACAACACGCGGCCGATCATCAAGGTTTGCGGGCCGCCCAGCAGCTCGGGAATCACAAATTCGCCGATGCACGGAATGAACACCAGCATCGATCCCGCAATGATTCCGGCTTTGGACAAAGGCACGGTAATTTTCCAAAACGCGAGGAAAGGTGCGCATCCCAGGTCGGCAGCGGCCTCCAACAAACGCAAGTCCATCTTCGCCAAATTGGCGTACAGCGGCAAGATCATGAACGGCAGGTAGGTGTAGACCATGCCGATGATCAAAGAGAAGGGCGTGTTCATGAACTTGCCCTCGGTGGCAATCAGCCCGGCAAACATGAGCAGGTGGTCAGAGCCTGTTGCAATGAGCACATTCGAGACCCAGCCGCCGTCGCTGAGCAAACCCTTCCATGCGTAGACGCGCAACAGGAATGAAGTCCAAAACGGCAGCATCACCAGCATCAACAAAATCGGCTGGGTTGTGGGCTTGGCGCGCGCCATGAAATACGCGAAGGGGTAGCCGATGAACAAGCACAGCACGGTGGTCACAGCGGCGTAGAGCAGGCTGTTGAGATAGGTTTTGAAGTACAGCGGATCTTGCGCAATGAAAAGGTAATTGCTCAACTTGAGCTTGAGCTGTACAGAACCTTCTGCGTAGGTGAGCAGGTCTTTGAAGGTGACCGTCTCCATTTCGGCCACGCTGATGCGCAGCACGATAACGAACGGCAGCAAAAAGAAAAGCAGCAGCCAAAAGTAAGGGATGCCGATCACCGCTTTGCTGCCGGTCAAGCCAGACAACCAGGCCGTCATGCGAACGCGCTCTAGCCTTCGTACGACCCGCTCACCTTTTAGCTTGTCGGCCTTCAGCTTGTTGACTTTCATGCAGTCAACACCACTTGGGCCGATGGTGACCAACTGGCCCACGCCGTGTCATTCCACGTCAAGGGGTTGTCGCGGTGGCGCTCTGTGTTGCTTTCACTGATGCGCACAACTTGTCCGCTGGGCAACTGCAAGTGATAGACCGTGAAGCTGCCGAAGTACGACATGTCTTTGACGGTGCCTCGCACTTGGTTGTGACCGGCCGCCCACTCTGCGCTGTCTTGGGGACGCTCGCGCGTGAGGCGCAACTTTTCGGGCCGCATGGCAACCGACACGCTCATGCCTTCTACGCCCGTGATGCCGTGGCCCACGTAGTGCGTGCAGTCGGCACAGCTGATGACGACATGGTCGGGGTAGTCGGTCGTCAAGCTGCCTTCCATGAGGTTGACGTTGCCGATGAAGTCAGCCACGTAACGGGTCGCTGGGGTTTCGTAAATTTCGCTCGGCGCGCCCACTTGCATGATGCGGCCTTCGCTCATCACGGCAATGCGCGTGGCCATGGTCATGGCTTCTTCTTGATCGTGCGTGACCATCACGCAGGTCACACCAACTTGCTCAATGATGTTGACCAGTTCAATCTGCGTTTCTTCGCGCAGCTTTTTGTCCAGCGCACCGAGAGGTTCGTCCAGCAACAGCAGTTGAGGCTGTTTGGCCAGACTGCGCGCTAACGCAACACGTTGCTGTTGACCTCCCGAGAGTTGATGCGGTTTGCGCTTGCCGTACTTGCCCAACTGCACCAGCTTCAGCATGGCCTCAACCTTCTCAGCCACTTTGTCTTTGGCCAGCCCGTCACGGCGCAGGCCAAAGGCGATGTTGTCCCACACCGTGAGGTGCGGAAACAGCGCATAGCTTTGAAACATCATGTTGATGGGGCGTTGGTATGGCGCCATGCGCGCCAGATCCTGGCCGTTCAAAACAATGCGGCCAGATGTGGGCACCTCGAATCCCGCGAGCATGCGCAGCAGCGTGGTCTTGCCGCATCCTGATGCGCCCAGCAGCGCAAAAATTTCGCCGCGGGCGATGTCCACACTCACGTGGTTGACCGCCACCGCGCCGCCGCCAAAATCTTTAACGACGTCGTCAATTTGAAGGTAGGCCGCAGCAGTGTTTGCTTTTGCGGAATCAGACGCGAGCGCCAGAGTGTTCATAAGGAGCGCCGCGAATTCACATGCCAGTCTTGAACGAGGTGTAAAGCCGAGTCATGGTGCGGCGTATGTCGTTATTGATGGCGTCGGGGAGGGCCATGTTCTTCATGTCGGCCTCACCCGGAAACACGGTGGGGTTGCTGGCCACTTCTTGCCTGATAAATTTGCGCGACTCTTTGTTCGGGTTGGCGTAAAAAACCTTGTTGGTGATGGACGCATGCACCTCGGGCTTCAAGATGTAGTTGATAAATTTATGGGCGTTGGTGGGGTGCGGCGCATCGGCCGGAATGACCATCACGTCCATGAACAAAATGCCACCGCTCTTCGGAATGAGCGCTTCAATCTTTTGACCCGTTTTGCCCTCGATGGCGCGTTGGCGCGCAATGTTGATGTCGCCAGACCAGCCGAGCGCAACACATATCGCACCATTGGCCATGTCGTTGATGTAGCCCGATGAACTGAACAAAGTCACGTTGGGGCGTATGTTTTTGAGCAGCGGGCCGACTGCGGCGTAATCAGCTTGATTGCGGCTGTAGGCAGGCTTGCCCAGATAGTGCAGCGCGGCGGGAACCACTTCAGTGGCCGAGTCTAAAAAACTCACGCCGCAGCCCTTGAGCTTGCTGATGTATTCGGGTTTGAACACCAAGTCCCATGCGTTGTCGGGCATGGGCAAGTTGCCCAGCGCGGCTTTGACTTTGTCAACGTTGATGCCCACGGTGGTGTAGCCCCACAACCAGTTCACCATGAATTGATTGCCCGGATCCAGCTTGGCCAAACTGGCTTGAAAGTCGGGGTCCAGATTTTTAAGGTTGGGAATTTGAGATTTGTCCAACTTGCGCAGCAGGCCGGCATCGGCTTGCACTTTGGCCCAGTACGAAGACGGCACCACGACGTCGTAGCCGGTTTTTCCTGCCACCAATTTGGCGTGAACGATTTCGTTGTTGTCAAAGTTGTCGTAGCGAACTTTGATGCCGGTTTCTTTCTCGAAATTCTTGATCGTGTCTTCGGCGATGTAGTCGGACCAGTTGTAAACGTTGAGAACTTTCTCTTCCTCTTGGGCCGCTGAATGAACGCTCCACAGCATCGCGGTTGCGCAAACAACGAGGACGGGAACCACAGATTTGAACAAGGCTTGCATGCAAATTTCCTTTTTTTCAAAACAAACTGAACATCGCTCTGAATGAACAACACTTTGGACATCAGCGACAAAGGGTAAAAAACTCCGAGCCAGTCTAGCCAGCTCGGCAGCCTCATCGGTTACACGCAAACCCCGTGCCGTGGACGCTTTGAGGGGTATGCGGCGCTGGCTGGACAACAGATCTGAATCACAACCAGCCGCGCTGTTTCGCGTCTGCCAGCGTTCGGTCAAAACACAGGCTGATGAGCGCCACCAGATCGTCGATCTGAGCGCGCGTGATGACCAGCGGCGGCGCAATGATCATGCGGTCGCCCACGGCGCGCATGATCAAGCCGTTGCTGAAGCAATGGCTGCGGCACAGCATTCCCACTTCCAAAGCGCTGTCGAAGAGCTCGTTGGTTTCTTTGTTTTTGACGATTTGCAGCGCACCCATCAAGCCCACGCTTTGGGCCTCGCCGATCAGTTCGTGGTGGGACAGCCGCTGGAAATGTTGGGCCAGGTAAGGGCCCAGATCGTCGCGCACGATTTCGACCATGTGCTCACGCTGGATGAGCCGAATGTTGGCCACCGCCACGGCGCAGGCCACCGGGTGTCCCGAATAGGTGTAGCCGTGATTGAACTCGCCGCCTTTCTCAATCAGCACGTCGGCGATGCGGTCGCCCACCATCACGCCGCCCAGCGGGATGTAGCCCGAGGTCACGCCTTTGGCAAACGTCATCAGGTCGGGCTTGAAGCCCAAGGTTTCGCAACCCCACCAGTTGCCCGTGCGGCCGAAACCGCAGATCACCTCATCTGCCACCAACAGCACGCCGTACTTGTCGCAGATGCGCTGAATCTCGGGCCAGTAAGTGGGCGGAGGAATGATGACGCCGCCCGCGCCTTGGATGGGTTCGCCGATGAAGGCGGCGACTTTGTTGGCACCCAATTCCAAGATTTTTTCTTCCAGCCATCCAGCCGCTTTGATACCAAATTCATCGCGTGTCATGCCCTGGCCGTGGGCAAACCAGAACGGTTGCTCAATGTGAGTGATGCCGGGAATAGGCAACCCACCTTGAGCATGCATGTAGCTCATGCCGCCCAAAGACGCACCGGCCATGGTCGAGCCGTGATAAGCATTCTTGCGGCTGATGATGACGCTTCGATCGCTCTGGCCTTGCAGGTCCCAGTACCTGCGCACCATGCGCACCACGGTGTCGTTGCCCTCGGAGCCAGAGCCTGAGAAAAACACATGTTTGAACTGTGGCGGTGTTACCTGCGACAGCAACTCGGACAACTCAATGGCGGGTGGTGTGGCGGTTTGAAAGAAGGAGTTGTAGAACGGCAGCTCGCGCATTTGCGCCGCAGCCGCGTCCACCAATGCATTTTGGCCGTAGCCCACATTCACGCACCACAACCCCGACATGGCGTCCAGAATTTTGTGGCCGTCGTTGTCCCACAGGTAAATGTTGTCGGCCTTGGTAATGACACGCGAGCCCTTGTTCGCCAGCGATTTGAAGTCAGTGAAAGGGTGCATGTAATGCGCTGCGTCGGCAGCTTGCCACTGCTCGGTGGTGCGCGGCGCGGTCAGGTGATCGCGTGGTGTGTCAGAACCCAGGTCAGAACTCAAAGATGGTTTCAATACAGCGTTCATGGTGTGCTTTCTTGATTTCGTGATTTCTTAATTCCGTGATCTTGTGATTTCGGGCGGAGCGGCCGGATCAAACATGCAGCAGCAAGTGCTCGCGCTCCCACGGTGAGATCACCTTCATGAACTCATCGTGCTCAATTTCCTTGACTTCGGAGTAAACGGTGATGAAGTCTTTGCCCAGAACATCGTGCAGGTCTTTTTCGTCGGCCAACCAACCCAGCGCTTCACTCAAGGAACGCGGCAGCTGGTACTCGGACAAATAGGCATCGCCTTTGCATTCTTGGGCGGGCTCTATTTTGTTTTTCATGCCGAGGTAGCCGCACGCCAGAGTGGCGGCGAGCGCCACATACGGGTTGGCGTCGGCACCGATCACCCGGTTTTCAACACGTCGCGCCGCAGGTGTGGCCACCGGTGAACGTATGCCCACGGTGCGGTTGTCGCTGCCCCACTGAATGTTGATCGGGGCCGCACTGGAGCGTGCCAATCGACGGTATGAATTGACGTAAGGCGCGAACAAAGCCATGGCAGCCGGCGTGTACTTTTGCAGACCGCCGATGTACCAATAAAACTCTTTGCTGGCCGAACCGTCAGGATTACTGAAAATGTTTTGGCCTGTCAGTTTGTTCAAGATGCTTTGGTGCACATGCATGGCGCTGCCGGGCTCGTTGGCCATCGGTTTGGCCATGAAGGTGGCGTACATCTCGTGGCGCAGCGCGGCCTCGCGGATCGTGCGCTTGAAGAAGAAAACTTCGTCGGCCAAGCCCAAAGGGTGGTCGTGGAAAAAGTTGATTTCCATTTGACCCGCGCCGACTTCGTGGATCAAGGTGTCTACGTTCAATTCCATTTTTTGGCAGTAATCGTAGATGTCTTCAAACAGCGGATCGAACTCATTCACAGCGTCAATGGAATAAGCCTGGCGCGATGTCTCGGCCCGGCCACTGCGGCCTTTGGGTGGGCGCAGTGGCGTGTTGGGATCGGAGTTGCGCTCGATCAAATAAAATTCGAGTTCGGGTGCCACGACGGGGTCCCAGCCCTCGGCGGCGTACAGGTCGCAAATGCGGCGCAGCACCGAGCGCGGGGCGTAGGGAATCATCTTGCCGTCGCGGTCAAAACAGTCGTGAATGACTTGAGCCGTGGGGTCGGTGGCCCAAGGAACGATGCGCACAGTCGACGGGTCGGGCCGCAAATGCATGTCGCGGTCTGTCGGGTGAATGACGTCGTAGTAAGGGCCGTCGTCCGGGAAATTACCGGTCACGCCGATGCCGACGATGGCTTCGGGCAAGCGCATGCCGCGGTCCTCGGTGAATTTTTCGCGCGGCAGAATTTTGCCGCGCGCCACGCCGGTGAGGTCGGGAACGAGGCACTCGATCTCGGTGACGCGTTGTTCGTCAAACCACTGTTCCATGTCGCTGAAGGTGAAATTGCTTTTGTCTGCCATGACGATGCTCTGTGAATTGCTGGTGAGGAAGGCCGGGAGCCTGGGAATAACGATTTACTCTGTTGACGATTCGCGCTGTTGACGCGGCGCAGTCAACCTAAATCGGGATCACGCTCACGCTCAGAGCCGCTTTCTTTATGGCGGTCACGGTAGGACTGACACGCGCTGCCAAACGCCTTCAGCAAACGCATGGAAACCATGTTGCTTGCGGCTTGCCATTCGGGGTGCCACTGCACGCATAAGTTGAAGGCTTTGGCTTCGGGCATGGAGAACGCCTCAATCAAGCCGTCGGGAGCGCGGGCTTCGACGCGCAAACCTGAAGCAAGTCGGTTCACGCCTTGACCGTGTACTGAATTCACCTGAAACGGTGCCTTGCCCAACACTTGCTCCAACACGCCGCCGGGCACCACATCAACGCTGTGCGCCAGGTCATAGGCGACCTCAGCGGGCGTGTTCGCTACTGCGCCTGCGCCGCGGTGATCGTGTTGCCCCGGCATCTCTTGAACGGCTTGATGCAAACTGCCGCCGAGCGCCACATTGGTTTCCTGAAAGCCTCGGCAAATCGCGAACAACGGCAACCCCATTGCCAGGACCTTGGGAATCAAAGCCAAAGTAGACGCGTCGCGCGCCGGGTCCAACGGCAGGCTGGTGTCGTGGACTTGCTGATCGAAATGTCGGGGATGGACGTTGGAGGGCGAACCGGTGAGAAACACGCCGTCCGCCATGCTCAACCATTGATTCAGATCAGCGCTCTCGACGCTGGGCATCACGACAGGCAAGCAACCTGCCAAGCGCACGGCATCGAGGTATTTTTTCCCAACGACGGAGAAGGCATGTTCTCCCAGCATTCGGTTGCAGGCGGGGACCAGCACGACAGGCTGACGGCGAGCCTCAGACGGCGAATTGGGTTCTATGCGTGCTGGACTCACAGCATGTCTCTCAATCTGTAGTACGCCATGCCGGCCACCAAAGCGGGCGTGCGCAGAAGTTTGCCGCCTGGAAAACTGCGGTGTTTGATGCGGGAAAAAGTGTCGAAGCGCTTGGCATTGCCATCAATGGCCTCGGCCACCAGCTTGCCCGCCAGACCCGTCAGCGCCAAGCCGTGGCCCGAGAAACCTTGCAAGTAGTACACGTTGGCCGGGCCTTTGGTGTTGCCCGAACTGGCCACCGGCTTGAGTCGACCGAAGTCGGGCGCGCGGTTCATCGAGATGTCAACAAAGCCGCCCCACGAATACTCAATGCGCGTGTTTTTGAGTTGGGGAAAGGTCGCGGCCATGCGTTTTTGCATGCTGGCTTCGAGGTCGCGCGGCGTGCTGGTGCTGTAACTGACGCGTCCGCCGTAAAGCACTCGGTGGTCCGGCGTGGGGCGAAAGTAGTCGAGCACAAAGTTCGTGTCGCAGACTGCCGCTTTACTCGGGATGAGCGCCTTCATTAAATCTGGATCGAGCGCTTCAGAAGTCACGATGTAGGTGCCGACCGGCATGATTCGCGGCTGCAACACCGGTGCCAAACCCTGCAGGTACACGTTGCCGGCCAACAGCACATCGCAGGCGCGCACTTCACCGGATTCTGTTTTCAAACGCACTGATTCGCCCTGCGTCAGAGCTTTCACCGCGCTGTGCTCGTAAATTTTGACGCCCAGGCTGGCTGCCGCGCGCGCCAAGCCCAAGGTGTACTTCAACGGATTGAGGTGGCCCGAGGTGCTGTCGAAAACGCCGCTGTGAAAGCGCGGGCTGGCGATCCATTCGGCCATGTCGGCAGGGGCTATCCACTGCGTTTTGAATGCGTACTCGGCCTGCATGTGGTCTTGCCAATGGCGCAGTGCGTTGGCTTTGCGTGCATTCACCGCCAACGACAAATAGCCGCTTTGCCAATCACATTCAATGTTGAAACGTTTGCAGCGTTCTTGTATCAGCGCAATTGCTTCCAGGGTCATGCTCCAGACGCGCCGTGCCTCGATGATTCCAAGCTGCGCCTCGATGGTGGCTTGGTCGCAGGCCAAGCCTGCCAACGCTTGTCCACCGTTGCGTCCCGATGCGCCCCAGCCTACTTCTTTCGCCTCCAGCACCACCACGCTGTAGCCGCGCTGCGCCAGTTCGATCGCTGCTGACAAGCCGGCCAAACCACCACCGACCACCGCGACATCGCAGTTCAGGTTTTCCTCGAGCTTCGGAAAGCTTTGCGTGCGCTGCAGGGTCGCGGCGTAATAAGACTTTTTGGCGAGATCAACGTCGACGCTAAGGAAGCTCATTGGGTGGGCGCTAGGTGGTAGGCCACGTTGTGTCTGAGGTCTGCGCTAGGCAAGGTCCTGGTGCGTTGCAAAGAGACGCAAGTTTCAAGCCGCGTGTGCGGTAGCGCGGGAAGCTGTCATCACCGCCGCATGGGTGGATTCATCGATGGAAACAGGGGAATGTTGCGAATGGTGGAGGGCTGCAACTGGTGCATGGTGGTTGCCAGAGGCGCGGCGTATGGCGCCTGCTAGCGTGTCGGCAATTTGTGCCAAGTGGCTTTCTTCGATGATGAGTGGCGGCGACAGCGCAATCGTGTCACCGGTGGTGCGTACCAAAAGGCCTTTTTCCCAGCAGTCGAGGAAGACGTTGAAGGCGCGCTTGCCGGGTTCTCCGGGAATCGGTGCCAGCTCAATGCCGCCCACCAAGCCAATATTGCGAACGTCGATCACGTTGGGCAAGCCTTGCATTGAATGCACCGTGTTCTCAAACGCTTTGGCCATGGTCGCGCCTCGGGTAAGCAAAGCGTCGTCGGCGTAAGTGTCTAGCGTGCCTAGTGCAGCCGCGCAAGCCAGCGGGTGAGCTGAATAGGTGTAGCCGTGGAAAAACTCGATGATGTGCTCGGGCCCGTTCATGAAGGCGTCTTGGATGAACTGCTTGGCAAACACTGCGCCCATCGGAACGGAGCCGTTGGTCAAGCCCTTCGCCACGCACATCAGGTCGGGCGTCACGCCAAAGTGTGAGGCGGCAAACGGCGAACCCAAACGACCAAAGCCGGTGATGACCTCGTCAAATATCAACAAAATACCGTGCTTGTCGCAGATGTTGCGCAGGCGCTGCAGGTAGCCTTTCGGAGGGACCAAAACTCCGGTTGAGCCCGCAACAGGTTCAACAATGACGGCAGCAATGGTGGAAGCATCGTGCAACGCCACCATGCGTTCCAGGTCGTCGGCCAATTCTTCGCCGTGTTCTGGCTGGCCTTTTGAAAAGGCGTTGCGCGCCGCATCGTGTGTGTGGCGCATGTGGTCCACGCCGCTTAGAAGCGTGCCGAACATTTTGCGGTTTGCCACGATGCCACCGACCGAAATGCCGCCAAAGTTAACGCCGTGGTAACCACGCTCACGGCCAATCAAGCGCGTGCGCGCGCCATCTCCGCGAACGCGGTGGTAGGCAAGGGCCATCTTCAACGCGGTTTCGACCGA
>JBBRGA010000110.1:0-11778 GCA_038241115.1 Burkholderiales bacterium | reverse complement strand
ACATCGACAGCGCCATCACCGCCACCTACGCCACCCAGGAGGTGGCAAGGGCCATGAACGATGACCCGCGCGTGAGTTGCCGGGTCAATGCCGACGCCACGATGCACCAAGGCGAGGGCATGCGCCAGCGCTTGCTCGACGGCCGAGGCGGCGGCTACTGGCCGCGCCTGATGATCACCGACGCCGATCAGCCCGGCGAGTCCGGCGCGAACAGCGCTTCCTTTTCCTGCGCCAGTACCGGCAGCAGCTCCAACGCAAACCCCCGTGACAGCGCCAATCGGCCAGCAGAGAACCTGCGCTACCTTTATCTGGGCCAGCGTGCGCGGGCGGAATCGGTGGTGCAGCAGCGCCAACCGGGCCTGGTCGAGCGGCTGGTGGCCAGCCAAGTGGGGCGCGGTCAATACGACGCCGATTTCAGCCGCACTTTGTTCCAGCTCTTGATTCCGCACGACTTCAAAGACGCGGCACGCCAAATGCAGCAGATGGTGTTTGTGCTCGACAACAGCACGGCCAACTTGCCCTGGGAGTTGATGCTGGCCGACGACCAACCGTTGGCCACACGCACTGCCATGGTTCGCCAATTGGCTTCGGGCCAGTTCCGGGTGCGCGTCAACCAGACATTGGAGTCGCGTGCCTATGTGGTGGGCAACCCGTCGACCGCGGGTTTCGGCAAAGCCTTTGCGGCGCCCATAGGTTCAGACCGCGCTTCGCCGCCGTCGCTGGACGACCTGAGTGCGGCCGAAAAAGAGGCGCGCCTGGTCAGCAACGTGCTGATCCGCCAAGGCTTTGAAGTCGAGCGCGCCATCGGCCAAGACCAGCGCGCCATCAACGTCATCAACAGCCTCTACAAGCACCCTTACCGAATCCTGCACATCGCCGGTCACGGCTTGTTTGAGCAAATCGCGGCGGACGGATGCCCCCGAAGCGGCGTCGTCCTGTCCGACGGCTTGCTGATCACGGCGGCCGAGATCGACGCCATGGAAGTCGTGCCTGACCTGGTGTTCATGAACTGTTGCCATCTGGGTCAGGTCGACCGCGAACCCGTGGCCTTCAACAAGCTGGCCTACAGCGTGGCGCGTCAGCTCATCGACATGGGCGTGCGCGCGGTGGTGGTGGCCGGTTGGGCCGTCGAGGACGCGCCTGCCGCCTTGTTTGCCGAATCGTTTTACGAAGCGCTCATGCAGGCCAACCAAAGCTTTGGCGACGCGGTGTTCACGGCTCGGCAAATCGTCTGGAAACGGTACCCGGAAAGCCTCACCTGGGGTGCCTACCAGGCCTACGGCGACCCGGGCTGGAAGATGGACCCCAAGACCACCGCCTCGCACACCGAGCAGCGCAAGTGGAGGGGCGTGGCACCGGAAGAATTGATAGAGAAGCTCGTCTCGCTGCGCCAAGACTTGCAGCGCCGCGAAAAATACATCACCGAAACGCAGGCCCAAGCCCGTGTGTGCGAAGTGCAGCAGTGGTTCAAAGACACGCCGCCCGAATGGACCGAGCGGCCCGACCTGTACAGCGCGCTGGGTGATTTTTATGTCGACCTCGGCCCGGCTTATGCGCATTGGGCCAAGCTTTGTTTTGAACGTGCCGTACTGGCCGCCGACCTGACAGGCAGAGCGCCTCTGAAGGCGATTGAGGAGCTGGCGCAGTCTGAAAGCCGGCTTGCCGAAATCAACGGCGATGTGGAAATGGCCACGCGCGCCATCGACCGTTTGCAGCAACTGGTGGCACTGTCGGGTGCAGCACTGACGCGGTCACACCCGCCAGCAGAACTGGAGCTCAATCACCGGCGCGCCGGGCGCCTGGCCAGTGCTTACAAGCGAAAAGCCGCCGTGCATGCGCGCGCCTACAAGAACGGCGAGGTGGCCGCATTCACTGACATGGTCGACGCCTTGGCCCTGAGCGCCAAGGCTTACCAGACACACGCCGGCACGCTGACCGAGCCCAGCCCTCTGGCCTACCCGACGCTGAACTATTTGTTCCTGTGGTCGCTGACCGCCAGCGCGTCTGAGGCCAAGGAGCAAGTGGTGTTGGCCGAGCGCTGCATCGCCAGCGCCAACAACGCTTACCGCGAAGACACCGAGGTCTGGAACGCCACGATGGTGGCCGATGCGCATTTGCTGAGCGCTCTGCTGGACGGCAGCCTGAGGCAAATCGGCGCGGCCGGTGACGACGCGCTGGAAACGGTGGCGCAGCACTATGAAGTCTGTTTGAACACCACCCTGACCAATCCTCGACAGCGCGACGCGGTGGTGCGTCAAATCAGGCTGATGGGTTTGTTTCACGAGGCTCACGAACGTAAAAATTCGCAACTCTCTGACGCCCTGGGCAACACCACCAGTGCGTCTGTTGCTGAGCGTTTGTATGTGTTGGCGCTGCGTTTGTCGCCGACTGCCCTGGCGGTGAAAGCTGCTTCTTCAGCGGCTCAGCCGTCTGCTCCAGCGGTGCGGTCCGTCGCTGACTTGTCGAGTGTTGTCACTTCGAGCAGCAAGGGCAAGCGTCAGCGCACATCCGCAAAGAAGTCTCCGCAGGGTTCGCCAACGGGCACAAGCTTGGGCAAAATGCGGCCCTGACCTTTGCACCCCGGCGATTGCCCTCCCTGCTCATGCTGCCTACTTCTGATCTTCCTGTGCCCGACGCTTTGACTGCGCCCGCTGATTTGTCCGCTGCTGCGTCTGCTGCAGAGAATGCCGCCGGGTCTGCCAACGTGGCTGCCACTGCGTCAGCGCCCGAGCCCTCAACATCAGAGGTCAAAACTGCGGCTGCAACTTCTGATGCTGCTGGTTCTGGTGCTGGCACGGGTGCCGGGGCCGAAGCCAAGGCCAAGGCCAAAGCTGAAACCACTGCCGAAATGGCCAGCGCTGCGGACGTCGCCGATTCAACACCCGAAGCGACGGCGCCGACCGCGGCCCCACCGATGTCGCCGGCCGCCTGCTCCGCGCAACTCAAACAACTGTTCCCCGCGTTGTTCACCGGCATGGCCAAGCCGTTGAAGCTGCGCATTCAGGCCGACATCCAGGTTCGCGCGCCCGGCCTGTTCACCAAGCAGTTGCTGTCGGTGGTGCTGCGCCGCTACACCGGGAGTCACAGCTACTTGGTCGCGCTGACACAGGCCACGCACCGCTTTGACCTGGACGGTGCTCCTGCGGGCGAGTTGAGCGCTGAACACAAACAAGCAGCGATGGACGAATTGACGCTGCGGCGCGCCACGGTGCGCGCGGCCCAGCGCGAAAGCCAAAACGTGGCGCAGCGCGACAGGCCAAGAGGCGCGCCGCGAGACGCACGGCCAAACGCATCACGAGACGCATCAGCAGACGCATCACGAGACGCTCCAACTGAAAGCCAAAAAGACGCTCAAAGCGGCGCCTCAACAAACAGCCCTCCGACAAACGCCAGAGCGGACGTGCAAGCGATCGGCCAAATAGAAGTTCAGCAGCACGCGCAAATTGAGGCGCACAAGGTCGAGCAGATTGACGCGCAAAAAGAGGCTCATACACGGTCACAGCGAGAGGCACAGCGAGAGGCACAGCGCGAGGTTCGCGACGCGCAGCGCAAGGACGCCGCGAGCCAGGCGCTGGAAGAGCAAAAACGCCTCAACCGTGCCACTTTGCTGCGTGATTTCGAAAACACCACGCTGACCGCAGCCAACTTCAGCGCGCTCAAAGGCATCACCGTGGCGGCGATGGAGGGCTATCTGGCCACCGCCCGGCTGGAGGCGCAAGCGCGAAGGGCGGCCGCGCCGTCCGGCGCACCCAGAGAATTCGCCAACGCGCCGGCACATCAGCGCCTGCACGCGCCGCGCGACGAGCGCTCTAGACCGGACGGTCGCCCCGGCTCCGGGGGCCGCGCCAACCGCACCGCGCGAGAGCCACAGCGCTGAAAAACCGCGCGGCGCATCTCCACTGACGCAGCAGCTTGTCTGGTGAACGGCGCGCACAAGGTGCGGCCTTGATTTTTGGCCCAAAAAAAAGCCGCCGACCTCGTGAAGGTCGGCGGCTTTTTTTGACGGCCGAGATTCGGGCGCTCAGTTCACAGGTTCACTGTGCGTCGAAGTGCTGCGGGAACTTGCCCTTGATGGGCGCGTAGAACGCCTTGATGGTGACCATGTCGCGCTCGATGTCGCCGGTGGGCACGAAGGCGGGGCCCAAACCGGCGCGCTTGCGGCTGTAGTCCATGTAGGCCATCAGGATGGGCACCTCGGCCTCGGCGGCGATGTAATAAAAACCAGTGCGCCAATGGGTGGTTTTGCCGCGCGTGCCTTCGGGTGGCACGATGAGTTGCACCGGTCCGTTGGCCGCCTTCAGCGCCCGTGCCGCCGAAGTCACCAAATTGTTGGCCTGCGACCTGTCCACCGCCATGCCGCCCAGCCAACGCATGACGCCACCAAACGGCGGCCTGAAGATGGACGCCTTGCCCAGCCAGTACGGATGCAAACCCAGCACAAACCCCGTCATCAGGGTGTACGGCAAGTCCCAGTTGCTGGTGTGTGGCGCGGCGATCATCACGCACTTGTGCGCACTGGCTGGCAGCTCGCCCTCAATTTTCCAGCCGGTGAGCTTCAAAAATGCCAGAGAGCCCCAGCGCAACAAGGTGTTGACCACGGGCGTGTCGAAAACGGTGTACTGCATGCAGAAAGGATAGTCGCGCCCCCGGCGGGCGGATCAACCGATGAACCAAGCTGACAGATGCAGGCAAAAGGCCTGCGCAACGTTGGAGTAGATTCACAAGTCAATCATTTGAAACTCCCGCCCATGCAGCCCCTCACCTCCACGCCGCCTTCCGCCATCCAAGCTCCCAAACCAGTGCTTGAAGCTGCAAGTGACGCCGCCAATACCGGGCCGTTTCAAATTGCCTTTCAGCGCGCTTTGTCTCAGTCCTCCGATTCAGGCAGCGCGCACGCCGCCATGCGCGCCGCGGCAGCGGTTTGCCGCGAAGAACTTTTGGCGCGCTGGGCGCAAACGCAAGTTGAAGACCGCCGTAGCCTGAGCGACCAGAACCCGAGCGGGCAACCGCGCTCGGCCCGACGTGTTCACTACATGTCGATGGAGTTTTTGATGGGCCGGGCGCTGACCAATGCCCTGTCCGCATTGAAGCTGGACGACGCGTTGAACGCCCATTTGAAAGGCGCTGAGCTCAGCTTGGCGCAGGTGCTCGAAAGCGAAGCCGATGCGGCGTTGGGCAATGGTGGCTTAGGCCGCCTGGCCGCCTGCTTTCTGGATTCATTCGCCACTTTGGGTCTGCCGTCTTTTGGTTACGGCGTGCGCTACGAGTACGGCATGTTTGCGCAGGGCATCGAAAACGGACGTCAAGTGGAGCACCCCGACCACTGGATGCGCGTGGGCAATCCGTGGGAAGTGGCGCGCCCCGAACTGCGCTATCAGGTCGGGTTCGGGGGCAGGGTGCAGGCCGATGCGGGTGGCGGAAGCGCGGGTCGGCGCTGGCAACCCGCCGAGACCATCGTTGCGCAAGCCTTTGATTTCATCGTGCCGGGTCACGGTACCCAGCGCGTGTCTACCCTGCGCCAATGGAGTGCCACAGCCGACGGCAGCATCGACTTTGCGATGTTCTGCCGAGGCGATCATTTGGCGTCAGGCAAGGCCCGCCTGGCCGCCGATTTGCTCAACTGGGTGCTCTACCCCGACGACAGCACCGATGCGGGCAAAGAGCTGCGTTTGAAGCAGGAATACATGCTGGTCAGCGCGTCGTTGCAAGACGTGATCGCGCGCCACCTCAGCGAAGGCGGCACGCTGGCCAACCTGGGCCAAAAGAACGCGGTTCACCTGAACGACACCCATCCCGCCATCACGCCTGTGGAGCTGATGCGTTTGCTGCTGGACGTGCACGGCCTGAGTTGGAGCGAGGCGTGGGCAGTCACCCAGGACGCGGTGACTTACACCAACCACACGCTGATGCCCGAGGCGCTGGAAACCTGGCCAGTGCGCATGTTTGGCGCACTGCTGCCGCGCCATCTGGAAATTGCTTATCAAATCAACCAGCACTTTTTGGACGAGGTGCGCAAGCGCTTTCCGGGCGATGACGCGCTGGTGGAAAGGGTGTCGCTCATCAACGAGGGCAGCCATGGCGGCGAGCGCCGTTTGCGCATGGCGCATTTGTCCATCGTGGCTTCGCACAGGGTGAACGGTGTGTCGGCGTTGCATTCCGATTTGATGGTGCAAACCATCTTTGCCGACTTTGCCCAGCTGTTCCCCGGGCGCTTTACCAACGTCACCAACGGCGTCACCCCGCGCCGCTGGCTGGTGCAGGCCAACCCCACGCTCAGCAGCTTCATCGACAGCCAGATCGGCGTTGCGTGGCGCGCTGACCTGGACCGCTTGGCGGACCTGCGAGGCGTGGCAAAAACCCACAATGTCGGCCGTGCTTTCCTGGAGGCCAAGCTCGTCAACAAGCAGCGCCTGACCGATGTGGTGCGCCGTGAATTGGGTTTGGTCATCAACCCGAACAGCCTGTTCGATGTGCAGGTCAAACGCATCCACGAATACAAGCGGCAACTGTTGAATGTGCTGCATGTGGTGGCGCGATACCAAGCCATGCTGGCGCAGCCCGAGCTCGACTGGACGCCGCGCACCGTCATCTTTGCGGGCAAGGCGGCGTCGGCGTATCACACCGCCAAACTCATCGTGAACTTGATGCACGACGTGGGCCGCGTAGTGAATTCCGATGCGCGGTTGCGTGACCGTTTGAAGCTGGTTTTTTTGCCCAACTACAGCGTCTCGCTGGCCGAGGTCATCATCCCGGCGGCCGATTTGTCTGAGCAAATTTCAACTGCCGGGACCGAGGCTTCGGGCACGGGAAACATGAAATTCGCGCTCAACGGCGCTATCACCATAGGCACCTGGGACGGGGCCAACATCGAGATGGGCAATGCCATGGGGCCAGAGAACATGTTTGTGTTCGGTCTGCGCGCCGATGCGGTGGCGAAAATCAAATCGCTGGGCTACGACCCACGCCTGTATGTCGACCAAAACCGTCAACTCTCGGACGTGCTGAACGCCGTGGCGGGGGGTTATTTTTCACCTGGTGAGCCCGGCCGCTACCGGGCTTTGGTGGACGGACTGCTGGCCTACGACACCTACTTTTTGATGGCCGACTTTGCCGACTACGTGGCCACCCAAGAACGCGTGGATGCGCTGTACCGCACGCCCGCCGCTTGGGCCGACATGGCGCTCAACAACATCGCCGGCATGGGTGAGTTTTCAGTGGACCGCACCATCCGCGAATACGTTGACAACGTTTGGTCGCTGAAGCCAACGCAAGCCAAAAAATAAGGAAGCGCATGCTGCCGTCCGCAGATGTCGAGGCACTCGTTCTTGGCCAGCATGCCGAGCCTTTTTCAGTGCTGGGAATGCACCCAGACAGCAGCGGCGCACTGTGGTTGCATGCCATGTTGCCGGGTGCGGTGGAGGTGTCGGTGTATGACGTGAACAGCGTCAACAACAGCCACGGCAAGCTGGTTGCCGCTTTGCAATTGCGTCACCCTGACGGCCTTTGGGAAGGCAAGCTGGCGCGTCGAAAAGACCGTTTTGACTACCGTTTGCATGTCAAGTGGGCGGACGGCGCTGGTGGTCGTGAGCAGGGCAAAAACGGGGGTCAAAACCTTGGCCAGAACGTCGGCCAGAACGATAACTTCTACGCCGATGCCTACGCCTTCGGCGCGCTGATTCCCGCCGACGATTTGCACTTTTTCGGCGAAGGCTCGCACCTGCGCCCGTTCACCATGCTCGGCGCTCACCCGATGCGTGTGAGCCATGTTGACGGGGTGCGTTTCAGCGTGTGGGCACCGAATGCAAAGCGAGTCAGTGTGGTCGGTGATTTCAACGGCTGGGACGGTCGCCGCCACGCCATGCGGTTGCATCACGGCGGCGGTGTGTGGGAGATTTTTGTGCCTCATGCTGGCGTGGGCGATCACTACAAATTTGAGCTGATTGGTGCCGACGGCAGCTTGCTGCCGCTGAAGGCCGACCCGTATGCGCGGGCCTCGCAAATGCGGCCCGAAACCGCCAGCATGGTCGCGCCGCTGTTGCCCGCGCAAGGGCTGCCGAGCGATCGCGCGGCCAAGAACGAACGCCACGCACCGGTGTCCATTTATGAAGTGCATCTGGGTTCTTGGCGTCGCCACGCCGATGGCCGTTGGCACAGTTGGGACGAACTGGCCGCGGCACTCCCCGCTTACGCCGCCGAGATGGGCTTCACCCACATCGAATTGCTGCCCATCACCGAGCACCCGTTTGACGGCTCGTGGGGCTATCAAACCTTGGGGCTTTACTCGCCCACCGCGCGCTTTGGGCCACCCGAAGCCTTTGCGCGCTTTGTAGCGGCCTGCCGCGCGCACGGCCTTGGCGTGATCCTCGATTGGGTGCCGGCGCACTTCCCGTCCGATGCCTTCGGCATGGCGCAATTCGACGGCACGGCGCTGTACGAGTACGCCGATCCGCGCGAGGGCTATCACCACGACTGGAGCACGCTGATCTACAACTTTGGCCGCCACGAGGTGCGCAACTTCCTGGTCGGCAGCGCGCTGTACTGGATCGAGCGCCAGGGCATCGACGGCCTGCGTGTGGACGCGGTGGCCTCCATGCTGTACCGCGACTATTCGCGTCAACCGGGCGAGTGGATACCCAACGTCAACGGCGGTCGCGAGAACCTGGAAGCCGTCTCACTGCTGCGACGCATGAACGAAGTAGTCGGTGTGCAATGCCCGGGTGCCACCACGCTGGCCGAAGAGTCCACCGCCTTTCCGGGCGTGTCGGCCCCGACTTACCACGGCGGTCTGGGCTTCCACTACAAATGGAACATGGGCTGGATGCATGACACGCTGAAGTACATGCAAGAGGACCCGGTGAACCGCAAGTGGCACCACGACAAAATGAGTTTTGGTCTGGTTTATGCGTTCAGCGAAAACTTTGTGTTGCCCTTGTCGCACGACGAAGTGGTGCACGGCAAAGGCAGCGTTTTTGCCCGCATGCCCGGCGACCCGAGCGATCCGCAGCAATGGCAACGCTTTGCCAATCTGCGCGCCTATTACGGCTTCATGTGGGGCCACCCCGGCAAGAAGCTGCTCTTCATGGGTCAGGAGTGGGGTCAGCCGAGCGAGTGGGCGTTTGATGCCGAGTTGCCGTGGGGCCAGTTGGGAGACGCGCGTCACGCCGGTGTGCAGCGCCTGGTGCGCGACCTCAACAAGCTGTACGCACAAGAGCCCGCGCTGCACCGTTTGGACTGCGAGGGCAGCGGCTTCGAGTGGATCGATGCGCACGACGTCGAGCGTTCTACTTACTCGTGGATCAGGCGCGGTGGTGGGAATGAAGAAGGCAAGGCAAGTTGCGTCATCGTCATCAGCAACTTCACCCCCGTTCCGCGCCCCGACTTCCAACTCAGCGTGCCCGACGGCTTCAGCGCGTGGCGCGAAGTGCTGAACACCGACTCTGAGCACTACGGCGGCAGCAACGTGGGCAGCGGCGGCGCCGCCTTGCCAGTCACAGCCCACGCCAGCCATGGGCGTGGTCAATCGATCCGATTGAATTTGCCGCCGTTGGCCACGGTTTTTTTAGTGCCGGCCTGATCGCCAGGCCAGCGTCCGCTCCGCGCATGGTGATGTGGATCAAACCCGCGCTGCCTCCCGTTCGTCCTGCGGTATCGAAGGAAGCCCACCGTAAAACATCACCCCACCCCGTTTGCGCTGAGGTGTCGAAGCCCCCAAACGCCATCCGAACCACCTCCCGTTTGTCCTGAGGTGTCCAGGATGGGCCAAACGAAAAATACAAAACCGCCCAACCCCGTTCGTCCTGAGGTATCGAAGGAAGCCCACCGTAAAACACCACCCCCACCCCGTTCGGGCTGAGGTATCGAAGCCCCAAAGCGCCATCCGAACCACCTCCCGTTCGTCCTGAGAGTTTCAAGGAAGTCCCAGCTCAAAACCACAACGCCTCGGCCTCAGCGCGTTGTGTGTTGATCAGTCAAAGAAAACGCAGTCCAACATGAACCTCAATAACCGCAGCGCCGGCGTCCTGCTGCACATCACCTCCTTGCCCGGCCCGCATGGCATCGGCGACTTCGGCCCGGCTGCGTATCACTTCGTGGATTGGCTGAAAGCCGCTGGTCAGCGGACATGGCAACTCTTGCCCGTGACGCCGATCGGCCCGGGCAATTCGCCCTACCAAAGCGTGTCAGCCTTTGCTGGCAGCCCGTTGATGGTGGCGCTCGAGCCGTTGGTGCAGTGCGGCTGGTTGCGCCTGGACGCTGCGCCGCAGTTCAATCACCAGCAAGTAGATTTCGATGCGGTGATGCCATGGCGAATGGCGCGCCTTCGTGAAGCGGCCGCTGGTTTCTTTAACCGCGCCAGCAGGGCCGAGCGCGCAGGGTTCGACACTTGGTGCGCGGCCGAGACCGCGTGGCTGGACGACTACAGCCTGTTCATGGCGCTTGAAGCCGCGCATGCCCACAAACCGTGGTGGCAATGGGACAAAAGTCTGGCCAGCCGCGACACCGCCGCACTGGCGGCCGCGCGCCAAACCCACGCGGCCGAGATCTCGTTTTGGCAGTTCGTGCAGTGGTGTTTCGAGACTCAGTGGCTGGCCCTGAAGGCCTATGCCAACCAGCGCGATGTGGCCATCATGGGCGACCTGCCCATCTTCATCGCCCACCACTCCGCCGACTGCTGGGCCCGCCCCGACCTCTACTTTTTAGACGCTGATTTCCAGCCCACCGTCGTGGCCGGTGTGCCACCCGATTTCTTCAGCGAAACCGGCCAGCGCTGGGGCAACCCGCTGTACCGCTGGGACCGCATGGCCGCAGAAGGCTACGCCTGGTGGGTGGCTCGCGTCAGGCGCGCCATGGTGCAGGCCGACGTGTTTCGCATTGACCATTTCCGCGGTTTTGCGGGCTACTGGGAAGTGCCCGCGAGCAACCCCACGGCCATCGAAGGGCGTTGGGTTACTGGCCCCGGCAAAGACTTGTTTGACGCCATCACAAACGCCCTGGGCCACTTGCCCATCGTGGCCGAAGACCTGGGCGTCATCACGCCTGACGTTGAGGCCTTGCGCGACGGCTGCGGCTTTCCGGGCATGCGCGTTTTGCAATTCGCCTTCGGCGACGACGCGGGCAACTCGTTTTTGCCGCACAACCATGTTGCGAGCAGCGTGGTCTACACCGGCACCCATGACAACAACACCACGCGCGGCTGGTGGGACTCCAGCGACCCGCGCACCCGCGCTTTTGCCAGCACCTACACCGGCGCGCAAACGCACGACGTGCACTGGCAGTTCATTCGCGCGGCCTGCACCTCGGTCGCGCGCCTGGCCATATTTCCGCTGCAAGACGTGCTGGGCTTGGACGGCCACCACCGCATGAACACGCCCGGCGTGATGGGCAACATGAACTGGGGCTGGCGCTTCGACTGGAGCATGGTCGACGCGCAGGCCGGGCGGACCTTGGGTCGAATCACGGCTTGCTCAGGGCGTGCGCCGATGGGGTTGCTGGAAACCTAGATTTATGCGAGTTGGCGTGCGTCTGAAGGTCTGGTATTCAAGCGCCGGAGCGTGCCGCAAAGCGCCCGGGGCCCACGCCCTCATGCTGTGGGTACCCAGAAATCGGTCGTCGGCCGCGCGCGCTTTGCTGCTGCAGATTGCTTTCTGAGTCGCCGTGTTTTTTCCAAAATCGGGAACACAAACAACAACCCGTTCGGGATGGGGTATCGAAGCCCCGCACTACCGTGCGATGGCAGGCGTTGACACTTCGCTAAAAAGGCGCTTAAACCAAAAACGCAGC
>JBBRGA010000109.1:0-11808 GCA_038241115.1 Burkholderiales bacterium | reverse complement strand
ACGCTCATGCCACGCTCATCACGACATTTTTTCGCGCTTGCGCCCCTGTTTTTTTGCTTCGTGGCCAGCGCTCAAGACGCACCGCAAAAACTGCCCGCCGTCACGCTGACGGCGGGCATGCACATCATTCAGGCTGAACTGGCGCAAACCCCGGACCAGCGCTCTATCGGCTTGATGTTTCGCAAAACCATGGGCACCAACGAAGGCATGTTGTTCGCCTTTGAGCAGCCCGCCACACAGTGTTTCTGGATGAAGAACACCTTGTTGCCGCTGTCGATTGCCTTTGTGGCGGCCGACGGCACTGTCATCAACATCGACGACATGAAGCCGCAAACCTTGGACTCGCACTGCTCAGCCAAAGCGGTGCCGTTTGTGCTGGAAATGAATGTGGGGTGGTTTGCCAAGCGCGGCATCAAAGCGGGCAGCAAGCTGAAAGGTGCGCCATTTGCACAGTGAATGCAAGGTCAGCACAGTGAATACACGGTCAGCGCAGTGAATGCGAGGTCATAAAACTCAGGACAAAAGCTCAGGACGAAAAAAAGCCGGTCAATGACCGGCTTTTTTGTTGCGGCGGCGCGCCGTTTTACGCGGCGAAATTGGCCTGGGCGAAGTCCCAGTTCACCAGCGATGTCATGAACGTCTCTGCGTATTTCGGGCGTGCGTTGCGGTAGTCGATGTAGTAGGCGTGCTCCCACACATCGATGGTCAGCAACGCTATGTCGGCGGTGGTCAACGGCGTGCCCGCAGCACCTGTGTTGACAATGTCAACGCTTCCGTCCGGCTTCTTCACCAGCCAGGTCCAAGCGGAGCCGAAATTACCGACGGCGCTTTTGATAAAGGCTTCCTTGAAGGCGGCGTAGCTGCCAAATTTGGCGTTGATCGCGGCTGCCAGTTCACCCGTGGGCTCACCGCCACCGTTCGGCTTCATGCAGTTCCACAAGAAAGTGTGGTTCCAGATTTGTGCAGAGTTGTTGTACACGCCACCGCTTGATTTTTTGATGATTTCTTCAAGCGTGAGGGCTTCAAATTCGGTGCCCTTTTGCAGCGTGTTCAGGTTCACGACGTAAGCATTGTGGTGCTTGCCGTGGTGGTATTCCAAAGTCTCGCGGCTGATGTGCGGAGCGAGGGCGTCAATGGCGTAGGGGAGCGACGGCAGGGTGTGTTCCATGATCTTCCTTGGTTGCGTTGGACTGAGTTGAGTAGGACGTTGAAAATTTCGAAATTGGATTGTAGGTAGCTCCCTGCGCCGGCGCAGCCTGCAAAAACCTTGCCTGAATGTAGGTGTGCGCGCTCTCACACGGCAGCTTCGACTTGAACGGTCACCGGTTCGACTTGAACGCTTACGCCTTTGGCTCCAGCGGCGTGATGCGCTGCACGGTCAAGTCGACGTCGCCGTCGGCCAGCACCGCGTGCAACGGCGCGCCCAGCTTCAACTGCGTCACGCTGGCCACGGCCTGCCCGCCCTCGGTGCTGAGCCAAGCGTAGCCGCGCCCCAATACTTTGCGCGGGTCCAACGCGTGCAGGCGCGCGCCCAGGGTGTCGAGCCGCTGTCCTTTGCTGGCCCTGAGCACCGCCGTCGAACGCGTCAGTCGCTGCGCCGCGCGCAGCAAATTTTGGGTTTGAGTTTGGCAAGCCAGACGTGGCGCCGCGTTCAAGCGCAAACCCAGCAGGGCCAGGCGTTGGTGCTGCATGCGCACCGCCTCGGCCGGACGCGACAAGCGCAAGCTGCACGCATCCAGGCGCTGCGCATGGCCGTCAAGCGTGCGCTGAATGCGACGCGACATTTGCTGCGCCAGCGCGGCCAAATCGATCAGCAGATCTTCCGTCACAGGTGCGGCCAATTCGGCGGCCGCGGTGGGCGTGGCGGCGCGTCGGTCGGCGGCAAAGTCGGCCAGGGTCACATCGCTCTCATGGCCCACACCGCACACCACAGGCACGGGAAAGGCCGCAATGGCGCGCACCACACGCTCGTCGTTGAAGGCCCACAGATCTTCCAATGAACCACCGCCGCGGCACACCAAGAGCAGGTCAATTTCAGCGCGCTGTGCGGCCAACTGCATGGCTTTGACCAAGGCTTCGGGCGCGTCGGCGCCCTGCACCAAGCTCGGGTAGATGACCAGTGAGGCATGCGGCGCGCGGCGCGCCAGTGCGGCACACACGTCGCGAAGCGCGGCGGCACCCAAAGACGTGACAACACCAAGGCAGCGCGGGTGCGCGGGCAGCCCACGTTTGCGTGCGGCATCAAACAAACCCTCGGCTTGCAGCTTGGCCTTGAGTTGAAGGAATTTCTCAAAAAGTGCGCCTTCGCCGGAGCGCTGCATGGACTCGGCCACGAACTGCAACTCGCCGCGCGGCTCGTACACCGCCAAGCGGCCCCGGACCACCACCAAAGCGCCTTCGGTGGGCGTGAAGTCCAGCAAGCTGGCCGAACGCCTGAACAGCGCGCAGCGCATTGCCGCAGCTCCCGTGTCGCTGTCCTTCAGCGTGAAGTAGCAGTGCCCGCTGGTCGCACGTGTGAAGCCTGAGATTTCTCCCTTCACGGTGACAGATGCAAAGCGGCTGGTCAAGGTGTCAGCCACCGCATGAACCAGCGCCGCCACGCTCCACACGGACCGCGTTGAAGGTAGGTCGGTGCGTGCGCTGACTGCGTTGTCTGCGGCGGTGTTCAGAGGCTCAATCATCGGCAAACCCAGTGCTGGCGGGGCCCGAGAAGTCCACAACCGCGCCGAGCAAGGCCACGGCAGCGATCGAGACTGTCACGTAGGTTTCACAATGGTCTAAGTGGTTGTTTTTCAACGCTTTTTCTGTGCTTAAAGAATAGGCATTCTGTTCGGGGGCTTGAGATTCAACGCTTTGCTGCCAACCGCGGCAGGGTTGTCCACACAGTTGTC
Organism: Burkholderiales bacterium; assembly: GCA_038241115.1. Classification (GTDB taxonomy): domain Bacteria; phylum Pseudomonadota; class Gammaproteobacteria; order Burkholderiales; family Burkholderiaceae_C; genus JANYJJ01. The sequence continues at coordinate 8,917 of JBBRGA010000109.1, read as the reverse complement.
CACAGTTGCGGTGGATGAATTGCAGTGCGGCTTCCCGAACCGTTCTGAGGTGGTCCATCCGGGCTTGGAAACGTGCCATTAAAGCGCCCGGCCGTGCCCAGTCTACGGTCCATAATCGCGCTTCCCGAGCATGGGCAGCGTCGTTGAAAGGCCTCGATTGTTTTCGATCATACAAGCCGCCGGATGGCCAATTTGGCCTTTGCTGTTGTGCTCCGTTGCCGCGCTGGCATTGGTGATAGAGCGTTTTTCCAGCCTCAGAACCAGCCGTGTGGCGCCGCCAAATTTGATGGCAGAAGTCGTCGGCGTGATGCGCACCACTTTGCCCACCACCGAAGTGGTCGACAAGTTGGCCAGCAACTCGGTGTTGGGCAATGTGTTGGCAAATGGTTTGCGTGTGGCGATGGCAGAGCCCCGCATCACCGAACGCGCTTTGCGCGACGCCTTCGAGTCCGCCGGACGCGCCGGGGTGCACAAGCTCGAACGCTACCTCAGCACCTTGGGAACCATCGCTTCAGCTGCGCCGTTGTTGGGTTTGTTGGGTACCGTGATCGGCATGATCGAGATTTTTGGTGCGCAGGCACCTACAGGAGCCGCCAACCCGGCATTGTTGGCGCACGGCATTTCAGTGGCGCTTTACAACACGGCATTCGGCTTGATCGTGGCCATTCCCTCGCTCATGTTCTATCGCTACTTTCGCAGTCGCGTGGACGGCTACACGCTGGACCTGGAACAGGGCTGCGACCAGTTGGTCTCACATTTGATGCGCCTGGCGGTGAAGCGTCAAACCACCGCTTGATATCGCGCATCAGCAAAAGACAGCGGACAACAGACCACAGACAACAGACAACAGACAACAGACAACAGATATTTGACGCACCATGCCGATGAACTTTCGCAGAGGCCCTCGCGATGAGCCTGAGATCAATCTCATCCCGTTCATCGATGTGCTGTTGGTGATTTTGATTTTTCTGATGCTGTCCACCACGTATTCCAAGTTCACCGAGTTGCAAGTCACCCTGCCGGTGGCCGATGCCGACAAATTACGCGACCGTGCGCGCGAGATCATCGTGGCAGTGGCAGCCGATGGCCGCTACGCCATCAACCGCAAGCCGGTAGACGGCCGCAGTGTGGTGGCATTGACGAGCGAACTCGCCGCTGCAGCCATCGGTTCGTCCGATCCGGTTGTCATCATTTCGGCCGACGCCCAAGCGCCGCACCAAGCGGTGATCAATGTGATGGATGCAGCGCGCCGCGCCCGCTTGGTCAAGCTCACCTTTGCCACCCAAAACTCCTCCAGCGGCGAAGCACGCTGAGATGTCGGCGCGCGTTTGGGTACGCTTCTTTGCGCGTGTCTCTGAACATATGTTTGCGCGTATGTCAGCGCATATGTCGGCGCAGCTCCAAGCGGCTTGGCTGCACCGCGGAATCACCGCTTGTTTGCTGCTGCCGCTTTCAGCGCTGATGTGGGCAGCGATCACGGTGCACAAGCTGCTGTTTAGAGTCGGTTTGTTGCGTGCGCACAGCCTGCCAGTGCCGGTGGTGGTGGTGGGCAACCTGATCGTCGGCGGTGCCGGCAAGACACCCACGGTAGCGGCCGTGGTGGCGCTTTTGAGGCAAAGCGGATTTCGCCCCGGCATCGTGTCGCGCGGCTACGGAAGAAAACGTGACGGCGTTCAAGAAGTGCTGCCCACCACACCTGCATCTGAAAGCGGCGACGAGCCCCTGCTGCTTCGGCTGCGCTGCAAAGTGCCGGTGCAGGTAGGGCGCGACCGAGTGGCCGCAGCACAGCAGCTGCTGCATGCTCATCCCGAGGTGAACATCATCGTCAGCGACGACGGCTTGCAACATCACCGCCTGAAGCGCGACGCGGAAGTGGTGGTGTTCGACGAGCGCGGCGTGGGCAATGGCTGGCTGCTGCCTGCAGGGCCGTTGCGCGAACCTTTTCCTGCGACACCTGTGGCTTCTGCCCATAAGCACACCGTGGTGGTCTACAACGCCTTGCAAGCTTCCACCCGATGGCCCGGTGAAGTCGCACAGCGTAAGCTGGCGGGTGCCGTGCTCCTGGAGCACTGGTGGGCCGGTCAACCAGCCACAGATGAAGGACTTCGAGCGCTGCAATCCAAGCCCATTTGGGCAGCGGCGGGCATGGCCCGGCCAGAGCGTTTTTTCGCAATGCTGCGCAGCGCCGGCTTGGCGCGACTGCAACCTCTCCCGCTGCCCGATCACTTTGACTTCAGCTTCCTGCCCTGGCCCGCAGATGCGCTTGATGTGATCGTGACCGAGAAAGACGCCGTCAAGTTGAAGCCAGCGCAGACGGGCGGCGTCAGAGTCTGGGTCGCGCCGCTAAACTTTGCGCTGCACCCGGCCAGCGGTGCCGCTTTGCTTGCGTTGTTGCCACCACCACCCAACTAACGCGAACAGCCGCTCGGCACGCGCCACAAACTGCATAACCTCAGGAAATGCCATGGACACCCGCCTGCTCAACCTCTTGGTTTGCCCAGTTTGCAAAGGCCCCCTGGAACACCAACGGCCACCGCAAAGCGAGCGGCATGAATTGGTTTGCCATGCCGACCGTTTGGCTTTTCCAGTTCACGACGGCATCCCCGTGATGCTGGAAAACGCAGCGCGCAGCTTGGACACAGCGAGCGCCGAAACCACGGTTGAATCTGCCGCCGGGTCTGCCGCTGTTTCGACCGCTGACCCCAGCACGCCACAGCCTTGAACTTCACCGTTCTCATCCCCGCGCGACTCGCCTCGACACGCCTCCCACGCAAGCCGCTGGCCGATATCGCCGGCTTGCCCATGGTGGTGCGCGTGGCCCGGCAAGCCCTGTTGTCCGCTGCCTCGCGCGTGGTGGTGGCCGCTGACCACGCTGACATCGTCGAAGCTTGTGCGGCGCACGGCATCACATCCGTTCTGACCCGTGTAGACCACGCCACGGGCAGCGACCGCTTGGCGGAATGCTGCGATCTGCTGGGCTTGGACGGTAATGACCTGGTGGTGAACGTGCAAGGCGATGAGCCACTGATAGCGCCTGCACTCATCAACGCTTGCGCCGCAGAACTGCAGGCCCACGGCGACTGCGTGATGAGCACCGTGGCGCACGCCATTGCCAGCGCCGACGAATGGTTGAACCCCAACGTTGTCAAAGTAGTGCTCGACGCCAAGGGCCGGGCCTTGCTGTTTTCACGCGCGCCGATCCCTTGCTGGCGTGACGCACCGAATTCAGCTGCGATCAGCTCGCCACCGCCACTTCGCCACGTCGGCATCTATGCATATCGCGCCGGCTTCTTGAGAGCCTTTCCCGGCCTGCTCATCAGCCCCATCGAGATCACCGAATCGCTCGAGCAACTGCGCGTTCTGTGGCACGGCGAACGCATTGCCGTGCACGTCACGCAACTCACACCAAAGCCCGGCGTCGACACTCCGGCCGACCTGGAAAGGGTGCGCGCTTGGTGCTCTCGCAGCACTTGAACTGGCACCTTCAATCAGGCGTTAATTGGCCGATGCGTTGGGCCCGCGCGCAGACCTGCGCAGCCGCGCGAAGGTGTTAGCCAGACTCACAGACTGCGTGCTATTCTCGATTTCGAGCGGCGTAAACGCTGCCTCCACAGCGTTGCGGCTCAGCCGTAAACCGCACCAAAAAAATAACGAGGACAAGCCATGAGATTGATTTTGTTGGGCGCCCCGGGTGCGGGCAAAGGCACGCAAGCGGCCTTCATTTGCAAGAAGTTCGGAATCCCTCAAATTTCCACCGGCGACATGCTGCGCGCTGCTGTAAAGGCCGGCTCACCAATGGGCGTGGCGGCCAAGAAAGTAATGGATTCCGGAGCCTTGGTGGGCGACGACATCATCATCGGCCTGGTGAAAGAACGCATCACCGAAGCTGACTGCGCCAACGGCTTTTTGTTCGACGGATTTCCGCGAACCATTCCGCAAGCCGACGCCATGAAAGCTGCCGGCGTGAAGCTCGACTTGGTGCTGGAAATCGATGTTCCCGACGCCGCCATCATCGAGCGCATGAGCGGGCGCCGAGTGCACATTGCATCGGGCCGCACCTATCACCTGCGCTTCAATCCGCCGAAAGTTGAAGGCAAAGACGACATCACCGGCGAAGATTTGATCCAGCGCGCAGACGACGAAGAAGCCACTGTGCGCAAGCGGCTCGACGTCTACCAAAGTCAAACGCGCCCGCTGGTGGCTTACTACTCGGATTGGTCGCACAGCGGCGATGGCCAGGCTCCCGCTTACCGAAAAATAAGCGGCACTGGCAGCGTGGACGAAATCACTGAGCGCGCGCTCGCGGCATTGGCCTGAGGTCAAACAAATTGCCTCTGTGGTCAGTTTTTAAAAGCGGTCATTGGCGCAGTCTTCAGCAACGGGTCTTTCAAGTGCAGTGATTGCCTTCGACACCTATCAACCATTTCAGCAAGGTTCCCAGCATGGAAATTTCAGGCAAAGTATTTATCGTCACCGGTGGCGCATCCGGCTTGGGTGAAGGCACCGCGCGCATGCTGGTGGAACACGGCGGCAAAGTCGTCATTGCCGACTTGCAAGCCGACAAGGGAGCTGCCCTGGTGGCCGAATTGGGCGCGTCAAACGCAGCTTTTGTGAAATGCGATGTGAGCGCGGAGGCTGACGGCAAGGCCGTCGTGGCCCAAGCCCTGTCGATGGGCAAGCTCGTGGGCTTGGTGAACTGCGCAGGCATCGCGGTGGGCACCAAAACGGTGGGCAAAGACGGCGCGCATTCACTGGCGCAATTCACCAAGGTCGTCACGGTGAATTTGATCGGCAGCTTCAACATGATCCGACTCGCCGCCGAAGCGATGAGCGCCAACGCCCCCGAGCCCACTGGCGAGCGGGGTGTGCTCATCAGCACGGCCAGCGTGGCCGCCTTCGATGGCCAGATTGGTCAGGCTGCTTACTCAGCCTCCAAGGGCGGTGTGGTGGGCATGACGCTTCCCATCGCACGTGACTTGGCGCGCAACGGTATCCGCAACATGACCATCGCGCCCGGCATTTTCGGCACGCCGATGTTGTTCGCCATGCCCCAAGAAATGCAAGACACCCTGGCTGCGGGTGTGCCCTTCCCCAGCCGCTTGGGCAAGCCCGCCGACTACGCCAAGCTGGTCCATCAGATCATCACCAACGACATGCTGAACGGCGAAGTCATACGCCTCGACGGGGCGATTCGACTCGCTCCAAAGTGAGTCTTCAGCACTCGATCGCGCAAAGTAAAAAACCGACTCGATGAGTCGGTTTTTTTGTGGAAGGTCGTCGCGGTAGTACGCCGATCAACCCTTGCGTTTGGCGTAAAGCGCCCACAGGCGCGCCAAATCCGCAGTTCCGTCCGCGCCAGTCACCGTCTTGAAGGTGGCCTGCGCCTTTGCGCTGTCGCCTGCCAAAAGCTGCGCCATCCCCAAGTGCAACTTGGCATCTTCCGGGCGCTTCAACCCGCCTTTGGCGATGCCCTGCTGAATGCTTGCCAGGCCCTTGGCTGCTTGGCCGTTCAGCACTTGGTTGTAGCCTACGCTCACCAGCCCGTTGCCGTCTTTCGCGGCTGCGGCTTCAGCTTCATTGGAGGCTTGCGCGGCTTTGTCTTCGTCGGTGCGTTTGACGATCAGGTCTTTCAAGCGCTTGTGGCGCTCAGCCTCGGCTCCCGTTCCCAACACGCCTGCCGCAAAGCCTTTATCGACAACCTGCTTACCCTCGACGGGGTAGCCCGCTTGCACCGCCAACTGTGCCATCTCCATGTAATCGCTGGCCTTTGTCATGCTCCCGGTGGCCAGGCTGAGGCGATAGGTGTCAAGCGCAAGGCGATCGCTGAAATTGGGCTTGCGTTGCAGGCGACTCAGAAGGTCAGTCCAGTATTCTTTTTTGGGGTAGTAAGTGACCAGCTTTTCCATCGCGTAAACGTAGGCAGCGGTGTCGTTTTGCTTGAGCGCAGCGGTCATGAGCAACTTGATGCGCTCTTCGGCTGGAGAGCTGCCAGCGCGCTCGGTGGCTTGGATCTCGGTGGTCAGTTCTTTTTGTACACCCGCGAAGTCACCTGATAAATATTGGCTTTGAATCAACAGCGTCCGTATCGACGCACTGGTGCCACCTTCGCGCAGATAGCGCTGACTCCACTGCATCGCGCCAGCGTAGTTGCCTGCCCGGTAGCTGCTGCCTGCCAGCGACTCCATCATGCGCAACTTGTCAGCCGCTGCCAATTTGGGGCTGCCACTGATGGCATCGAATGCTTTGCCCGCGGTCTCTACATCACCCGCACCCGAGGCCGCCGACATGCGCATGCGCTCGATCAGGTAGGTCTCGTCGGCTGTTTTACCGCCCACCGCGTCAGCCTCGCGCACCTTCGCCAGGGCGTCCTTGAATTTTTGCGCCTTCACGAGTTCAGATGCGGCTTGCAGCGGCTTACCGACTTCAGGGCGCAGGCCCTGCGCATGTGCCAGGGTGGAAGAGAGCAACAAGGTTGCTGTTAAAGACACCGCTGCTAGAAAAGACCCGGCCATTCGATGCGCCACAGATGAGGGCCGCGAATATGAAAGCTCGCCCAGGGCGTTCCTCATCACTTCACAAACTGCTCGTTGCCCACGATGCCCAACTTGGTAATACCCAAGCGCTGGGCACTTGCCATCACAGCAGCCACCGATTTGTACTCGACCAGTTTGTTGGGGCGCAGGTGAACTTCGGGTTGATCGGCCAAAGAGGCGGCTTGACTCAGCCTGGCTTCGAGCACGTTGCGATCGGTCAGTGCTTCGCCGTTCCATAGCACGGTGCCGTCGAAGTCAACGTCGATCATCACCACCACCGGTTCTTTGGTGGGCGGCGGCGGGTTGCCCGCCGGCATGCTGAGGTTCACCGAATGCAGCTGCACCGGTATGGTGATGATGAGCATGATGATCAGCACCAGCATCACGTCGATCAGCGGCGTGGTGTTCATGTCCATCATGACTTCAGGCTCGCCTGAGCCACCCGTTCCTATGTTCATTCCCATGACGTTCTCAGCCTTTCGGAGGTGGTTCGGTAACGAAGCTGATCTTCAAAATGCCTGCCCTTTGGCAAGCAAAGACGACGCGGCCCACCGATTCGTAACGAGCCTTCTCGTCACCGCGTATGTGAACCTCCGGCTGCGGGTTCAGGACGCCAATTTGCTTTAGTTTTTTCACCAAGGTGTCGTTGTCCGCGACGGCTTTCGCATTCCAAAACACGTCGCCGTCTTTGTTGACCGAAATCTCGATGTTCTCGGGCTTGGTTTGGTGCGCAATGTTGGTCTCTTTCGGGAGACTCATGGGCACAGTTTGCGTGACCACCGGAATGGTGATGAGAAAGATGATGAGCAACACCAACATCACATCCACCAATGGCGTGGTGTTGATGCTGGCATTGATTTCGTCTTCCCCGCTGTCGCTGCCGACGTTGAAGGCCATGGTGCGTTGTTCTCTTGTCTGAATGCTTGTTTGAAGGTGTTGGGCGAAATGCCAACACCGGACTTAGAAGCAGGCTGTTGGTCTAGCGAACGCTGCTGCTCTTCGCGCCCATCAACACGCCGTGCAAATCGGCACCGAAGCCGCGCACGTTTTCCATGGTGATCTTGTTGCGACGCACCAGCCAGTTGTAGCCGAGCACCGCAGGCACGGCCACTGCCAAACCAATGGCCGTCATGATGAGCGCTTCGCCCACTGGGCCAGCCACTTTGTCGATCGATGCTTGACCCGCAATGCCGATCGCCGTCAGCGCGTGGTAGATGCCCCAGACCGTGCCGAACAAGCCGATGAACGGTGAGGTGGAGCCGACGGTGGCCAAGAACGACAAACCGTCCTGCAAACGGCTATTTACATCCGAAACGCTGCGTTCCATGCCCATCGCCACCCACGTGTTGTGATCGATATTTTTGGTCAAGTCACCTTCGTGGTTCGCACTGGCCGCAATGCCACTGTCGGCAATGAAGCGAAAGGCGCTGCCCTCTTTCAAGGACTTGGCACCAGCAGCCAAGTTGGGAGCCTTGAAGAAGTTTTTACGCGCCTTTTTAGCCTCGCCCGCGATCTTGAAGCTCTCATACAGCTTGGTTATCAAGATGTACCAACTGCCCATGCTCATCAGCACCAGGATGATCAGCGTGCCCCGTGAAACGAAGTCACCTTGCGCCCACAACGCGCCCAAGCCGTAAGGGTTGTCGACGGTTTCTTTGCTGGTCACGCCTGCGTTGGACATCGGTGCGGCCACAACAGCAGTTGCGGAGGCCGGCGCCGCCACAGCAGCAGCCTCCGGAGCCGATGCGGCAGGTTTGGCATCCTGGGCTTGTGCCGGAAGGGGCAATGCGGCCGCCAACGCGGCCACCAGGACGAGAGAGAACAAAGTGTTTGAACGTAAGGTCATGAGGGCTCCTGGGAAATTCAAGGCTAAAGATTGAATGTGGGGGGGTGTTGGATGGCGGCTTTTTGGCACGGACGTTTGCGCTCAGCAACGCGCTTACTGGCCAATGCCGGCTTTACTTGATGTCGAAATAAAACTCTTGCCGTATTTGCACGCCGTCGCCAGAGCATGCGTAACCATCCTTCATCGCAGTTTCAACGGCGCTGACAAACTGGCGCATCACGCGTCGGTCCGCGACGCCCTTGAGCGTGTTTTTCTCGACGTCAACCTGAACCACCCGGCCCGCCTTCAGCGTGGCCAGCACAACGATGCTGCCCTGCACTTCTGTGTTAACGCCGGGCGCCTCTGGAGGCGGCATTTTCGAGCACACGGTACCCGCTGAAACCGGGCCAGCCGGCTTGGCGACTGGTGCGGGTGGCGCAGGCGGCGCGGGTGCTGCAGCGGCAACCACTGGTGGCGGCGCAGGTGCGATCACCACAGGTGCGGGCGGCGGAGTTGCCGTGACGGCCGTGATGGTCGGCGCGGGCGGTGGTGGGGCGCT